>JAJYBH010000111.1 GCA_021779135.1 Deltaproteobacteria bacterium
GTATCAGGACACCAACCCGGTGCAGTACGCCCTGATCCGCCTGCTGGCCGGGGAGCGCCGCAACCTGTGCGTGGTGGGGGACGATGACCAGTCGATCTACTCCTGGCGCGGGGCCGACATCCGCAATATCCTCGAATTCGAAAAGGACTTCCCCGGTGTCCGGGTCGTCCGGCTGGAGCAGAACTACCGTTCCACCGCCACGATCCTGGCGGCGGCGGGTGCCGTGGTCAAACAGAACTACGGCCGCAAGGGCAAGACCCTCTGGACCGACAACCCGGCCGGTGAAAAGATCCGTTACGAGCGGGTCGAGTCGGACCGGGAAGAGGCGCGCTTCGTCTGCCGCGAGATCGGCAGGCTCCGTTCCCAGGGTCTGCCGCTGGAGGAGATGGCGGTCTTCTACCGCACCAACGCCCAGTCACGTCTGGTGGAGGACGCGCTGGTGGGCGAGGCGCTCCCTTACCACATCGTCGGCGGCGTCCGTTTCTATGCCCGCATGGAGGTCAAGGACATCCTGGCCTACCTGCGCGTACTGGACAACCCCTCCGACGAGGTCTCCCTGAAACGGATCATCAACGTCCCGGCCCGCGGCATCGGCCACACCACCATCGACAGGATATCGGAGCTGGCCGGCCAGCAGGGCATCACCTTCAACGAGGCCATGCAGCAAGCCAGCCAAGGCAGCCTCCTGACCGCCTCCCCGCGCGGCAAGGTGGCCGCTTTCGCCGACCTGCTGGATGGTTTCCGGGAGCTGTCCGGCGCGCTGGAACTCCCGCAGCTGGCCCAGACCGTCATGCAGGAGAGCGGCTATCTGGCGCGGCTGAAGGAGAGCCGCGACCCGGAGGACGCCGAGCGCTTGGAGAACCTGGAGCAGCTCCTGGCCGCCATGGAGGAGTTTTGCGAGAAGAACCCCGAGGCCGGTCTATCCGAGTTCCTGGAGCAGGTTTCGCTGGTTTCGGACCTGGAACAGGGGGAGACCGGCAAGCCGTCGGTGACCCTGATGACCCTGCACGCCGCCAAGGGGCTGGAGTTCAAGGCGGTCTTCATGATCGGCATGGAGGAGCGCCTCTTTCCCCATATCCGCGCCCTGGACGACCTGGATGGCATGGAGGAGGAACGGCGGCTCTGCTACGTTGGCATGACCCGCGCCCGGGAGCGGCTCTACCTGCTCAACGCCCGGCGGCGCTACCTGTTCGGACAGGAGCAGATCAACCTGCCGTCCCGCTTTCTGAAGGATATTCCGTCAGAGCTTCTGGAAGATGGCGGCGCGCTCTCCCCCTTTCATGGGGCGAGTCAGGGTGGAGATGGGTACCGGTATGCGACTCCCTATCCACGGAAGACGGACGCCCACCCTCACCCTGGTCCTCACCCCGGTGGCGAGGGGAAAGCCCACAACCTGGCTGCCATCAGCCAGACCCTTTCCAACGAGATCGAGATCGTGCCGGAACCACCCGAGGAGCACGGCGATGTCTTCATCGGCATGAAGGTACGCCACGCCAAGTTCGGCGTCGGCACCATCCGCAAGCTCGAGGGGGAGGGTGAAGGGCAGAAGGCCATCGTCTGGTTCGGTTCGGCCGGGCCGAAGAAGCTGCTGCTGCGCTTTGCCGGTCTGGAGCGGGCCTGAACCCGAAGGAGTCACCATGGATCGCACCCTTTTCACAACGTTGACCGTCTATAGCGCAGCCCTGCTGTTTGTTTATCTGCTGTTCACCATCCTCTCGCCGTTTCTGGCAATGCTGGTATGGGCCGGCGCTGTCGGCATCATTACCTATCCGCTCTACAAAAAACTGCTCGCCAGGTGTCACGGTCGTGAAATAACCGCGTCGGCGCTGATGACAACCGCCATTGTACTGGCGGTGATCGTGCCGCTGATCGGCCTGGTCTTCGCCCTTTCGCGGGAGGTGGCACTGGCCTACCAGTATCTGGATCTGGCCGGCAGTGGTGGCGCCGCTTTCGCACCCTCCGAAATCCTGAAGCAGCCCTTTCTGGCCCCCGTGATGGAACGGCTCCGCCCCCTGATCGGCACCATTGACCTGCAGCCCATGGTGCTGCCGGCCTTCAAAAAGGGGCTGGCCGCCATGCTGAACTACTCCACCGGCATCGTGAAGAACTTCCTTGGGGTTCTGTTCAAGCTGATCCTGATGGTGATCACCCTCTTCTTTATCTACAAGGATGGTTCGCGTACCCTGCGGGTTTTCTGGCAGGTGGTACCCATTGGCGAGAAGTTGAGGGGCACCATCACCGATACGGTCTCCCGGGTGCTGGGAGCGGTGATCTTCGGCGTGATCATGACCTGCGCGGTTCAGGGCACTTTGGGTGGATTGGGTTTCTGGGCAGTCGGTCTACCCTCGCCGCTTCTGTTCGGAACGCTGATGGCGTTCTGCGCCTCGATCCCCTTCGTGGGTACTGCCCTGATCTGGCTGCCGGGTGCGGTGTACCTCCTGGTACAGGGCCAGACCACGCCCGGCATCCTGCTGATCATCTGGGGGACCCTGGCGGTGGGCGGAATTGACAACATCCTGCGCCCGCTCTTTATCAGCGGCAAAGCCAAGCTCCATATCCTGGTGATCGTCTTCGGCGTACTGGGCGGCCTTCTGGCCTTCGGCCTGGCGGGGGTGGTGGCCGGGCCGGTAATGCTGGCCCTGGCGCTGGTCTTTCTCGAAAGCATCCGTGGGGAGACAGGCGGTGCAGATGATTCGCCACGCGAGATTAAGTGATCACTCGTAGCGCAAGGCCTCGATCGGGTCCAGCTGGGCGGCCTTTCTGGCCGGGAAATAGCCGAAGATCAGCCCGATCGCCGCGGAAAAAGCGAAGGCGATGGCGACGATCGGGGCATTGAAGATAAACGGCAGTTTCAACAACGCTGCCAGCAGCAGCGAGCTGAACAGCGCCAGCGTAATCCCCACCAATCCTCCGAACGACGACAGCACCGCCGCTTCCACCAGAAACTGCAGCAGCACCTCCCGCTCAAAAGCCCCGATGGCCAGGCGGATGCCGATCTCGCGCGTCCGCTCCGTCACCGACACCAGCATGATGTTCATGATGCCGATACCCCCCACCAGCAGGCTGACCGCCCCCACCGCACTCAGCAGGGCGGTCATGATCCTGGTGGTGGAGGTCAGCATGGCGGTGATCTCCTTCATATCCATGACGTTGAAATTGTTCTCATCGCTGGCGGAGAGATGCCGCCGCTCGCGCAGCAGCCGTTCGATGTCCTGCTGTATCCGCGTCGTCGAGACGCCATCGCGCACCGAGACCTGGATGATATTGACATCCTGATTGCCGGCAATGCGGCGCTGAAAGGTACGCAGCGGGATGATGACCACGTCGTCCTGATCACTGCCCATGGTGGATTGCCCCTTTGATTCCAATAATCCGACCACCTGGCAGGAGATATTCTGCAGCCGTATCTGGGCGCCGATCGGGTCCTGGTTACCGAACAGCTTGCTGCGCACCGTGTTGCCGATCACGCAGATCGCCGCGCCGGAGCGGAGTTCGCTGTCGCTGAAGAGGCGTCCGGTTGTGGCCTTCCAGTTGCGGACATCAAAATAGGCATTGCTGCTGCCACTGACCTGGGTGGACCAGTTGGCATTTCCGTAGATGGCTGACATGGATTTGGAGGCCATCGGGGCCACCGCCACCAGTTGGGGAATATCACGCCGCAGCGATTCGGCGTCCTCCACGCTGAAGGGCGCTGCACCGACGTTTTGTCCCGGGCCCATCCGTTTGCCGGGGGTCACCATCAGCAGGTTGCTCCCCAGGCTGGCGATCTGTTGGGTCACCTGGGCGGTGGCGCCATCCCCCAGCGTCACCATGACGATCACAGCCGCCACGCCGATGACGATCCCCAGGATGGTCAGAAACGAGCGCAGGACATTGCGCCTTATTTCCCTCAGGGCCAGTATGACCGCGTTCCAGAACATCAGTGCCCCTCCCTGTAATCGCTCTCGTGCGCCGGCACGACCAGTCCATCGCGGAAATGGACCGTCCGGCTGGCGTACCGGGCCATCTCCGCTTCGTGGGTTACCATCACGATCGTGATGCCCTGCTCCCGGTTGAGGGTCGTCAGGATCTCCATGATCTCCCTGCTGCGTGAGCTGTCCAGGCTGCCGGTCGGTTCATCGGCAAACAGCAGGGCCGGCCGGGTGACGATCGCCCGGGCAATGGCCACACGCTGCTGCTGTCCGCCGGACAATTCTCCCGGTGTGTGTCCTTCCCAGCCGGTCAATCCGACTGCTGCCAGCGCCTCCCGAGCCAGCTGATGACGGATACGGAGCGGGTCGCCGCGATACATCAGCGGCAGTTCCACATTTTCCAGCGCCGTGGTCCGGTTGAGCAGATTGAAACCCTGGAACACAAACCCCAGATACTGTCGCCGCAGCAGGGCGCGCTGGTCACGGCTGAGGCTCCCCACCTCGACCCCCTTGAACAGGTAGTTGCCGCTGGTCGGCGTATCCAGACAGCCCAGGATGTTCATGCAGGTGCTCTTGCCCGACCCGGATGGCCCCATGACAGCGATGAACTCGCCCGCTTCGATGGCGATGTCCACGCCGCGCAGCGCCTGCATGGCCGCCGTTCCCTTGCCATAGGTCTTGGTCACTCCGCGCAAATTTATCAGTGGTACTTGGTCAGTCTCAGTGACTTCAGCCATGACTATTTTCCCGCCTCGTTCACATCCACCACAACCCGCATCCCCTGCTTAACACCGTCTCCGCGCACTTCGGTCTGGATGCCGTTGGTCATGCCGGGCGTCAGAGCGATCTTTTCCAGTGCCCCGTCGTTCAGGATCCAGACATGCGGTTGTTTGTCCTGAGCGCTTTGCTGCGCCCGGGGAGCGGAGCTGGGTGGTCGCGGCATCATCTTGCTCAACAGACTGCCGCCGCTGGATGCCTTTTTGACCGGTGCTGCAGGTGGCGCAAAGCGCAGGGCTGTGTTCGGTGCCAGCAGTGCATTCTCAACCTTTTGCACAGTGATGTTGGCTGTGCCGGTCATGCCGGGGCGTAGCAGCAGTTCGGCATTGTCCACCTTGAGCACGGTTGTGTAGGTAACCACGCCGGCCACGGTCTGTGAGCCGAAACGGACCTGGCTGACGCGGGCCGGGAAGCTTCGGTCCGGATAGGCCGAAACCGTGAAACTGGCGCTCTGATCCGGCTGCACCTTGCCCACATCGGCTTCGTCCACATTGACCTGCAGCTCCATCTGGGTCAGGTCCTCCGCCAGGGTAAAGAGCACCGGCGTCTGCAGGGAGGCCGCCACGGTCTGGCCCGGTTCCGCTGCCCGCTTGAGGACGATGCCGTTGATCGGTGAGCGGATGACTGACTTGGACAGATCGATGCGCTGGACTTCCAGGGAGGCCTCGGCCTGAGTCACGGATGCTTTGGCGTTTGCCTCGTCGGCAACGGCGCGGTCCAGTGTGGCATGCGCCGTGTCCAGCTCGGTTCGGGAGGGCACCTTGCCGCCACTGGCCTGCTGAACCTGAAGCAGACGTGCCAGTTTTGCCTGGGCTTCGGTGACGGTCGCCCGTGCCTGCAGTACTTTGGCCCGGGCGGCCTCCAGTGAGGCGACGGTTTGTTTGACCTGGGCTTCCTGCCTGGCGGTATCGATGCGGGCCAGCACCTGACCGCGCTTGACCCGGGCATTGTAGTCAACCTCAACCGTCTTGAGAGTACCGGAGATCTCGCTGCCCACATCAACCTGGTTGGTGGGCTGGAGTGTACCGGTGGCGGATACCAGTACGGTCAGGTTGCCGCGGGTAACCTCCTGGGTCTGGTAACTGACCTGGTTTCCGGATGAGCGCTTGTTCACTATCAACACCAGCACAATTACCACCACTAACACTGCTCCGCCCCAGATCAGGTACGGCTTCAACCGCGAGGTAAGTGGCCTGTTCCGGTCGACCCCCAATGTTTTGGCAACATCGCCAGCTGTTACGCTTGAGGCGGATGTGGGTGAATCGCTCATGATTGTTCTCCTGGAGAATTGCCTTTGGGTGGGTTGATTATCGGTGCGTCGTGGCTCCAGCCTCCGCCCAGTGCTTTATAGAGCCGGGCCAGGTCGGAGGTAACGCTGGCCTCGCTCTGGATCAGCTGATTCTGCAGCGAAAGCAGTGAGCGCTGGCTGTCCAGCACCGATTGAAAGTCGATCAGACCGGCTGCATATTGGCTGGTGGCGAGATCAACGGCACGTTTAGCGGCCTGCACAGCATCCTGCAGCGACCGGCGGCGGTTCTGTTCCCCGGCGTAGGCTGCCAAGGCGTTTTCCACATCGCGCAGGGCGCTCTTTACGACCGACTGATAGCTGATCAGGGCCTGTTCCTGCAGGGCGTTCTGTATTTCAACCTTCTGCTTGAGGCGGCCGCCGTCAAAGATCGTCACAGCCGTGTTGGCGGCCAGGGTATAGAGGTAGGCGCCGGGCTGCAGCAGATTGCCCAGAGAGGAGGCCTGCAGACCGAGTGTGCCGGACAGAGAGAGGCTGGGATAGCGGTCGGCCTCGGCCTGGCCGACCTGGGCGGTAGCGGCCGCCAGCTGGCGTTCGGCCTGGCGGATATCCGGCCGTTGGCGCAGGGTCTCGGCCGGAACGCCGATGGCCACCTGGGCGGAGGCTGTCGGGATGGGCCCAAGCGACTGCAGCTCGGTCAGGGTGCCGGGATCGCGGCCCAGCAGCAGGGCCAGATTGTTCCGGGACTGCTCCAGGCTGCTGGCGAGTGCCGGCAGCTGGGCGCGGGTCTGCTCCAGATTCAGACGGGCCTGCTCCAGATCCAGTTGACTGACCAGTCCGGCCTGGACCCGCCAGCCGGTAATCTGCAGGGTGTCGGTCAGGCTGGTGATGGTGGCACGGGTGATGTCGATCTGCCCCTGACTGGAGCGGATGTCGATATAGTTCAACACGACTTCGGCCAGCAGACTGACCTGCACATCGCGCAGATTCTCCTCGGCCGCTTCGGCCGTTGCCGAAGCGGCCTCCAGGGCACGGCGTTTGCCGCCGAACAGGTCCGGCTCCCAACTGGCATCGAATTGGGCCGAAAAGACATTGCTGACCCGCCCGCCGCCGGCACCCATCTCCCCGCTGGAACGATTACGCTGGGCTCCGGCGCCGGCCCCCAGCGTCGGGTATTGGTCTGAGACGGAGAGACCGCGCCGGGCGCGTGATTCCCGCAGGCGGGCCCCGGCCAGCTTCAGGTCCAGGTTGTTGGCGGCCGCCTCCTGTACCAGGCGGGAAAGCAGCGGGTCATCGAGGAGTTGCCACCACTGGGCAAGTTGTGCAGTGTCAAGTGGCGCACGTTTCAGACCAGCGTTGGTTTCCGCGTGCCAGGCAGGAGGAACCGACAGGTCCGGGGTGCGATAATCCGGGCCGACCACACAGCCGGCCAGCAAGGCCGGCAGGAGGATAGCGATAGTGCGTATGAAATTTAAAGTCATGCTCATGTACCGCCATCCCTTTGCCAAACCGTGCCCCGGCAACCTTGCTTGGTCACGCACGGCGTTGATTCGTTACTGAGTTACTGTAGGAACTGGCGGCCATGCTTGCCCGGCCTTGAGTCCCGCAAATGCTGGGCCAGTTCGCGCTGCTCCGGTGTCAACAGGGCGTTGACCTGGTTCATGGCGCGGGTCCTCGACACCAGCAGTTCGGTCCTGATTGCGGCCTGCTCGGCTGCCATGGCTCGAACCGCGGACTCATCATAGGTGGCCGCATTCACGACGGCCTGAATCCGTTTGTGCCCCTCGGCCATCTTCTGGCGAAGCGGTTCAACCTGCTCCTGCTCGGCCTTCATGATGGCGCCGACCTGCTCCTTCTGGGCCGTGCTGAGCTTGAGCACCTTTGCCATGCGGTCGATCCGTTTTTGAGGATTCATCGTGTGTTCGGCGCGTGGTCCGTCGCAGCCTTCAAATGGACCATCGAAGGCCTGGGCGCTGAATGCCCCACCAGTCACAATTGCCACTACCAGTGCCATACTTGTCAGTTGCTGTTTCATGATCATTCTCCTTTTTTGGGTCTGTTCCGCTTTTTGTACCTGCAGGTGAGTACAGATATACCGCTGCAATGCGGAAGAAATAGGGATGAAATGTGTAAAAAATAAGGAAAAGAGTCTGCGGGTCAGATTGTGCATGACTCCGTAGCCGCTACCTGTGATAAAAATAGAGTGCGACAGGAGGCGTGGTTATGAAAATGTGTGTTGCCCACAAGCTGTTCCTGGTGATTCTGACGGCAGCCGGGCTGGCGGTGGTCAGCTCGGCCCTGATCATGCAATGGAGCCTTGGCAGAGGCTTTCTGAAGTATGTCAATGCAGTTGAAAAAACGGGAATATCGCGGCTGGCGAACTTGCTGGAGGAACGCTACCATAACGAGCAGAGCTGGGATTCCCTGCGGCAGCATCCGGGGCAGTGGCGGCGGCTGATTGCCGAAGCACTGCCCGAATCAGCGCCACCCGGCGAAGGGGGGGACGCGGATGAGCCGCCCCGCCACGGGCATGAAGGAGATCGGGACAAGCCTTTGCCGCCGCGTATGGTGCGGCACTTCAACCAGCGTCTGTTTTTGCTGGATGCGGACCGCAGGGTGCTGATAAGTCATGTCGAGGTGCCGGCAGACAATACGGCAACTCCGCTGCTTTATCGGGGGCGGGTGGTGGGGTATCTCGGACTGTTGCCGCGCACTAACATCTCCGATGCCCCGCAGCAACGCTTTCTGAGAGAGCAGAAGCTGGCATTTGCCCTGGTGGCGGGCGTTGTTGTGCTCCTGGCGGCCATCCTGTCGCTCATACTGACCAGACGGATGACGCAGCCGCTCAGCCTGCTGGCGCAGGCCACCCACCAACTGGCGGCCGGAACCTTCTCGGTGAGGGTGCCGGTTACGTCACATGATGAATTGGGACAGCTGGCCAGGGATTTCAATTCGCTGGCCCTGGCCCTGGAAAAGAGCGAGCTGACCCGCCGCCAATGGGTGGCGGATATCTCCCACGAACTGCGGACCCCGCTGGCGATTCTGCGGGGCGAACTCGAAGCGCTGCAGGACGGCATCCGCCAGCCGGGCCAGGATATGTTTCATTCGCTGCACAACGAAGTGCTGCGCCTCGGCAGGCTGGTAGACGACCTGTACCAGGTTTCGTTGTCGGACGTGGGGGCGCTTACCTACCGCAAGACCGAACTGGACCTGGCTGACGTGCTGCAGGAGGCCGTGGCGGTGTACCGTCCCCGGTTCATGTCAAAAGGGATCTCGCTGGAACTGGATCTCCCCGCCAGGCCAGCCGCCGAGGTTTTTGGCGACCCGGAGCGGTTGCACCAGCTCTTCGGCAACCTGCTCGATAATGCCCTCAAATACACCGATAACGGCGGCAGGTTGCTGATAACGCTTCGGCAGCAGGAAGGCATTCTGGCGGTCGATTTTCAGGATTCCGCCCCCGGAGTCTCGCAGGGAGAGCTGGAGAGCCTCTTCGAAAGGCTCTACCGGGTGGAGTCGTCCCGTAACCGTGCGACCGGCGGTGCCGGGCTGGGACTGACGATCTGCCGTAATGTCGTTGAAGCCCATGGGGGGAACATCACTGCCCAAAGCTCACCGCTGGGCGGGGTCTGGATACGGATCGAACTGCCGGTGGCACGGAGCTGACCATGAGTGAAAGCATACTGATTGTAGAGGACGAGGAAAAATTGGCCGGAGTGCTGGCGGACTATCTTCGGCAGGCCGGATTTGATGCGGTCTGCCTGGGGGATGGCGCCGTGGTGACCGGGTGGGTGCGGGAGCATAAGCCCGGCTTGATCCTGCTGGACCTGATGCTGCCGGGCAAGGGTGGGCTGGACATCTGCAAGGAGATCCGGGCCTTTTCGGCAGTGCCGATCATCATGACCACGGCCCGGGTGGAAGAGATCGACCGCCTACTCGGCCTGGAGCTGGGTGCCGATGATTACATCTGCAAACCGTTCAGCCCGCGCGAGGTCGTGGCCAGGGTCAAGGCGGTGCTGCGCAGGGTTTCCAATCCTGTTGCGGTCCCGGCAGCGGGGCTGATTCTGGATGAATCATGCTACCGGGCCATCCTGAAGGGTCTTGATCTTGATCTGACAGCCGTTGAGTTCAAGCTGCTGCAGTTTCTGGCCGCCAGTCCGGGTCGTATTTACGGACGACAGCAGCTGATGGACAGGATCTATCCCGACCAGCGGGTCGTGGCCGATCGCACCATCGACAGCCACATCAAGAAGCTGCGCAAAAAGATCGCCCTGGCCAGTCCCGACGAAGAGCTGATCCATTCCGTGTACGGTGTCGGCTACAAGTATGAGTGCGGATGACAACGCTTTGCCCGCTACACCGCCGCGGCATGCAGGTCACGACGCCGGTAACGCCAGGCAAAGGCCGCTCCCCGGAAATACCAGTCGATCAGGAATACCCCCCACACGGCATACAAGGGGAGGTGCAGCCAGCTGGCCGCCACCCAGGACAATACTACCCGTATGCCCCACATGGCAATCAGCGTCACGATGAAGACATAGAAGGTGTCACCGGTACCCCTCAGGCTGCCGGCATACACAAACGATATGGCCAGCGGCACCTGGGCGAAGGCCACCAGCTTTAGAAAGACGCTCCCTTTTTCGATAACGTCCGGGTCGTGGGTAAAGAGGCCGATCAGGAAATGTGGCG
>JAJYBH010000011.1 GCA_021779135.1 Deltaproteobacteria bacterium
GGTTTAACTCTTCCCCATAGGCGATGAACTGGAGCATCCCCCCACCCGCATCCTTGAAGATTGGCGGTACCGTGCAACTGGTCCTGGAGGGCGGCATGACAATTTTCTCCTTGATAAACCTGCTGACATCTCCAGGTGTCAGGTAGTCCAGCAACGAAAAACCGGTCTCCGGGACTTCGCTGGCGGACCAGATAATCATCTCGCCGCTGTTCTGATTATGCCCCATGGCCGTGGCGAAATAGCCAATGGCGGTCGGCACCTCTTTCCAGTCGATCTTCGTCGCCCCGGAGGGTGTCGAGGTTATTGAGGTGAATTCGATCGGCGCCATAAAATCCCGTTTGGCATCCAAGGAGAATGGAATATCAACCGTATAGTTGCCTTTGACGCGATGGGCACCGACGAGCGAACTGTCAGCAGGGATGTCGGCCTTGTCGTCGTGGTTCGGCCATTCGCCATAGGTCCATCCCTTCCGGGGAGATGGCGGCGTCTGATGGGTAGGGGCGTGCCCGGCAAAGGCCTTGCTGAAATCGGCCATGCCCATCTTGGATGTATCGATAACCTTGGGCTGCCCCTTGCCGATGGCATCTCCGCATCCCCAGTAGATCAGCATGCGTGCCTTCGGCTTTTCATACTGTTCGGGAGACCGTCTCTCGCCTGGCTCACGGGTTGTCTTTTCAACTTTAGGGGTCACGAGGGGAAGTGCATCGCCCATTTTTTGGCCCGCTGGGATTTCATCCGCTGCCGAAGGCTTCTCCTGTGCAACCTGCGGCGAATCCAATTGCAGGAGCATCTCGCGTTTAGGGCCTAAGGCGCCTTTGCCGCCAAACAGACCTGCCATTCCGGACATTTCGGCCGGCATGCCGGGCATGGACTGGTTGGTGGTGGCGATGCCCAGCCAATAGTGTGGATACGGTTTCGTTTTCTTCTTTTCCGCGGCACCGGCAGTTACGGTAAGCACCAGAGAAGATGCGAGAATCGGTGCCATCATCCATCTTACAGAAGAGCTCGACATGGGATACTCCTTTCGTGGATATCGCTACATAAGCACAAGAATATTTTCCCCTGTTTTTCGACAACGGCGCGGGGGCGTAGCGGCGGCGCGGTCTTTTGCGCCAACCGTCTGCCGCCACCTGGTTGGAAACTTGGTAGACTCGTTTACTGCTGGATTTGATGTTGACTTACAAGAGGATAGTTTTCTGGATAGAGAATGCTGTTTACATCCAGGTCAATATCCAGTTCAGGCCAGTAAAGGTGGTTTTCTGAGGGCATTTCGACGTGCAGGATTTTCTTTATTGATGCTTCCTGAAACCACGGAAAATGTTCAAACGCCAAAAACATTTCTTTGGTATCGATTAGCATCCAAATTCCATTGCATGTAATATTGGTAACTTCAGCCGGGAAAATGCTGGTGCCATGCTGTACGGATTTCATTTTTATGCTCCTTAATGAGGCTATCTGCCTCGTTTAATTCCTTCATTGAAAGTCCATGATTCTGGGCAATCTGTATTTCCGGTTCCAGCCAGAATTTGGCTTCTCCGTTGCTTGACTGCACATGAATATGCATTCTTGGTTCTTCTCTGGAAAAGAAATAGAAACGAAACCCGGCTTCACGAAAAACTGTTGGACTCATAATGCTATATCCTCGTTAACATTCTAAAAAGTCAATCGGTCTGCCTGCTTGTCGGCCCTAATCAGCCTGATTGTTCGATTCCTAGCATTTCTGCAATGTACTTTTCCGGATCTTTAGGGATTTCGTCATATTCGGCCTTATGAATCCGCTTTGATTCGAAATCAATTTTGACATCTTCAACGAATTTTGCAAGGTCTCCATTTTGTTTACAAAGCTTGTTGATTGTCTCCCAGTCCAGAAAATCCTTTCCACGTGCGGGTAAAGTACCACAGAACTATTGATATCACTCAAGTCTAAGTTGATGATACCAATGCCGAAAGATGAAGCAAGTCTTTCCAGCTCTCCGAGGAAATCGTCATCCTGTAAGGTGATAATGGTGTCGGTGATAATGGTGTCACGGTGATAATGGTGTCAGGTCTCCACCTATGACAAATTTAGCTTTTCTTCCAGAGAATCAACCATCTTTTTCAAGTTTACATCTACGACCATCTCACTCTTTAGTCTTCTGGTCGTCTGAGCAATTGCCGAGTCATTCTTGCCGAAATACGCGCCTAATTCCTTGAGCCGCGCTCCGCTGTACCGGTGCGCCAGATAGATGCCGACTTTTTGTTCAAGCCTGGTATCTTCAATAACTCCCCGCACATTTTCCAATATCATTTCAATCTTTCGGGACTTCGACAATTCACGTATCGCCGGTACATCCCGCTCTATCTGCTTTCCATCAAGGTGAGTCTCCATTATTTCCTGAACAAATGGCTCACTTCCCAACAGTGTTGATGCAACTGCCGCTTGCAATGGGCTTTCATATTCCCTGCCAAGCATCTCTTCTACAAACTGGCGATACCTTTTACTGTCCCCGAAACGTTGCATCACCATATTTGTACGCAGCCAAACGGGCGCGGGCCTCAACTCGATATAATCCTGGTAGCTCGACCAGGGATGCGCCTCCGGTTTTTCTGACAATCCGCAACGGACAGGATTGAGATGGATATAACGGGACAGTTCCAGCAGATATTCATCAGCCTCAACCAGTATCGCTTTGTAGCGCCCCTGGAACAGGTGCCCGGCGCGCTTGCGCTTGGTGTTGTAATAGTTGGTATAGGCTCCGTTTATGTGTCGCATAATCTCCGGCAGGTTTCCCTCCGGCGTCTCCAGCAGCAGATGATAATGGTTGGTCATGAGGCAATAAGCGTGGATTGTTGCGCCATAGCGGGTCACGGATGATTCCATGTATGAGAGAAATTGCTCCCGATCACGACGGCTTTTGAAAATGTCTTTTTGCTCATTGCCCCGCGTGGTTACATGGTAATGCGCTCCCGGATAGATTATTCTCAACGGCCGACCCATTATTTCCTCCTAAGCTCACACTCTACCCTTCAAACACTCACGTCGCACTTGTCATAGGTGGAGACCTGACACCTTATGTATCTTCCCGCGTTTAGGGCCTAAGGCGCCTTTGCCGCCAAACAGACCTGCCATTCCGGACATTTCGGCCGGCATGCCGGGCATGGACTGGTTGGTGGTGGCGATGCCCAGCCAATAGTGTGGATACGGTTTCGTTTTCTTCTTTTCCGCGGCACCGGCAGTTACGGTAAGCACCAGAGCAGTTGCGAGAATCGGTGCCATCATCCATCTTACAGAAGAGCTCGACATGGGATACTCCTTTCGTGGATATCGCTACATAAGCACAAGAATATATTCCCCTGTTTTTCAACAACGTCGGGGCGGCGCAGCGGCGGAGCGAAGCGGAGACCGTCTGCCGCCAGCTGGTTGAACCCTGATTCATTTTTTGCGATGACTCCGGTCCCACTCATTACCACGCTTCTTGCCTTCTTCAATCTGTGCCTTTGTCATCACTCCAGAGAGCTTGTCTAATTCGCCCCTGGCACGCCACTTCAGTGTCATATCCCCGGAAGTTTGTGTATAGAATCTGGCTAGGTCCAACCATTTATAGGCTTCAAGGTAATCCTTCTCCACATCCGGCTTCCCTTGGGTAAGCAAGATTCCAAGGTTTAACATGGCTCTGATCTCTCCTAATTCTGCGGCCTCCTGATAAAGACGAACTGCGAGTTTAGGAGAAGCTGGCACACCAAGACCCAAATCGTAGAAATACGCCAAGCTGTTCTTTGCTGATGCATTTCCCTGATCTGCGGCTTTCTGGTACCACATTCTTGCCAGTTCGTAATCTTTGGGAACGCCTTCTCCAGCTTGGTATAGGCTGCCCAGGCTATTTTGTGCTTCTGCATACCCTTCTTCGGCAGCGGCGCGATACCATCTTGCAGCTTCCTGTAAATCTTGGCTTGTTCCAATGCCTCTGTCATATGCGACACCTAGCTGGAACTGAGATGCGGCATCTCCTTGCGTAGCTGCCGTTTTTATGTTCTGAAGGTTCGTTGAGCAACCAGCCAGCAATAGCACAACAATACAACCTTTCAGCAAACCTCGAAGCATGACGAGTCCTTATCTTTCTTCATAACAAGTTATTGACCGGTTAGACACCGGCATCTACATCAATATGCAAGCATCTACAAATAGATACTTATGAAGTGATGCTTTTGGGGTTTCCCGCTGTTATCCTTTTCATCTACCTGTATATGCTCTTCTAATGTTGATCCGACTATATTTCGATGCTTCACAATTGAAGGCATCAACCTCATTAACCATCCGGGTCACACTTCCAGCTTGCTAAGATGAATTTCAATCATACACAAAAAAAGCCGCCCCACCGGCAAAATCCCGGTAAAGCGGCCACTAAAATCCTCCCTGTTCCCTCTCACACCCCATCATGTACTCCATACCATAAGAATGCTTTCACCTTACTCCTGCGACACTGCCCTGTCAACGGTATGAGGAGGGAGAAGCCATACACTCGAAGGAAAGAATCAGGGTAACGGATAAAGCATGATTCGCCGTGCTTTGCCAGACGAGCAAAGTCTGCTACTATCCCCCACCATGACACTCCTGCCCCCCTACAATCTCCTGACCATCCTCGGCCCGACCGCCTCGGGCAAGACCCGTCTGGCCGTGGCCCTGGCCCGTGAACTGGACGGCGAGATCATCTCGGCCGATTCGCGCCAGATCTTCCGCGGCATGGATATCGGCAGCGGCAAGGACCTGCATGAGTACGGCACAATACCCTACCACCTGATCGACATCCTGGAATCGGGAGCGGAATTCAGCGTATTTGCTTTCCAGCGGCTATTCCGGAATGCATTCGAAGATATTTCAGCACGGGGACGGCTGCCGCTCCTGTGCGGCGGAACCGGCCTGTACCTGGACGCCGTCCTGCGCGGCTACCGGATGCTGGAGGTACCCGAGGATACGGCCTTGCGGTCCGATCTTGAACGGCGCGGCATGGACGAACTGGCCGCCATGCTGCGGGAGCTGAGGCCCGAGCAGCACAACACCAGCGACCTGCTGGACCGCAGCCGCACGGTCCGGGCCATCGAGATCGCCCGCTTTGAAAAGGAACATGCCGGAGAGCAGGGACAGCTTCCGGAGGTCCGCTCCCTGACCATCGGCATCCGCTGGGAGCGGGGTGAACTGCGCCAACGGATTACGGAGCGCCTGCGACTGAGGCTGGAGAGCGGGATGATCGAAGAGGTGCGGCGACTGCACGAGAGCGGGGTGGCCTGGGAGCGGCTGGACTATTACGGCCTGGAGTACCGCTACATCGGCGCATTTCTGCAGGGGAAGCTGAACCGTAACGACATGTTCCAGAAGCTCAACAGCGCCATCCACGATTTTGCCAAGCGCCAGGAGAACTGGTTCCGGAAGATGGAGCGAAACGGCGTGACCATCAAATGGGTGGATGGGGCGGGAGACCCGCTGGCCGAAGCGCGGGGGATCATTCTGGGCATCCAATAAACCAAGAACGTCAGTCTGCCACAGAGGTCACAGAGAACACAGAGTAACATACTGGATTTTCTCTGAGAGCTCTGTGTCCTCTGTGGTAAAAAGTTATTTCAGTGATAAAACAAAAAAAACCCTTCGCGAGAAGGGCTTTTTGTTGCGACAGAATTCAGTGGAGAAGCTGGTGTTACACCAGTTCCAGGGCGCTGAAGAAGTAGGGGATCTCGAAGGCGGCGGTTTCAGGGGCATCGGAACCGTGCGAGGAATTCTCCTCGATGTTGACGGCGAAATCCTTGCGGATGGTGCCCGGCTCGGCGTTGGCCGGATTGGTGGCGCCCATCAGGGTGCGCCAGTCGGCGATGGCGTTTTCCTTCTCCAGCACCAGTACGATCACCGGGCTGCGGGACATGAAGGTGCACAGGTCGTTGAAGAAGGGGCGCTCTTTGTGCACGTAGTAGAAGCCTTCGGCCTGGCATTTGCTCAGCTTGATCTTTTTCATGCCGACGATGGTGAATCCCTTGGATTCGATGCGGTCCAGGATCTTGCCGGCCAGCTTGCGCTCGACAGCATCCGGCTTGATGATTGCGAATGTGCGTTCCATGTGTTCCTCCGTTTTAGTAAGTTAGAAGTTTGTTCCTGGTAGAAAAACTTCGTTAACGCACTTATCCTGTTTACCAGGGCAAGGTGTGAAAATGAGAACGTTTTTGATAACATCCCCGCCCGGCCGATGTCAAGTTTTTTGGCCGGAAGCCCATTCATGGATTGCGTCACAATCCCTTACCTGTGTATGATAAAGATTAAAATCTGAAGCAGAGGTGTACGTATGAAAAAACTCTGGCTGATTGCCCTTACCCTGTGCCTGTTCACCACCCCGCTCCATGCCGCTCCCGCTGCATCGGAACCCCGGGCGGGCCTGGAGGGGAAGGTCATTGAACACACATTCAAGAACGGCATGAAGCTCCTGATGGTGGAACGCCACACCTCGCCGACGGTCGCGGCCTGGATCCGCTTCCGGGTGGGGAGCGTGGATGAGCGCAGCGACGAACGCGGCCTGGCCCACATGCTGGAGCACATGCTCTTCAAGGGCACAAAGACCCTGGGGACCAGGGATTACGCCGCCGAAAAGCCGATCCTGGACCGGATCGAGACCACCGAGCAGGCCCTGATCGCGGAGAAGGCCCGCCGCGAAAAAGGCGACAAGGCCAGGATCGCCGAGCTGGAGAAGCAGGCGGCCAAACTGCAGGCCGAGGCTGAAAAATACGTCATCAAGGATGAGTTTTTCGAGTTGTACGCCAAGAACGGCGGCGTCGGCTACAACGCCTTCACCAGCCGCGACGGGACCACCTACCTGATCAACCTTCCCTCCAACAAACTGGAGCTGTGGGCGGCCATCGAATCGGACCGCATGCAGAACCCGGTGCTGCGCGAGTTCTATTCTGAACGGGCGGTGGTGATGGAGGAGCGCCGGCGGTCGACCGATGCCGACCCGGAGAGCAAGCTCTGGGAGACCTTCGTGGCCTCCTCATTCCTGGCCCACCCCTACGGCCAGCCGACCATCGGCTGGATGCCGGAGATAGAAAACCTGACCCGCACCAAGGCCGAGCGCTTCTTCCACGCCTACTACGGTCCGCAGACCGCAATTGTCGCCATCGTGGGGGACATCAATCCCAAAGCGACCATTGCACTGGTGGAGCGCTATTTCGGCGGCATCCCGGCCGGCGGTGAACCGCCGCCGGTCACGGCCGTCGAGCCGAAACAGGCCGGCGAGCGGCGCATCGAGCTGATCGCCGAAGCGGAACCGACCCTGATCATGGGCTTTCACAAACCGGCCATCACTGCCCCGGACGACTATGTGCTGGATGTGATCAGCATGATCCTCGGCAATGGCCGCACCTCACGCTTCCACAAGGACCTGGTGGTCGAGAAACAACTGGCAACCGATGTGGGCGTATTTGACGCCCCCGGCAGCCGCTACCCTGGGCTGTTTGTGATCGATGCCAACCCCCGCGCCCCGCATACGTCCCAGGAGGTGGAGGAGGCCATTCTGGCCGAACTGGAGCGTTTGAAGAGCGAGCCGGTGGCGGAGCGCGACCTGCAGCGCATCCTCAACAAGATCGAGTACGAAGAGGCCCGCCGCATGGGGACCAACGGCGGCCTGGCCCGCAACCTGACCGAATATGAGGCCACTACCGGCAGCTGGCGCTACATGATCGAATACCGCCGCAAGGTGGCCGCGGTCACTCCGGCCGATATCCAGCGGGTTGCGCGGCAGTACTTTACCCGCGAGAACCGCATGGTCGGCTTTATCACCAAAAAGGGGGCTGACCTGAAATGAAACGACTGATCCTCTCCATATTCGTACTGATCGCGCTCGCCGCCACCTCCTTTGCCGCCGGCAACGGCCGCGCCAACCCCCGCACCATGAGCTTCCCCCCCTTGCGCTTCGACATTCCCAAGGCCGAGCGGGTCGTGCTGGAATGCGGCCTGCCGGTCTACCTGCTGCGCGACCCGGAGCTGCCGATTGTCAACATCACCGCCATGGTGCGCACCGGGTCGGTATATGAACCGGCCTCTTTGTCCGGCCTGGCCGCCCTGACCGGCAGCGTCATGCGCAGCGGCGGCGCCGGGGGCCTGGCCCCGGAGCAGATGGATGACGAGCTGGAGTTCATGGCGTCATCGGTGGAAAGCGGCATCGGGGCCGACATGGGCACCGTTTCCCTGACCAGTCTGACCAAGAATTTCAGCCGCACCCTGCGGATATTCGCGGATGTGCTGCTGCGGCCAGATTTCAGCGCGAAACGGGTCGATATCGCCCGCAAGCATCTGATCGAGGGGCTGCGACGCCAGAATGACGACCCCAAGGAGATCGCCGATCGCGAGATCAACCGGGCCATCTATGCCGGCCACCCCCTGGGAAATGTGCCCACCCTGGCATCGGCCAACGCCATCACCCGCCAGGGCATGCTTGATTTTCACCGACGTTTCTTCAGGGTTGACAACATGATCCTGGCGGTCTCGGGCGACTTCGATCAGGCCGCCATGCTGCGCGAACTGAATGCCGTCTTCGGCAAGACCGCCGCGCATCCGGCCACGGTGCTGCCCGAGATCCCGCAGCCGGCGGCGGTCTTCGCCCCGGAGGTCATCTACGGCTACAAGGATGTCAACCAGTCGGTCATCCGCATGGGGCACCTGGGGGTCACCAAGGACAGCCCCGATATCTATGCCCTGCGAATCCTGGACTATATCCTGGGAGGCAGCTTCACCTCGCGCCTGACGCTGGAGATCCGCACCAATCAGGGGCTGGCCTACAACGTGGACAGCCGCTTCGACATCGGCCGCCGTTTTACCGGCAGCTTCATCGCCGAGACGGAGACCAAGGCCGGAACCACGGTCAAGGCCATCTCCCTGATGAAGGATATCATCGCCGGCATGACCAAAGAGCCGGTGACCGACCAGGAACTGAATGCGGCCAAGGAGTATATCATCAATTCCTTCATGTTCGGCTTCACCAGCCCGGCCTCAATCGTGACCCAGCGAGCGCGGCTCGAATTTTACGGTTATGCGCCGGGGTATCTGGAAAACTACCGCGACAACATCTCGCGGGTGACCAAGGCTGATGTGCTGGCCGCCGCCAGAAGGCATCTGAAACCGGAGGCCTTCAAGCTGGTGGTGGTGGGGGATGCCGCCAAATTCGACAAGCCGCTGACCGTGTTTGGCAGCGTGCGGGAACTGGACCTGAAGCCGGAGCTGGAGCAGGGGAAATAACCGGCTAGAAACGAGCTAAGACGAGAAAAGGCGGCCATTTGGCCGCCTTTTCTCGTTTCTTTCGCTCTCATTTGGCAGTTTGCCGAAATTCTACTCGCTGCGTTTGGTTACCTCGATCAGGTGGAAGCCGAACTGGGTCTGCACCGGACCGAGCACCTTGCCGACCTCACCGGTAAAGACGACCTGATCAAACTCCTTGACCATCTGTCCCGGGCCGAATTCTCCCAGACTGCCGCCCTGATTCTTTGAGGGACAGAGGGAATGCTGCCGGGCAACGTCCGCAAAATCGGCCCCTGCCTCGATCTGTGTCTTGAGATTTTCGCATGCTTCCTTGCTGGCCACCAGAATGTGACGGGCGCTCGCTCGTGCCATGGTGTTCTCCTTGCGTGGGTTTATTTCACTAACCGATCGGGTGAGAATAGCGCCTCTTTGCCCTGTTTCAAAGAAAATTATGACTCCTGCGGGAACGATGGCAAAATAATACTGCCGTGTGGCCAGGCCGGTTTTTCCGGGGGCGGCACGACCGTCCGCATAAGCCGGCACGCCCTGCACCGGATATGTTCCGATTAATATAACTATCAATTATCCTGATAATGGCGTACGGTTAAACAACTGACCTGCCATTCGAAATCGCTATTCCAGGTTATGCAACCTTCTTTTTTATCGATCATCTTCCACCACCTCTTTTTGTCAGCACCACGGGAAGTGACCGTACGGTCCCTTTCCGGGCCTTTTCATTTTCGCGGCAGATAGCACACGTCATGAATAACGCTGCAGGCGCCGCGGCCTACCGCGGGCATCACGTTGTTGTAGTCAATCCAGACAGACAAGGAGCTAACATGCTTGTTAAACGAGGTATCGTAATCAGTCATACCGGAGCAGTTCAATGGGGGGTCGGCAAGGTGATGGAGGTATCTGACTTCAACGCGACTATCCAGTTCAGCGATGGCATCATCAGGAAGATCGCCTCTTCCCACTATACAATCCTTCAGCCCGCCGATGCGGCGTTATTCGTCTCCCCCGTTGACAGCGTGCCGGTGGCAAAGGTTCGCGTAACCGCCAAAAGAGTGAAAAAGGTTAAAGTCGCAACCGCTTGAGCTAACTCCGCTGAAAACAGATTCCGGGCCTGAGTCGTCTTTGCCGGATCCGGGTAAAGTTACGACTTCGTCATCTCTACCGCCATCCTGATGGCAGCCAGCATGCTTTTTTCCGAAGCCCGTCCCGTTCCCGCCAGATCGTAGGCCGTGCCGTGATCAACCGATGTGCGGATAATCGGCAGCCCCAGCGTGATATTGACCCCGTCGTCGAAGTGCAGCATCTTGAGCGGTATCAGCCCCTGATCGTGGTACATGGCCACCACGCCGTCGTAGGCGCCCTGCCCGGCGAAGTGAAAGAGCGTATCGGCCGAAAGCGGCCCGACGGCGTTGATACCCTCGGCTTGAGCGGCCTGTATGGCCGGCCCGATAATCTCGCGTTCCTCGTTCCCGAACAGGCCCCCCTCACCACAGTGCGGATTCAGGGCCAGCACAGCCAGGCGCGGACGGGGTTTGCCGGTCAGACGGGCAACGCCGGCGGCAGTGATCCGGATCGTCTTCAGCACCTTCTCCAACGTAACCAGGCGCGGAATATCCGCCAGCGCTTCGTGGATCGTCACCAGACTGACCCTCAGCACCTCACCGGCCAGCATCATCACAAAATCACCCGTCCCGCACAACTCGGCCAGCAATTCGGTGTGTCCGGGATAATCATGTCCGGCCCGGTTCATGGACTCCTTGCTGATGGGAGCCGTCGCCATGGCCGCCACGCGGCCGGACAGACAGAACCGGGCAGCGCCGCAGATGTAGCGGAAGACGGCATCGCCGGTTGCAGCCGTAGGACGGCCAAGGCACAGGTCCGTCTCTGCCAGGCGGGAAAGCGCCAGCAACGGGATGGTACCATGTGGTGCCATGCCTGCATCTTCCGGCTCGGCTATCTCGATCAGCCCCAGAGGCGAGCCGCAGACCGAAAGGGCGCGCCTCATCGCCGGAGCGTCGCCGATAACGAACGGCGTGCAGATAGCGGCAATTTCAGGCGACTGCAGCGCCTTGACAATAATCTCCGGCCCCACTCCGCAGGGATCACCCATGGTTATGGCAATCAAGGGTTTTTCAGGCATAGGTTTCTCGCTTTGAGACGTTGTTTTCTGTCGTGAAAGCAGTCGGCGAGGAGGAAACAACGGAGGCGTACCTTCTGTACGTTGAGGAGGTTCCGACGAAGCCAACGAACTTACGCGGCAGAAAGCGACGTCTCACACATCTCCGCCACCGCCAGGGTGACATTCTCCGACTTTACCTTCTTCAGCAGCAGGCGTCCGCCCCCCGAGGCCAGCAAGGCGGCCGGCTCCGCCACGCCGTTTGCACCGATGGCCGCTTTGGCATGCTCCGACGGCGGTGACGGGCAGGCCACGCGGTTCAGCTCCGCGCTTTCAAAAAATTCCAGCGGGAGATCGTAACGCTGAGCAAACGCGATCAGACCGGTTTCGTCACGCTTGGCGGTAGCCGTGGCGATGCAGCGGACACTCTTCAGGGAGACAAACATCCTTCTGAGATTGACCGTCACGAACGTATCGATCTCATCGACCGCTGTGCCGCGGTTGCAGCCGATACCGAGCACCAGATTGCGCGGGCGCAGGATCAGCAGGTTATCCGGCTGGGTCTGGGGGGGCAGATGACGGTTGGTGACGAACAGGAGTCCCCGGGCCTGACTGTCGAAAGCCTCGGCAAAGGTATCGTAAAAAGAGAGCCTTCCGCGGCCATGAAACCAGCAGCGCGTCCGGCCGGACGGATCGACCACGGCGATCTCCTCGTCATCCAGCAGCAGGCTGTTGAGGGTCTTGACGCGGCTGATGTCGTCGATCACCCACCCCTGCTCCCTGGCCAGCATGTCGAATGAAGGGAGGTTGTTGGCATCCGTGGCCGTGGTGACTACCGCCCGGGCCCCGCTGATGAAGGCGCAACGCTCGGCCAGCTCATTGGCCCCGCCCAGATGCCCGGAAGTGAGCGCGATGGCAAACCGGCCGGCATCATCCATGGTTACCACGGCCGGATCGGTCTGTTTGGATACCAGCAGCGGCGCGATCAGGCGCACAACGATGCCGGTGGCCATGATCAGCACAAAACCATCCACCTTGTCCCACAGCGAGGCCAGCAGGTTTTTGAGGTCGCCCGGCTCGAACAGCAGCCGCTCCCGGCCGGCCTGGCCGGCATATCGGCCGGATACATACAGCTCCGCTCCCGCCAGCCCCTCCCGCAACCGTTTCCCCAGCAGGGCACCATTTCTGGTTATGGCGATCACGGCAATCGGCATGTCAGGTCACGATCCCCCGGAAACCGTGGGCGAATGCGCCGTCATACAATAGCGACCTGGACTTGAGCCCCTCGCGGCGCGCGGCCAGCACATCCCCCACGATGATCAGCGCCTGACGGTCGATGCCGGCCTCGCGCACCTTGCCGGCGATATCGGCCAGGCTGCCGCGGATGATCTGCTCGTCATCCCAGGAGGCCCGGCTGACCACCGCCGCGGCGGTTTCAGGCTGGTAGGCGCCCAGCAGAAGCTGTGCAACCACCTGGTCGATCATGCCGATCGAAAGGTAGATCACCAGCGTGGCGCCGATCGCGGCGATCCTGTGGAGCTGTTCGTTCTCCGGCACCGGGGTGCGCCCTTCCATGCGCGTGAATATGACTGTCTGGGAGACCTCCGGCAGGGTCAGCTCCTGCTGCAATGCGGCCGCCGCGGCAAAGGCGCTGGTGACACCCGGCACCACGCTGTACTCGATCCCCAGGCTGTCGAGCGCCTCCATCTGTTCCTGGATGGCGCCATAGATCGAGGGATCGCCCGTATGCAGGCGGACCACGTTCTTGCCCGCGACAGCCGCATTGGCCATGACCTCAATGACCTCGGACAGGGTCATTCCGGCGGAGTCGTACACGTCGGCCGAGGTGGCGTAGCGCGCAACCAGCTGGCGATCCACCAGGCTGCCCGCAAAAACGACCACATCGGCATGCCGCAGCAGGCGGGCGCCCCGGATCGTGATCAGATCGGCCGCCCCCGGACCGGCGCCGACAAATGATACTTGTGATGACATGTGGTTCTCCAGCAGAGCGTATTCCCAGCTTATTTCGTCTTGATTTGTAGTCTGAAACCAGTAGCATGTCAAGTTGCAGCAGGATGATGCCGGGAGTGGCAACGCTACGAATAATTTGTTTGACAAATAGCCAGATTGCTTTAAGATTAAATCAGTCCTGTTGAGAACAAAATACGCAACGAAAGGAGACCCATAGTATGTGGACTTCAAGATTCAGAATTCGTCCGGTATCCCACTGCAAAGAGGGTTGCCCTAGTTGGCCCGTCGCCTAGTGGTGGCGGGCTCTGCTGATGAAAGGCCCCGGTCTCAGGACTTGGGGCTTTTTTTTTGTTGTCTGGATTGTTATCTGCTATGATGCCTCAATATTTACAAATGCCATTACGAAACCATGAGTGAGCGGTATGAAAAAATATCTGATTATCCTGGTTGCTGTCCTCCTGATATCCGGCATTGCCGGATTTTTCTATCTCAGACGCACACCCGAAGTCAGCTACAGGACCGTCCGGGTCGAACGCGGCACGATCATCTCCACGGTTGCCGCCACCGGCAACCTCTCGGCCGTGACCACCGTCCAGGTCGGCACCCAGGTCTCCGGCACCATCCAGAAGCTCTATGTCGACTACAACTCCCGCGTAAAAAAGGGCCAGCCCATCGCCGAGATCGATCCGTCCCTGTTCAACGCCTCCATTGAGCAGTCCCAGGGAAATTTCCTCTCCGCCGAGGCCAACCTGCAGAAAGCCAGGGTGACTCTGACCGACGCCGAACGGACCCTCAAGCGCAATAAACAGCTCCTCAAGGACGGCATCATCGCCCAGAGCGACTACGACGCGGCCGAGACCGCCTGGCAGTCGGCCCTGACCTCCGTCAAGGCCGCCGAGGGGAACGTTGCCCAGACCCGCGGCTCCCTGATGCAATCCCGGACCAACCTGCGTTACTCCGTCATCCGTTCGCCGGTGGACGGCGTGGTCATCTCACGTGCCATAGACGTCGGCCAGACCGTGGCTGCCTCTTTCCAGACCCCGACGCTCTTTACCATAGCCCAGGATCTGACCAAGATGCAGATTGAGGTCAGCGTGGACGAGGCCGATATCAGCCGCATCAGGCTGGACCAGAATGCCACTTTTACCGTTGACTCCTATCCCGAGCAGTCTTTCAAGGGCAAGGTGGTCCAGATCCGCAATGCGCCGGTCATCAACCAGAACGTGGTCACCTATATCACCGTGGTAAATGTGGACAACAGCGACCTGAAGCTGAAACCGGGCATGACTGCCAATGTGTCCATCGAGGTAGCCAGGAAGGATGATGCGCTCAAGCTGCCGCCGGCGGCCCTGCGCTTCAAGCCGAAGGCAAGCGCCGAGGAACCCAAGGTAAAGAGCCAGACCGCCACCCCCGGCGCGGGACGCGAGGCGGGCGGCAAACCGGGCGGGCACAAAGGGAGCGGTGGCCAGCAGGTGTACGTCCTCAGGGAAAACAAGCCGGTTGCCGTCCCGGTCAGGACCGGCATCGCCAACAACAGCTCCATCGAACTGGTCGAAAGCAGTCTCAAGGAAGGTGATGAGGTCATCGTCGAGCAGACCGGCGGCGACAGCAAGAAAAAGGCATCCGCCGGATCGCACATGGGGCGCCCCTTCTAGTCATGGGCGACGTCATATCTCTCAGTGGCATACGCCGCGTATTCATCATGGGTGACCAGCAGTTCGAGGCGCTCAGGGGGATTTCTTTCGGCGTGACCACCGGTGAATTCGTCGCCATCATGGGGGCCTCGGGGAGCGGCAAATCAACCTGCATGAATATCCTGGGGTGCCTGGACCGACCCACTGCCGGCCAGTATCTGCTGGACGGGATCGACGTGGGGGGGATGGATGCGGATCAGTTGGCCGCCATCCGCAACCGCAAGCTCGGTTTTGTCTTTCAGGGCTTCAACCTGCTGGCCCGCACCCCGGCCGTGGAGAATGTCGAGCTGCCACTGGTGTATGCGGGCCTCTCTTCCCGGAAACGGCGTGAGATGGCCCTGGCAGCCTTGGAGCAGGTCGGCCTCTCCGGCAAGGAGTTCAACCACTCCAGCCAGCTCTCCGGCGGGCAGCAGCAACGGGTGGCCATTGCCCGGGCACTGGTCAACAGCCCCGCCGTGATCCTGGCCGACGAGCCGACCGGGAATCTGGACAGCGCCACCACCGCGGAGATCATGAGCCTGTTCACCAGCCTCAACAAACAGGGCATCACGGTTATCATGGTTACCCACGAGCAGGATGTGGCCGCCTATGCCGGCAGGCGGATAACCTTCAAGGATGGGCAGATCATCGCCGACAGCCGGGATTAGCGGATGGACTTTCTACAGACCCTCAAAATAGCCCTGCGGGCCCTGCGCACCAACAAGATGCGCTCGTTTCTGACCATGCTCGGTATTATCATCGGCATTGCCGCCGTCATCGCCATGATGGCGGTCGGATCCGGTGCCAGCTACGTCATTTCCCAGCAGATCGCCAGCATCGGCAGCAACATCATCCTGGTCCTGCCCGGCTCCACGACCAGCGGCGGGCTGCGGATGGGGAGCGGCGGCAGCCAGACCCTGACATCGGATGATGCCCGCGCCATCATGGCCGAATGCCCCTCCGTACTGCGCGCATCCGGGACAACCCGCACCACGTCCCAGGTGGTCTACGGCAACATGAACTGGTCTACCGTCATCATGGGGGCCACGCCGGAACTCTTCGATATCCGCGAATGGCCGGTTGTCAGCGGCCGCTCTATCGGCCAGCAGGATGTGGATGGGGCCGCGAAAGTCTGTCTGCTGGGTCAGACCGTGGTCGACAATCTGTTCAATGGCGAAGATCCGATCGGGAAGATAGTGCGCATCAAGAAGATACCCTTTACGGTGGTCGGTGTGCTGGAGAGCAAAGGTCAATCACCCCAGGGCACGGATCAGGACGACTCTGTCTTTGTGCCGTTGCGTACGGCCCAGGTCAAGCTGTCGCGCTCCCCGTTTCCCAACTCTGTCGGTGCCATAATGGTGCAGGCCGGCAGCGAGGCACTTCTTACCAAGGCGGAAGAAGAGGTCAACAGCCTGCTCAAACAGCGCCACCGTATCACAGGCGGCAAGGAGCCGGATTTTACCACCCGCAACCTGTCGGAAATCCTGGCCGTGGCGGAACAGTCCTCCAAGGCCATGTCGCTGCTTCTGGGCGCGGTGGCCTCTATTTCGCTGATCGTCGGCGGGATCGGCATCATGAATATCATGCTGGTTTCGGTGACCGAACGGACCCGTGAAATCGGTATCCGCATGGCCATCGGCGCCCGCACGAAAGACATCCTCTGGCAGTTCCTGACCGAGGCGGTGCTGCTGACCATGCTGGGCGGGATTATCGGCATCATCCTCGGTACGGCCGGCGCCACGGTAGTTTCCCGGATCCTGGAATGGCCGACTCTCATCTCGGTCCAATCCATCACGGTGGCCTTCCTCTTCTCGGGGGCGGTCGGGATCTTCTTCGGCTTTTACCCGGCCAGGAAGGCGGCCGGTCTCAACCCGATTGACGCACTGCGGTACGAGTAGGATTAACACAACCAACAAGCAGGACTATCTACCTAAAGGCGGTGAAACCATGGCAAAACCAAATTTCAATTTTATAAAGCGACAGAAGGAACTGGAAAAGAAGAAGAAAAAAGAGGAAAAGGCCCAACGCAAACTGGAAAAAGGAACCGAAGAAACCGAGGAAACCGGGGAGAACGGTGACCAGGAGCTGGACGGGGAAGAGACCCCCTAGACGCCGGCCATGATGAACACCCTGCCCCAGACAAACAGCATGAGTGCCCTGTTTGAGAAGGAGTTGCCGGTCCGTTACCATGAGCTCGATTCTCACGGCAACGTCAGCCCGGTGACTCTGCTCAATTACCTCCAGGATATAGCCGGACTTCACGCCACCAGGCTGGGCATCTCGGTTGCGGACCTGCGCAGGCAGGGCCTGACCTGGGTCCTGTCCCGGATCCACCTGATCGTCACACGCTATCCGCGGGCGGAAGAAACGGTCATGGTTCGAACCTGGCCTGCCACCCGCCAGGGCCTGTTCAGCTGCCGGGAATTCGTGCTGGCCGGCGCCGGGGAGCTGCTCTTCGGCAGGGCCACCACCTCCTGGGCGGCCCTCGATATAGTCAGCCGCCGGCCGGTCAAGCTTGAGGATCATCTCCCCGATTATCCGCTGTATCCACAGCGGGCAATCGTCGATGAATTCGCAACCCTGCCCCCCTTTCCCGGCACCTCGACGCAGGAATACTCCTTCCGTGTCCTGCGGAGCGATCTGGACACCAATCATCACGTCAACAATGCCATCTATGCGGGATGGGCATTGGAAACCGTGCCGGACGAGATCGCGGCCGGCACCTTGATCGAGCTGGAGATATCCTTCAAGGCCGAGGTGCTCTATGGGGAAAACGTTCAGTCCCGCTGCTTCGTAGCGGGACCGGAGCTCTGCCTGCACCAGATCGTCAGCCAGACAAATGGCCGGGAACTGGCGCGCTTGCGTACCCGCTGGACCGCAAAAACCACTCCGTCGGGAGGAGAATCCGCATGAGTTATGCCGAAGGATGCCCCATGTGCCGCCGCTGGGAAGACGACAGCGAACTGCGCATCGCCGAACGGGAACACTCGTTCGTGGTACTGAACCGGGACCAGTTTTTCCCCGGCTATACCCTGCTGTTCACCAGACGGCATGTCAGCGAACTGTTCCATCTGGACCGCACCGTACGGGCGGAGTTGATGGAAGAGGTCAGTTGCGTGGCCGAGGCGTTATCCGGCGTATTCCATCCCGACAAGATCAATTATGAGCTGCTGGGCAATATGGTGCCGCATATGCACTGGCACCTCGTGCCGCGCACCTCTGATGACCCGCTCTGGCCACGCCCGATCTGGTCCGAACCGCACGAGGAACTTCTGCTTTCCCCCGAAGAGTACCGGCAACGCTGCGAACTGATCAGGCAGGCGCTACGGTGATCCGCTCCTTTACCCATACCATGCTCAACAATCTGCGGGTCGTCTGCGTGGAAATGCCGCATCTGCATGCCGCGGAACTGGCCGTCTACCTGAAGGTCGGGGGACGCAACGACCCACCCGCCAAGGCGGGACTCTCGCATTTCCTTGAGCATATGCTGTTTCGCGGGACAGAGGATTTCGGCTCGTCACTGAAGATCGAAAATGCCTTCGAAGCCATCGGCGGTGCTCCCAATGCAGCCACAGACGCCGAATCGACCTGCTATTATTCCCGCATCCACCCGGACCACGTCCGGCGGGGGATGGAGATCTTCGCCTCCATGCTGCTCCGGCCGACCCTGGCCGGTATCGAGATCGAGAAACGCATCATCACCGAAGAGGCCCGCGAGGACCTGAACGAGCAGGGTGAGGAGATCGACCCCGACACCATCGCCAGCCGCCTGCTCTGGCCGCGTCATCCCCTGGGACGGCCCACCATCGGGACCCTTGACAGCATTGCCGGGATTACCCGTGAAGACCTGGCGAGCCATCTGCGCGGGTTCTATCTGCCCGGCAACTCTGTCGTCGTTGTGTCCGGGCCGGTCCGCAGCCACGAGGTCTTTTCCGCCGCGGAGGAGGTCTTCGGAGGATGGCTTGGCGGCGCCGTCCCGCTGGCCAGGCCGGTTATCAAACGGTACACCTCGGCGCGGACCTGTTTTGTGCATGACTCCGACAGCCAGATGAATCTGCAGCTGGCCTTCCTGGGAATGCCGCGCGCTGACGTCAGGTTTACCCCACTGCGTATGCTGCGACGGCTGCTGGCCGGAGGCGCCAGCTCGCGGCTGTACCTGAAGTTGCGGGAAGAACTGGGGATCGTCTATTCGGTGGAGGCCGCCATCGGGGCCTATGACGAGACCGGCTGCCTGGCCGTGGATCTCTCTACCGCCCCGCAGACACTGGCCCAGGCCGTCGAGGTGACCCTGCAGGAACTTGAGATAATCGCCATGCAGGCAGTCCCTGAAGCAGAATTGGAGCGGGTCAGGCAGTCATATATCTTCGATCTTGAGTTCAGCAGGGATTCGGCCTATGAGATGGGCGGCCGCTACGGCTGGGGCGAACTGATGCGGGTGGTGCGCAGTATCGAAGAGGAACAGCAGGCCGTGCGCAACACCACGGGGTCGGATATACGCGAAACGGCCCGGGCCGTCTTTGCGGCCGAGAACCTGCGCCTGGTGGCGGTCGGTCCCTGGAAGAAGGGCATGAAAAAGCGGGTGCGGGAGCTGGTGGCAGGGTATGCCGCCGGCTGTTAGTACTTCGCCTGCTGCACCAAGATCCTGATCCTGCCGATGATGGTGATGATCGGGGTCATATCTTCCGAGTCGCTTCCCTCAAAGAATTTTATATGGGTCGGATCAGCCGGCAGCTGATTGTAGGTAGGATCGACGGCCACCCATGCATCTCCCAGCAGGCTCTCGGTCCAGCTGTGATACAGAAAACCCTTTCCCTCCCGGTAGACCAGCCCGGAAACAAATCGGGTCGGGATGCCGGCGGCCCTTGCCAGGGCGGTGTAGAGGCGGGCATGGGTCTGGCAGTTGCCGCTGCGCTCCTTGAAACTGGCCAGGGCGCTCCCGCCATCCTCGACCGTGTCCTTCAGCCAGTCAGCCGTCCAAGCCGCCAACACCCGGGCAATCTCCCTGGCATCATGTTTCCCCGCCGCCAGTTCCTTTGCCTTGGCCACTATCAGCGGGTCGTCCGATTCGATCCTGTCAGCCGGCTTCAGATAGGATTCCTTTGTCGTGGCAGGCGAAGGAGCGGTCGGTGCGGCCAGCGAACCGGTTTTCACAACGATGCGTCCCACCCCGCTTTTTTCAACGAACTGGCCACCTCCCTGCAACAGCGGCAAGTCATCGTTCCAGCCATTGATTTCAAGGACCAGACCCGTAAGTTTTGCGAGGTCATGGAGAGGCGGATCGACCCGCACCAGGCTGAAATCATAGATAAGGTCTTTTTTGGAAACAACCAGGCCCGCAATAAACGGTCCCAGCAGTTTCGGGTCTTCCGCCTTTGTCGTAACGAGCCCGTCGCGAACCGACTCATAAAGGGTGTTGCCCTGGGCATCCACCCAGATGTCATTGCTCACAAAGGGGTACAGGTTGTTGCGCATCTTGAGGGCCGGATGCCCGTCAGGCGCCGCCTCTTCTCCCTGAATGCTGATCCTGACATCCTTGACCTTGACATCTTCCGCATCGAAGGTCGCGATCTTATAGGATCTGCCCGGCGTCATATCACGCATGAGCGGCAGGATATTGAGGGCCGGCCCGGGATACAACTCTCCCCGGGACTTGATGTGTTTTTCCGATACCTTCCCATTGCTCTCGCATTTCACGCGCAGGATACCTTCGCCAGCCTTGCCGGAAACGTGCGACAAGGTGCCGTTATGGGCCTGTTCCACGTCAAAGGAGCGCAAGGCCAGGTTTTTGCCCACCTGATAGGTTTCATGCGTGGAGGACTCCTTAGAGAAGCCCATCACCTTCATGCGCACACTGCCATCACCCTCCATCCGGTAGCCATCGGCAACTTCCGATATCATTTGATGATAGAAGCCGACCCGTTCGTTATCAACATAGATGCCGAACCACTGCTCACCAAGGGGGGGCTTGTCCAGTTTCTTGAACGGGACCGCCAGGGCCGGGCTGACGGCCGTTGACAGGCTGATTGACAGCCACAAAAGACATAGTATTCGTTTCACGGGTACCCCTCTCCCTGATAGACAGGATGGTGCATCAACAGGATTTTATTGCCACTGCGTTACAGAGGAAGATGCCATCTCAAACAGCAACGCCATGCTGCCGGCCCGAAAAACACCTCAGGAGGACACGCATGGCGAGGCAAGACCCTGCCCAAGGCAGGTAAAACTGCACGGTTCTATTCAGCGGACTCGACCCTGTTTCTGCCATTGGCCTTGGCCCGATAGAGCGCATCATCGGCCAGCTTGATGAAACTGTCCACTGTCCTGACGCCGGAGGCGGTCAGATTGGCCACGCCCAGGCTAGCCGTCAGGGAGAGTTCGGACAAGTCTCCGCTGAACTTGGCGCCCTGCACAGCCGTGCGGACCCGGTTGGCCACGAATATCGCCTCATCGAGCGTGGCTGCCGGAAGGATGGCAATGAACTCCTCGCCCCCGTAACGGGCCGCGGTGTCATAGGTGCGCAGCTCTTTCTGCAACAGTTGCGAAACCCGCTGAAGGACAATATCGCCCTGCAGGTGACCATAGGTATCGTTTACCTTTTTGAAGTGGTCGATATCCAGAACCAGCAGCGACAGGTTGCTCTTTTTGCGCACGCTGCGCTGAACTTCCTTGCCCAGCGCCTCCATAAGATAGCGGCGGTTGAAAAGCCCGGTCAGGTGGTCCGTGTTGGACAACTCCAGCAGCAGTTCGTTGGTCCGTTTGAGGTCATCCTGGAGATTCTTTATCTTGAGATGTACCTTTACCCGCGCCACCAGCTCTTCAACGTCGAAAGGCTTGGTAATGTAGTCACTGGCGCCCAGTTCCAGACCCTTGACCTTGAGCTCACGGTCCCCCCTGCCGGTCAGCAGGATAACCGGTGTATCCTTCAGTTCAGGACGGGACTTCATCATGCCCAGGAACTTGAATCCGTCGATGCGCGGCATTTCCAGGTCGCAGAGGATAATGTCTACCGGTGAGGCAAGCAGCTTCTTGAAACCATCAAGACCGTCTTCGGCTTCATAAAAACGCGAGAACAGATTAAATGCCTCAAGGGTCTTGACGACCTTCTCGCGAACGGCCTCGGAGTCATCTATGATAAGAACGCTATTGTTCATGGACACGGACATTACCCCATCTGTTGCGCAAATACAATAAGTAACCTTGGAACAATACCTTACAGCACAGGTCGGGAAACCGCTGGTAACGTACTAGAGTAACGGCTCCTGCGTCAGGCGCTTCATCTCCGAGATGGTGACGGCATAGTCGCTGCTGCCGAACACGGCACTTCCGGCCACGAAGACGTCTGCCCCGGCATGGGCTATGGCGGCTATATTCGACAGTTTGACGCCACCATCGACCTCCAGCTCGGCTTCGCAGCCACGACGGTCCAGCATGGCCCGCAGGGCATGCACCTTGGGCAGACAGGCATCGATAAAACTCTGCCCGCCAAAACCGGGATTGACCGTCATCAGCAACACAAGATCCAGATCAGCGAGCACATACTCCAGGCAATCGAGCGGTGTGGCCGGATTGAGCGAAACGCCGGCCCTTTTGCCCAGCGATTTGATCAGTTGTACTGTCCGGTGCAGGTGATGGCCAGCCTCGGCATGCACCACAATGATATCGGCGCCCGCCGCGGCAAAGTCCGGGATATACAGGTCCGGATTTTCGATCATCAGATGCACATCCAGCGGCAACGATGTCACCCGGCGGACAGCTTCCACAACCAGCGGGCCGATGGTGATGTTGGGGACAAAGTGTCCGTCCATGACATCGATGTGGACATAATCGGCGCCCGCCAGCTCAATAGCGCGGATCTCTTCCCCCAGGCGGGAAAAATCAGCCGAGAGAATTGATGGTGCTATTTTTTTCATAACAACTCCCCGAACAATCGATTATTTCTTCCGTATCCGCGCACTAAAAAAACCGTCCATGCCGTAACGATGCGGCCATGCGCGGTACATACCCTCTTCCGTGAACAGCTCCCGGTAATCCGGGAAGATTTCGTTCAGGTTTTCTAACACACAATGCGGATGGCGTAAAAGAAAATCTCGTACCACATCCTCGTTTTCTTCCCGCGTGGTGGAGCAGGTGGAGTAGAGCAGCACCCCTCCCGGCTTCAGCATCCGCACGGCATTTTTCAGCATAACCTTCTGGGTGGCCGCCAGACGGGTTATATCCTCTGGCGACAGCCGCCATTTGGCCTCCGGGTTGCGTCGGATGACACCCAGCCCCGAACAGGGCGCGTCCAGCAGGACGCGGTCGAAGGCATCGGCGGGAAACGCTCCGGACTGCAGCAGGTCGGCGGCACGGGTGCGGATGTTGGTGATGCCGAGCCGCAGGGCCGCTTCCTGGATCAGCGGCAATTTCGATCCGGCGACATCCATGGCCAGCAGTTCCCCGCGGTTGTCCATCAACTGGGCCAGGTGCGTAGCTTTACCGCCCGGCGCGGCGCAGCAGTCGAGAACCCGTTCACCCGGCTGCGGGTCCAGCAGGATCCCGGCCAGTTGCGACGCCTCATCCTGAACAACAAACAACCCTTCCCGAAAACCGGGCAGGCCGGGGATATGGTGGCGGCCCTCGACCACCACCCCGAAGGGGGAAAACCGGCAGGCAGCGGCTGTGATGCCATTGGCCGCAAACCGTTCCAGCAGGTCGGAGCGCGTGGTCGCCAGGCTGTTAACGCGCAGGGTCAAGGGTGGCTGACAGGAAGACGCCTCCGCCAGCAGCTCTGTCTCCTCTTCACCGATCTGGCTGAACCACAGCTTTACCAGCCAGGCCGGGTGTGAATGCCGGGCCGCGATCGAGGCGGCCGGGGCAGCCACCGGATCCGGAAAGGAGACCGTATCCTTGTGACGCAGGTAATTGCGCAGGACTGCGTTGACCAGGCCGCTGGCGCGGGGCAGGATCTGTTTCGCCAGGTTGACCGACTCATTGACGGCGGCTGACTCGGGGATGCGATCGAGATACATGAGCTGGTACAATCCCAGGCGCAGAAAGATCAGTACCTGCGGCTCCTGGCGCGCCAGTGGCTGGGCCAGGAGACCGCTCAGGACATGATCCAGGGTGCCCTGACGACGGAGTACCCCGAAGACCAGCTCGGCAAAGAGCCCCCGGTCGGGGCCGCTCAGTTTTCCGGATGATAGTTCGCGGTCCATGAGCTGATCGGCGTAACAGCCCTCTTTCTGGATGCGGAGAAGGACGGCGCAGGCCGCCTGCCGAGGATTGGACGAGACCGAAGCGGAGGCGCTCAATAGCTGTGCGTCCGGGCAATTTCCTGCAGACGGGCAATCCGCTCGGCCATGGGGGGGTGGGTGGAAAAGAGCGACATCAGTCCGCCGCCGGTCAGCGGGTTGACGATGAACATATGAGCCGTGGCGGTAGTGGCCTCCATGGGAATCTGCTGGTTGCCCATCTCAAGCTTCTGCAGGGCGTTGGCCAGTGCGAGCGGGGTGCCGGAGATGCTGGCGCCGCCGGCGTCGGCCCCGAATTCGCGGGAGCGCGAGATGGCCATCTGCACCAGCATGGCTGCGATAGGGGCCAGGATGGCCATCAGGATCATGCCGAAGATGCCGCCCCCTTCATCATCGTCGTTGCGGCCGCCACCGAAGATCGCGGCAAACTGGGCCATGTGGGCCAGATAGGTGATCGCCCCGGCAAAGGTTGCGGCAATGGATGATATGAGGATATCACGGTTCTTGACGTGGGCCAGTTCATGGGCCATGACACCGGCCAGCTCATCCTCGCTGAGGATGCGCAGGATGCCGCTCGTGGCGGCCACGGCGGCATGCTGCGGATTGCGGCCGGTGGCAAAGGCGTTGGGGGTCTCGGTGTTGATCAGGTACACCTTGGGCATCGGCAAGCCGGCCCGCTGGGCCAAGCGGCGTACGACACCGTAATAGCGGGGATCATCCGACTCGCTGATCTCCTGCGCCCCATACATGGACAACACCATCTTGTCCGAGAACCAGTAGGAAAAGAAGTTCATCCCGGCCGCCATCACAAGCGCTATGCCCATCCCGCCCCGGCCGCCCAGGGCGCCGCCCAGCGAAACGAGCAAGACCGTCAGCAGCGCCATCAATAAGGTTGTCTTCAAGGTATTCATTCTGTGCCTCTCAAAAATCGGTTCGGTGGTAACTCCAACTGTTTAATAATAATGATTGCCGGCCAAAAGTGCAAGGCCATGTGCCAAAAAACCGCTTCACAGCCATCGGTACATAAAAAAGGCCGCTCATACTGGTATCCAGTGTGAGCGGCCTCGCGCATCTGCCATTGCTGTCGAATTTCAGTCCGATTCTCCCGCCGGTAGCACCACCGTAAAGCTGGTTCCCTCTCCCGCGGCGCTGCGGACCTCGATCCTTCCTCCCAGGTTTTCCACCAGCGTCCTGGTGACAAACAGACCCAGTCCGGTCCCCTCGCCCGGGCTCTTGGTCGTGAAATACGGTTCAAAGATGCGCGACAGTGACCCGGCCGCTATTCCGGGGCCGGTATCCGCAATAACGATGCAGACTTCCGAGCTGTTCGGGGAACTGGTTTCCACGAGCAGGCGCCCCCCCTCGTGCTCCATGGCCTGCAGCGCGTTCATGGTGATGTTTATGACGATCTGCTTGAGCACATTGCCGTCCACCGGGACAACCGGGAGCCGGTGATCGAGGTTTCTCATCAGGGAAACACCACGCCGGGAGGCTTCGTAACAAAGAAAATCGAGCACAAAATCTATCGTCAGATTTACATCCGCATCGCCGCCGGTTTCTTCGTGGCTGCTGAAATTCAGGATCCCGCGGGTCATCTGTGAAAGACGTTGCGCCTCGGCGTTGATCCGTTCGATCATTTCGCGAACGAACTCCGGCACGCCTTCTTCGCGCATGATCATCTGGGACGCGGATACAATCACGGAGAGTGGCGCATTCAGTTCATGAACGACACCAGCGGATATTCTCCCCAGTTCGGCCATCTTTTCATTGTAGGCCAGCTGCTTGAGCAATTCGTGACTGATCTCGCCATCGATATGTCTGTCTTCCGGTGTGGTCATTCTGGCGGGCTCCGGGACGACGTTATCTTGAATGAAGGGAAGAAGCCGCCCACATGGGCGGCTTCTTTCTTATGTGGCACTGCCGAGGGTACTGCAGATTCTGCTTACATGTTGTAACCGGACTCGGAATGCTGGGTCTGGTCGAGACCCACGATCTCGTCTTCCTTCTCGACGCGCAGACCCATGGTCTTGTCGAGGACAAAGGCGATAACCAGGGTGACGGTAAAGGCATAGGCCCCGGCCGCCAGGACCGCGATCAACTGGATCATCAACTGCTTGGCGTTGCCGGCCAGAAGACCGGTTGCGCCGACCGTCGCGAACACACCGGTCAACAGAGCGCCGAATGTACCGCCAAGTCCATGGACACCAAAGGCATCCAGAGAGTCGTCATATTTCAGTTTGGCCTTCATCAGTACGCCACCGTAGCAGACGAGGCCGGCGGCGACACCCATCAACAGGGCGGCACCGGGCTGTACAAAACCGGCGGCCGGGGTAATGACAACCAGACCGGCCACGACGCCTGAGCCAAAGCCGAGGGCACTGGGCTTGCCGGAGTGGATCCACTCGGCGATCATCCAGGAGAGCCCGGCTGCCGCCGGTGCAATGGTGGTGGTGGCAAAAGCCAGTCCGGCCAGGCCGCCGGCGGCATCGGAGGTATTGACACCCACGATGGCGGAACCGGCGTTGAACCCGAACCAGCCGAACCAGAGCAGCCCGACACCCAGCAGGGTAAAGGGCAGGTTGTGGGGCGCCATGCGCTCATGGGGAAATCCATGGCGCTTGCCGAGGAATACCAGGAAGGCCAAAGCCGAAATACCGGACGAGAGGTGAACAACGGTGCCGCCGGCAAAGTCCAGGGCGCCCTTTTTGAAGAGCCAGCCATCGGTCATCCAGACCCAGTGGGCCAGGGGATCATAGACCAGGGTGGTCCAGAGCAGGACAAACACGCAGTAGGCCGAGAACTTGACGCGCTCGGCCATGGCGCCCGAGATCAGTGCCACGGTGATCATGGCGAACATGGCCTGGTACATGCAGAAAACCAGTTCGGGGATGGCGCCCGGTTCCTTGGCGTAGTTCTGGAAGAGCGCAAAGTCGACGGTGCCGCTGGCGGCATCCTTCATGATGATCAGGCCATTGAGCATGAACTTGCTGAAGTTACCGACCAGCCCCATCCCCCCAAAATCAGGGGCAAAAGAGAGCGAGTAGCCGATCACGGCCCACTGCACACCGACGATGCCCATGGCCACCAGCGAGTGCATCATGGTGGAGAGGACGTTCTTCTGACGAACCATGCCGCCATAGAACAGGGCCAGACCGGGGATCATCAAAAGCACCAAGGCCGAGGAAACCAGCATCCAGGCGGTGTCTCCGGTATTGAGCACCGGTTTTACGTCAGGTGGGGCGGCTGGTGCGGCAGCCGGGGCGGCGGCCGGCGATGCAACAGCCGCGGTAGATGCAGCCGGAGCAGCGCCTGTTGAAGATACGGGAGCAGAGATTGAAGAGGCAGGGTTTTTAACCTCTTCGGCCTGGCACATAACCGGCAAAATGAATGTCAGAAGGGCAACACACAGAGTTAGTACCAGGTTACGGGTCAAATTCCTTGAAAAGGGGCCTGCACCATGCTGTGCAGACTTTAAGTTTGTTGCTGCGATACATCTTTGTACCATGGGATAATCCTCCACGAGATAGTTGCGATGATGTTAGCCATCCATCACCACAATTCCGTGGTGACGGATGGACAGTGAAAATCTATTTTTCTTCTTGTTTGTAATGCCCACCGAGCGGCAGATTACGAAGATTGAAGTCAGGGTATGCGTTAACTGCAACCTCGTAATGGTCCAGACCTTCCAGCTCCTGATCCTTGGGAACGCGCAGTCCAACAACCATATCGAGCACCTTGAAGAAAACATAGGAAATAACGAAGACATAGACAATATTCGTCAGTGTGCCGATGCATTGGGCGAAGAACTGGCCGGAGTCACCGTAGAAGAGCCCGGTTACCGTACCCTTGACGCCGTTCCAGCCATCACCGTAGGTTCCATCGGCAAAGAGCCCCAGGGCGAGCACACCCCAGGCACCGTTGGTGCCGTGTACCGAGACCGCGCCGACCGGATCGTCGATCTTCAGAACATTCTCGACAAAGAAGATGCTGAGACAGCAGAGGATGCCTGCGACACCGCCAATCAGGACAGCCACTGGCGCGGTGACGAAGGCGCATGGTGCGGTAATGCCGACCAGACCTGCCAGCAGGCCGTTGGCGCTCATGGAGATATCCGGTTTACCATAGCGCATCCACATGTAGACCCAGGATGTAAATGCACCGGCGGCGCCGGCCAGCATGGTATTTGTGGCGACCACGGCGATGCGGAGATCGGTGCCGGCCAGGGTGGAACCGGCGTTGAAGCCGAACCAGCCGAAGGCCAGGATAAAGCAGCCGACGATTGCCATCGGGATGTGATGGCCGGGGATCGGGTTGGCCGAGCCGTCCTTGTTGAACTTGCCGATGCGTGGACCGAGCACCATGGCGCCCGCCAGGGCGCAGACACCACCGGTCAAATGAACAACCGAGGAACCGGCAAAGTCCACATGGCCGTGGCCGAGTCCAAAGTTGCTCCCCAATGTGGCCAGCCAGCCGCCGCCCCAGACCCAGTTGGCATACAGCGGATAGATGATACCCGAGACGAAGAAACCGTAGACGAAGAACGACTTCATGTTCCAGCGTTCAGCCATGGAACCGGTCGGGATGGTGGCGGTGGTGTCCATGAAGACCATCTGGAACAGGAACAGGGCGAATATCGATGTATCATACACCTTACTGCCGAGGAAGAAGCCGGTCGTTCCGAACAGGCCGAAGTCCTTATCGAAGAGGTGGATGGTGAATTCACTGCTCAGTGCTTTTGCACCGCCCAGGGCCGGAATGCCGCCGACTCCGCCCATCTGGAGGGCAAAACCACAGATCCAGTATCCGAGAAGACCCAGGGCGTAGACCATGAAGTTCATGGCCATGGTATGGCCGGCGTTTTTGGCGCGGGTGAAACCGGTCTCAGCCATGGCAAAGCCGGCCTGCATGAACATGACCAGGAATCCGCAGACAAGTGTCCAGACCATGTTGATGGAGATCTTGTTGTGGCCGACCACGTCAGCCACCTTGGCAGCCAGAGGCTCGGTCTTGCCGAGTTTGTCCAGCTCATCCTGGGTGGGGGCGTTGGCGGAACCGCCGACGATATCACTGGCCACACCGGTATTGGCACCGGAAGGGTCATTCTTGACCGCCGCGGCAGGCGCTGCAACAGGAGCAGGTGTTGCTGCCGGGGCTTCAGTTGCAGCAGGTGCTGCAGAGGTTACTGGCGCCGAAGCCGGCTTGTCTTCTGCAAGAAGTGGCGCGGCGACAATCAGCAGCATTGCCATTGCAATCATCAGGCTGATTATTTTTAGAAAGTTGAATTTCACGGGTAACTCCTTTCAAGAGGAATCTATTTTTGTAAGGGCGCCGTTGCCACTTTTAACAGAACTATCTGTTGCTTACTGAATAATACGGAGAAAAATTAAATCGCTTCGTTCCCTTGTTCGCCGGTCCTGATGCGAACCGCTTCTTCGAGAGAGATGACGAAAATCTTGCCGTCGCCGATCCTGCCGGTCTTGGCGGTGGTCTGGATCGTCTCGACCACCTTGGCGACCAGATCGTCGCTCACTGCGATCTCCATCTTGATTTTGGGGATGAAATCGACGACGTATTCGGCGCCGCGATACAGCTCCGTATGCCCCTTCTGACGTCCGAACCCCTTTACTTCGCTGACGGTAATACCTTCGATGCCGATCTCGTTGAGGGCATCCTTGACTTCGTCAAGCTTAAAGGGCTTTATGATTGCTTCGATGAGTTTCATTGTGCAGACCTCCTTGTTTGCGTGTATGTGGACTCTCTTCAAAAAGGCGGGGGTGGTGTTACCCACCCCCGAATTGAAGGAGGGACTACCTGGATCAATTGCCTAGAATGCGATATCGAGCTGCGTGGTGAGAGCAGGTTTGCCGCCGGGTTTCATACCGTTATCGGCTGCGGAGAGGTCGTAAAACGGATTGAAGATAACCACACCCAGGATCAGTGAAACCTGTTTGGAGAAGGCCCAGGAGCCGCCGACACTGATCTCGCCATTGGCATTGTTTCCGCTCATGTAGTCCACCGCCAGCCAGAGTTTATCGGAGATTTCCGGCATACTGCGGTCCCAGGAAGCCATTATTCCGCTGTTGTTCTTTGTGTCGCTCGGATTGCCGGATGTGGCCAGGGCCCGTGATGATCCGTAATAGCCGCCGGCAGACAGACGTCCAATCACCGGCAGGGTCTTGCCCACCAAACCGTAGACGATGTTCTGGCGGGTCGAAACGCCACCAATTTCGGGTTTGTCGTATGTTCCAAGGTTATAGGCACCGACTGCGAAGGCCGGCAGCCCCTTGATTCCAAAGGCGTCCTCGGGTGTTCCCAGCTTGGCGTTAAAGTAGAAAGGATGATTGTCGAATTGGTTGTCGTTTTGGAAACCCGTCATAAGCATGTCCATACCGACTTCGAGCTTTACATTTTCAAAGGGAAGTACACCGGCGCTCAGACCAAGGTTGTAATAGCTTGGGCCTGCATCGGATTTGGGTGAAAGACGCATGTAGTTATCGACATCGATATGAATGTCCTTGAGGCTTTTTACGTCAGTGGACGGGATCCAGATCTGCGTTGAGGGGGTCGCCATTGCAATGCTGCTAGTCAAAGCCACTACTGCACATACTGCTGCCAGAATTCTTCCGAGTTTCATCTTTCCTCTCCTTTTCATCGTTGATTTTGAACAGTGTTGGGATGAAAGTGTCTGGTCTCATCACTGCACGTTCTGTAGAGAATACAATGTATGTTGGCTATGACGTGTTATCGCTTTCGCCGTATTTTGAGATGATGCCTAGCATAGTGCATGCCAACGCGAAATAAACTAATGATACCGGTTTGTTGAGCGTTTTATTCCGGTAAGTGCAGCAGTTCCCGGCCACAAGAAACATGACCGCTGCATTTTTTTTAAGCACATAAGGTGCATCCGCAGGCCGGCCGGCGGCGTGAAGATGCCTTATATCAGGCTTCAGGCCGTGCCTTCCGCACCTGCATTAAAATTATGCACAGGAGGAAACCCTTTGACGCGGAAGGCTTTTTTCGGGTAGGTTAGGTGGTCTCAGAGACCACTCATGGAGGTGATTCAATGATCCCGGCAGCAAAAGTCAGCGAGATCCCGAATTTCGGGAAAAAGGTTATCCAGATTTCCGGCCAGGACATCCTCTTCATCAATATCAAGGGGAGCATCTTCGCGGCTGAAAACGAATGTCCCCACCAGGGAAGTCCGTTGACCGCCGCGATCGTCAAGGACGACTACATCGCCTGCCCCCGCCACGGCTACCGCTTCAGCCTGGTCGACGGCAGTTGCGGCGAACACCCTGAGTTCACGCTGAAGACGTATCCGCTCCAGATCAGCGGCGACGATATCCTGATCGATCTGGGGTAATCCATTGGACCATGTCCTCTTAGCACTGCTTGCGTCCGGCAGTGTCCTGTTGTCGCTGGTTGCCGCGGGGCATTCGCTGATCAATAAAAGCGACTCACGTTCGGCGCTGGTCTGGACCGGCCTGAACCTGGCCTTGCCGCTGGTCGGTCCATTCCTCTACTGGTGCATGGGCATCAACCGCATCTCCCGCCGGGCCCGCAGCTGGAGGGTGAGCGGCCGTCGCTTGAGCGGCACGAGGATCTATCCGATCGAGAACCACAGGTGGGAGTCGGCGCAATTGCCCGTCGAAGCAGCTCATCTGCAAGATCTGCGCACACTGGCCGACCGGGTGGTGAAAACCCGGCTGCAGGGGGGCAATCGTATCGTGCCGCTGGAGGATGGCGAAGCTGTCTACCCGGCCATGCTGGCGGCCATCGCACGGGCTGAAATCAGCATCAACCTGAGCAGTTATATTTTTGATGCCGACGGCATCGGGGCGGAGTTTGTCCTCCAGTTGCAGGATGCTGCGGCGCGGGGGGTCGCGGTCCGCGTCATCATCGATGCCATGGGGGAGAAGTACAGTCGCGTCTCACCCTGCCAGCTGCTGGATGTTACTGCGGTTCAGATTGTGCGTTACCTGCCGCTCAGCGACGGCGCCCACATCAACCTGCGCAGCCACCGCAAACTTCTGATCATCGACGGCCGCGAGGCCTTCACCGGCGGCATGAACATCCGCAGCCGCCATATGACGAGCACCGCCTCACCCGAATCAGCCATACACGATATGCACTTCAGCGTCACGGGGCCGGTGGTCAACGATCTGCAGCGGGCCTTTCTCAAAGATTGGCATTTCGTCACCGGTGAGATCCTGGACACCTCCCATTTCTTCCCGGTCATTGAGCCTCAGGGGAATGTCGTTGTGCGCTGCATCAGCGACGGGCCGGACAGTGAATACAGAAAGCTCGAAATGATCATCATGGGTGCGCTCTCCTGTGCCGGACGCTCGGTCCTGATCATGACCCCCTACTTCATCCCCGACCGTCCCATGGTTGCGGCCCTGATCACCACGGCCCTGCGCGGGGTGGATGTGCGCATCGTTCTCCCGGCGAGGAACAATCTGCCGTTTGTCCACTGGGCCAACCGCGCCATGCAGGAAGAGCTGCTGGCCAACGGCGTGCGGATATTCTACCAGCCGCCCCCCTTCGTACACACCAAGCTCCTGCTGGTAGATGACGTCTGGTGCCTGATCGGCTCGGCCAACTGGGATGCGCGCAGTCTGCGCCTCAATTTCGAGCTGGATCTGAGCGTCTATGACGCCCCGTTTGCAGCCCGGGTCCGGCAGCATTTTGACCGCGCCTTTCTCCATACCCATGAGGTTACCCTGGAGGAGATCGAAGGGCGCGAGCTGCCGGAAAAACTGCGCGACGGTTTTTTTCGTCTTTTTTCGCCGTACCTGTAACGACACAGCGTATTACATCAATCAATGGAGGAACGTTGCCATGCTTACCCTCAAAGACCCCAGCCTGTTGAAACAACTCTGTTACCTGAACGGCCAGTGGCAGGCCGCCGACAGCGGCGCCGCGATCGATGTCACCAATCCGGCCAACGGTGAAAAGCTCGGTTCGATCCCCCGCATGGGCACCGATGAAACCCGCCGGGCGATCGAGGGTGCCAACAAGGCCCTGCCCGCCTGGCGCGCCAGAACCGCCAAGGAGCGCTCCGCGATACTGCGACGCTGGTTTGAACTGATCATGGCCAACCAGGCGGACCTGGCGGTCATCATGACGGCCGAACAGGGCAAGCCCCTGGCCGAGTCAAGGGGCGAGATCGCCTATGCCGCCTCGTTCATTGAATGGTTCGCCGAAGAGGGCAAGCGGATCTACGGCGACACCATACCCGGATACGCAGCCGACAAGCGTATCGTGGTCATCAAGGAGCCGATCGGCGTCTGTGCCGCCATCACCCCCTGGAACTTCCCGGCCGCCATGATCACCCGCAAGGCCGGCCCGGCCCTGGCCGCCGGCTGCACCATGGTGGTAAAACCGGCCACGGCCACCCCCTTCTCGGCCCTGGCCCTGGCCGAACTGGGCGAGCGGGCCGGCATTCCGGCCGGGGTCTTCAGTGTCATCACCGGCTCGGCAGCCGCCATCGGCAACGAGATGACCTCCAATCCGATCGTGCGCAAGCTGACCTTCACCGGCTCGACCGAGATCGGCAAGCAACTGATGGTGCAGTGCGCCGCAACCGTCAAGAAGGTCTCCCTGGAACTGGGCGGCAACGCCCCCTTTATCGTCTTTGAGGATGCCGACCGGGATGCCGCCGTAGAGGGAGCCATCGCCTCCAAGTACCGCAATACCGGCCAGACCTGTGTCTGCACCAATCGCCTGATCGTTCAGGACAGTGTCTATGACGCCTTTGTGACCAAGCTGATTGCGGAGGTGGCAAAGATGGGGGTAGGGGACGGTCTCACGGGAGAGGTTCAGCAGGGGCCGCTGATCGATATGGCCGCCGTGGAAAAGGTCGAGGAGCACATCGCCGATGCCGTGGCCAAGGGGGCCACGATCGCCCTGGGGGGCAAACGCCACCCCCTGGGCGGCAGCTTCTTCGAACCGACGGTCATCACCAATGTGACCTCGGACATGCTGGTGGCCCGGGAAGAGACCTTCGGTCCGCTGGCGCCGATCTTCAGGTTCAGCAGCGATGAAGAAGCGGTCCGGATGGCCAATGACACCGAATTCGGTCTGGCATCCTATTTCTACAGCCGCGACATCGGCCGGGTCTGGCGGGTGGCCGAAGCGCTGGAATACGGCATGGTCGGCATCAATACCGGCCTGATCTCGACCGAGGTTGCCCCCTTCGGCGGCATGAAGGAATCCGGCATCGGCCGGGAAGGATCAAAATACGGCATTGAGGAGTTCATCGAGGTAAAATACCTCTGCATGGGTGGTGTATGACCATACCAGGAGGCCTATCAAAGTTGGGAAGTACGAGAAGGGGGTGGTGCGGATGAACCAGATCCTGTTGCTTGTCCTGATGTTCTGTGGCGGTATCGCCATCGCTGTGCAGCCCTCCATCAACGGGCGTTTGGCCCAGAAGGTCGGCACGCTGGAGAGCTCGTGCATCTCCTTTGCCGTCGGCACCCTGCTCCTCCTGGTCATGGTGCTGATCGCCGGCAAAGGCTCCCTCAAGGGTGTCGTGAACTGTTCCTGGTGGGAGCTCACCGGCGGCGGCCTCGGCGCCTTTTTTGTCACCATGACCATCGTTGCCATCCCCCGCATCGGCACGACAGCGGCTCTGGCCGCAGTTATCGGCGCCCAGTTGACCACCAGCGTCCTCCTGGACCATTTCGGACTGTTCGGTTTCCGCGCTATTCCCCTGGACGGCAAACGGGCCATCGGAGTTGCGTTGCTGATGGCGGGCACGAGCCTGATAATCAGGAAATGAAGATTAGCTAAAGGGTTTGAAGCTGCACTATCTGCTGCTGTTCAGATAATATTCCAGAGTCTCCGGCGAAAAACCCGACATCTTGTTTGTACCGACGATGATCAGCGGCACGCCGCGCCCCCCCAGTTCCTTGTGCCGCTGCCGGGCGGCGCTGTCCTTTTCGATGTCGTACGCCACGTAGGGAATCCCCCTGCTGTTCATGTAACTCTTGGCCTGTTTGCAGTAGCCGCACCATTCGGTGACGTACATCTCCACCGTGCCGCTGAAGCGCCCTTTCCTGGGGGGTACGGATTGTGGCGCGGCATTGGAAGGCTTTTTATCGCTGCGTGCTGTCGCAGGTTGCTGCGGTGGCGCGGGAGCGAAGTCACTGTCGTTATAGACCTTCACCTTCTTGCGCTTCCGGGATGCCGGAGGAGGAGTGTCCTTGAAGGTCACCGACCCGTCTTCCGCGACCCACTGGTACATCTCGGCGCCAGCAAGTGAAAAGGACAACAACAGGGTAATAATAGCGAGTAAAGCCCTCATGACTTCCCCTCCTGACAATGATGTCCTGTCCAACAGTTGATTTGGAAAGACCGCGACAATTACTCTCTCGAATTGACTCACCTGACTCTTGTGTGCGGTTATGGCATAAGCATTAGTTCTAAAAAAATCATTACAGCGAAAAAAACTGTAAAGACAAAAAAGCCGTAAACATTGAGTCTACGGCTAATTCTTTACAAACCCTATTTTTACCTACCCTAGAACGGAATGTCATCATCCTGGAAGGGAGGTTCTTCATAGTTGCCCGCGCCACCCGCCGGTTCGGAGGAGGTATCACTGCCGCGGCGGCTTTCCCCCTTGGGGGACAGCATCTGCATCTTGTCGCCGACAATATCGGTCGTGTAACGGTCATTGCCGCTTTTGTCCTGCCATTTTCTGGTCTGCAGGCGGCCTTCGATATAGACTGTCTTGCCTTTGGAAAGGTATTCGCCGGCGATCTCGGCCAATTTGCCCCACAGCGTAATATTGTGCCACTCCGTGCGCTCCTCCCACTCGCCCGATTTACCCTTGAATTTTTCACTGGTAGCCAGGGAAAAACTTGCCACGGCCTGCCCGGAGGCCGTGTAGCGCACCTCCGGATCCTTGCCCAGATTTCCGATCAGCATAACTTTGTTAAGGCTTGCCATTAGTCGATATCCCCCTCGTATATAATCTCTTTGCCATTGAAATTGTCATGCTTTCGATAGTGCGGCGCAGGATACAACATCTTGAACGTGAGGGCAAGAGCCGACTCTACTTTTGCTGGCTGCTAATATTTATCTTGCACAATGCATTGATTTTTGTTATTTAGTCTTTTCTTCAATTTAGTTTCACATGCGCTTGTAGCTCAGCTGGATAGAGCAACGGACTACGAATCCGTAGGTCGGGCGTTCGAATCGCTCCAGGCGCGCCAAACATCATTGAATCCGATAACTTTTTTTGAGGTTATCGGATTTTTTGTTTCTGCCGCAAACCTTATGGCCCCGACCAGTGCGCGAGAGTCTCCTGAAACCCGTACTTCCTTGCCAGTCAGTACGATTTCTTTGATCAATAGCTGAAGGTACTCCTTCGGAAACCCGCTTGTGGTGTCCAGCAACTTTTCCCTTAGCAATTCACTCCAACGCTTCACCTCTTCGGGATCTATGGTATCCACCAGCATCTTTGGCGATAGTTGATAGTTTGCCACCTTGGCGGCAAGCTCCGCCCTTTTTGACTTATGGTCATCCATCCTCGCCTTGGTGTCTTCATCCAGGGATACGCAACCAGTCTCGATGGCATCGTACAGCTGATGGATTTTATGCTGTACGACCTTCAACTGTTTGTTCAGGTCATTGATATCCATTCCACTGTCCTTGCTCATGCGTTGTTTCAATTCCTTTAAAATCACCGACACCCTCTCTGGAGTGAATACCTTGTCGGCCAAGGCATTCAGGATCGCCTTGTCAAAGCGTGCCATAGCTACCGGCTTGGATGAACACAGTCCGAGGTGTTTCTTGGTCTTGGTAGTACAACGGTAGTAAGCATAGGTTCCACCTTCGCCGGTACCCGTGGCCATGGTCATGGCCGCACCACACTCCCCGCATTTAAGCAAACCTGTCAACAGGCGCGGTGAAGCCAGACGTTTGGGATGTGAACGTTTGGGACTTCTCTGTTGGCGTTTGTATCGTGCCAGTTCAAACACATCTTCCGAGACGATCGGCTCCACCGGAATAATGACGACTTCACTTTCCTCTTTGGCTTGCCCCGTACGCCAATCACGCTGATTAAAGCGTTTTTCACCTTTATAAACAGTGTTGGTGAGTATCAGGTTGATAGTACAGGTACTCCAGTATTCGCCACGCCGGAGAATCTTCTTTTCATTGAGATAGGAAGCCACCCCTTTCAGACCAATATTGCGCTCAATGTACAGATCGAAGATCTGTTTCACCACCGGCGATTCCTCGGGGTTCACAATCAGTAGTTTTTTGAATCCGGACCGGGCCGGTTCGGTTGTTTCATGAATGCGATAGCCAAACGGAACCGATGAGCCGTTGAAAAAACCGCGCTCTGCATTCTTGAGCATGCAACGCAGGGTATTGGCGCCGTTTTGCTTGCTCTGGTACTCGTCAAACAGGGCGAATTGGCTGCGCATAAGTTCGCCGGCAGCATCCTCCTGCGTTAATTGAGTTATGGATATCAGGCGGACTCGATGTTTTTTCAGTTCCACCATCAGAGCTCCCAGCTTGAGGTGATTTCTGAAAATCCGCGAAAGATTATAAACAACAATTGCATCCACCGGTGATGGCGTGACACATGCCTCCGCCAGCATTCTCTGGAACTCTGGGCGGTTTTCATCGGTCCCAGACAGTCCCTCGTCCTTGAACTCCCCGACTATCTGGTAATTGTTCTGATTGCACCAGACTTTCATCCTGTCTATCTGGTCAGGGACTGACAGGTCGTTGTCGGCCTGTCGCCCGGTACTGACTCTTCCGTACAAAAAGTTTTTCATTGTGCAGGTCCTTTCGTCAGAAGGTCTTTCAACAAATCCCCGAAGTAGAGTTCAAGGAGGCCGATTTCAGCCTGGGTTACCGCACTATCGAGAAAATCAAGTCCCTCAAGGATTATCTGTTGATGCTGTTCAGTGCGGTTTTTATTGGTCCGGGCGGCCTTGTCTTGCCTGTGTTGGGGCATGTTACACCCCAGCCGGACAAAAACTATTGGTCTTCTCGAAAGTATACGCGGCAGCAACATTTTCGACAATGTCCATTTTCAAATCAAGCGTATTTACAGTGGGCATGGGTGATCCTCCTAGTATAAAGATCAGCCCCCTGTCCGGTAGAACGCAAAAACCCCCCAGCGGCAGTGAAAATGCCGTGGGGGGTTCGATCTACTCATTGGGAACATAGCAACCGAGCGACCTGTGGTCGCCATGTCCCAGTTCACGGTTTACTTCTGCCTTTGTTGCTCCTTCAGCGAGACGTTCTTGTGCATACGCGTGCCTTTGGGCGTGCATATTGGCTTTCGCGGCACGAGTACCGCCCATTTTGTTCCACTCTTTGCTCTCTTTGTTCATTGCAGTATTCAAAGAGAGTTCCGGTGGAATCGCTCTTCCTTGGGCGTTTCCCAGAGCCTTCGCCGTGGCAGCAAGTTTGTCGAGGGCAGTAACCTGCTTGTCGTTGCGGACAGGAACCTCACGTGGTTTGCCTCCCTTGGCTCCCTGGACGTCAAGGTGCGGTTTGCCGTCCCTCATTACGACCCTGCACGACAGCATAGCCTCCTCTTGCCGAAGACCAAAGGCGTCCCGCATTCCTGCGGTCGCGGACATCATCAAGGCGACACGGTCGCCGGCTGCAGCTTTGGCATCCAACTGCAACCTAATCTCGGCGATCTTGTCGCAGTTGACGTTCATCGGATTCTGGCGTGATGCTCCACCAAACCCGTAAGCGGCATTATCTGTTGCGACAATGCCGCCTTTGCCGATGGCCTGACACAGGTCACGAACATGCGACATGTAGTTTGCGCCGGTACGAGAATCCAATTTCTGATCATGCAGGCTTTGGGCGTAAGCCTGGACATGGCCAGGCTTCAGGTTCTCGATGCGCTGCAACCCAAATTGTTTCTGCGCAAATTGGCAGAACCTCTTGATTGTTTGCAGCTTGGCTTCCCGCGTTCCTTTCCCAACTGACCAGTTTTTGCCAACACGCTCCAATGCCTGTACAGACAATGGTTTCATAATTTCTACCTCCTTTTGGTAATGGGCAGTTCGAGGCTGCCAAATCGATGGTTGAGTGCAGGCGACCAGACAGCTGGCGCTGTCCCCGGAACTAATCTGAGACACGAAGTACTCAGGTAGCGACGGATCTTCACGGCTATGCGTACTGCGCCGTAGGCTACGTACGCATCTGCCAGTAGGCAGGGTGAGGCGGTCATTCAGCAATTTCTGATTGCTGCTCGAATAGGAGGGAAATTTTTGATCATCGGCTGATCATTTTAGAAACGGGTGGTAAACGCAGATGGTTGGCGGGGTTGCGGGCGGCGTCACTTTTCTCGAAAAGTGACGCCTAAGCTTTTATATGTAAAATGTTCCTGGGTAGTATGGCACGACCGGTGGTCGTGCCAGGGCCGATGGCCCATACAAAAAGGGAGCGTGCCGTTGCACGTCTCCCTTTTCAGAACATTAATATTTTCATCAACGGATGATATCGGATCTCAAGACATTAGCCTGTGAACAGAACCAATTTAACAATTGTCTTGTTAAATTGTTCTGCAACCACACCCACAGACACTTCGTCACGTTATGTGTGCAAATGATAATTGAAATATCCGCCAACAAGGCGCTCTTCATAGAGTTTTAAACGCACAGTCAATCATTGACTGGAAAGTGCATGTAAAGACTGAAGAACCAATAAAGCTTCGACAGCACGAATACCAGGCCGGGCCGCAGTGTCGGGTGTTCCCGGTTTGCTGTACCTGTAAGCTCTGTCGTCGCTTTATGTTGGGGGGAGGAATTCGAATTATCAATTGCATCAAAGCGAGTGCAATGCGTTGAGATGAGATAAGATGATCTTTGGGAGGGAGCCTGTGGAGGACAATAAAAAACCCGCAAGGCAAAGCCTGACAGGTTGGTAATTCATGACATTTTTAGCTAAACAGAACTCCGGACAAACTTATCCCTTGGATAGTAACTGGTGCATCTGGGTAAGATTCCTAGAACCGATAAATGTTCCGGAAACGACTCTCCCGTAAGAGATAACTCACAAAAGGCTGCTGCTAAGCAGTACTTTCAAGTGAGTGGAAGTTATCATTACAATACACGCTCCAGCGGCAAAGTCAACATAAATTATCAGCTCGTATATTTTTATCTCATTATTGGGTCTGGCCGCACAGGCTTGACAGGAGAAGTTTGTAATGCCAGTATGCGTACCATGACATCAACTGCGATAGAAGAACGGCGAAAAGCCGTTAAACACAAATTGATTGATCTTGGCATGTCCTTCCGGAAATGGTGCGAACAAGCCGAAGTCAATCACAGTGTTGCAAGGGACTTGCTCACAGGCCGGATGGACGCTTCACGGTCCAGAAACATCAAGGCCGTGAAGGATAAAATGATCGAAACCTTCGGAGAAGAGATCTTCAGAGATTAAACCAGTTTTTTTTGTTGACAAACTACATACAATGTATGTACTATGCAATCATGGTAATACGTATCAGGAGGTGTTTCATGATTGCAAACCTGGAAATGGTTCACAATAACGGGGTACAAGTGACCGGGCGCGTCACCACTATCGAGAACATTGATACTCAGAGTGGGAGCAGTTATGCAAAGCTTACACTCGAAGATCGCTCAGGAAAACTGCTTGCTTTTGCATGGTCCGACAGTTGTCATCCATCCGATTTCTGCATCAATGACGTTGTGAAAGCCACGGGGCTATTCCAGCAACTTTCGTACAAATGTGTCCTGAAACTTCAATCCTGCGAGCAAGAGATCTATTATTCCGCAATAGACCTCTTGCCAGCTAGTCTCTGTAGCGACCCATCGCTGCTGGTCAGGCTGGAACACCTGATATCACAAATCACCATCCCCCCACTCAAGAAACTGGTAGAGGATACATTCAAAGACAATGTCCTGGTAAAGGAGTTTTTGTCTGTGCCGGCAAGCTTCCGGCATCATCACTCATACGAAGGTGGCTTGTTCAGACATAGTATCGAAGCCGCTGAAACTGTAGCAACAAGTACGGTTGGGATTTATCCACGGAACGAACATCAGGTAGCAGTTGTTGCGGCACTTTTTCACGACCTGGGTAAAATCTGGACGCATGGCAAGAGCTTCCGCTCATTGCTTGATCACTCATACCTTAACCTGGAAATTCTCGCGCCAAGGCTGGCAGAACTTGATATGGTTTGGAGACCTGGTGCAGATATGTTGCGGCACATGCTCGTCTGTCCGCATGATAACCGCCATGATTCACTTGTAATTGAGGAGGCCATTAGATACGCGGACCGTGCCAGTGCAGGTCTTGATGCGCGTCAGATGGCATTTGCCAACGAACCCGCCTTCAAAACCTGCGTAAAGTTCGGAGATCGGCGGTACTGTCGCAGTCAGGAGTATAAAAGAGCTGCATAAAAGGTTCACAGTCGCTGACATTAACGGACGGTGCCTTCATCGTGCAGACAGATTCCTTGACGAAACACGGTAAGGAGACAGTCTGCAGCAAATTTACCGGTAATAATAATTTGCGAACATTTTTCTTTGTCATATGTCAATTTTCCTCAGCGTTGTCTGGTTAAGAAGTTGCAGAGGGCGGTGGCCCTTGGTCAGAGTCACCCGTTATTGAGTCCTCGTCATCGTAAAGGTCAAATTCGTCCATAATTTGGGCGTGTTCGTTCCTGATTTTGATTCTCAGCTCTCTAACACGATTGATACTGACTTTCTCTTGATGCTCTTCCTGGCAGTAGATGGCAAGGAGCAGGTAAGTAATGAGTCCCCCAAGAATCTGTGCCATCAGGCCATGGGCAGTGCGGGCTATCAGGTGGTACACCTTGAGGTGCTGTTTCCACCAGCCGAAAAAGATTTCAACGTCCCAGCGGAGTTTGTAGACAAGGGCCACTTCTTCCGCAGTCAGGTCCAAACGATCAGTGGCGACATAGAACTCTTTGTTATCAACCTTGTAGCCGACTACTCGTACCGGCTTCTCGGTCTGGTTCTGATTCGGCGTGCCAAGCAGCGTCAGGACATCAAGAAAGACATGACTTCCTTCGGGGACCTCATACTGCTCGATAACGGTCTTTCTGGTGCCCTTTCTGATACGGCAGACAAAGTGCTTTTCATCAGTTTGCCACTCATCGAAGTTTTTGTGGCACTGGTAGTAGCGATCCATCACCCCGGTCTGGCCAGGCGCGAGAATCTTGCTCACAAATGGGCGCTCATCCGCTTTACCGGCAGAGAGAAAGAGTTTCTCCGGAATGGTCCGGTTCAGGTCAAAGCCGAGATGGACCTTGGCTTTCTTGGAACCATCGCGGTAATCAGCCCAGTACATGGAGGCTACGGCATCAATCAGCGTACCGTCGATGGCGATCAATTCGCCAAGTTCCGGATGCCGGTTTGGCAGCTGTCCTTTCGCTTGACGCTGCAAAATGTGGTACATCTGCAGTAGCTGCTCAACACCACGGGAGTTCATCGCCTCGAAGAAGGCGCTCTTACTGACTCCATCCGGTGGAGCAATGTGATCTTTGGCGAAAGAATCCTGCTCCAGTACCTGTAACAACTCGCGGCCTGATGCATGCTCATGCAGATGGAACCAGATCAGGGAATTCAGCTGGTGCTCAAAGGTAAAGGTCAATGGTCTGTTGCTCCTTGATTTCAGTGGGGTAATCAAGGATAGCGCATCATTAAGCGGTTTGACCAGCCGTGAGTATGAGAGTTTTGTTTTTCGCCTGACAAAGGGCCGTACATGTGATGGCATTCGCAACTCCTTAAATATCGGATAGTTACGAACGCCGCCCTCGACACTTTTTACAGGATGTCAAGCAGAAAATGAGTCAACATGCTGAATATTTTCACTTTTTAAAGATCAACTGGACTTTAGACTTCTGTAGCGATCTTTGAAAAATGTTGTTTTGCCCGAAAAAATAGCTTGACAGCGGGGTCAAGAGTGTGGGTCGCGCCCTACTCACGTAATTGATTTTAGAAGTGAGTAGG
>JAJYBH010000112.1 GCA_021779135.1 Deltaproteobacteria bacterium
GCCCGCATTGTCTGTCTACATCCTATTTTGCTTTCAAAAAAACCTGAATCCGTGACCGTTCATTGAACGGGCTGGTTTTGCCCCCCGCGTGGGGTCATTTTCGATCTTGGTACGGCGAAAGCTGAAAAAAGTGGCTGCTTAATTTGACCTGTATCGCCCGTTCTTTCTCAACCGAACCGTTTTACTACACTTGTCTCTGATTTCAGGGCAAGTGACCCCATGCATCTCTCTTGAGTTTCCTTGAATTCTGCTATTCTGCCGTTTCTCTTGGCTAGCCGTAGGCCAACTGCACATAGACGCGCATGAAGGCTTCCGCATGAATCTCAACGTGTTTGCTGAAGCGGAGTTTGAACCGTCTGCCGGTAGCTATAAGCCGACCGGCAAAGTACATCAGTTCCTGGATTACTGTTCTGATCCTTCTGCGCTTGGCTGGATGCCTGACTGGCACTCGATTGCCGATTAGTCCCAACTGGCCAATGAAACGCAAGATGTTGTACACCAGCGCCGCACAGGCAAAGATCAGCTTGTTGGTTGCAAACTTGCCCGACGGCAGTCGCTCCAGGTCCATGTCAGTTTTGAGTTCGGAATGGAACTGCTCGCTGGTGCCGTGATCCCGGTACAAGGCAATGACATCAGCTTCCGGCAAGTCAAGAGAGGTCCACCATCCCTGGAGTTCGATTTCAGGGAGCAGGAGCTGCTGGCCCTTTTTGTCGGTCTCCCGCTCGGTGACCTTCACAACCAGGCGGGACGTGAATTCGCATTCCTTGCCGTTCACATCCTGATAGGTGTGGGTTTCATAGACGCTCAGCAAGGCAACCCGTTTTCCAGGCCGGGGCGAGGTGACTGTCCCCTCGGTAAAGGCCCGCTTGCTCCAGGCTTCTTTGTCGGCCTTGCGGGGATTCCAAGCGATGAGATAGTCAACCTGCTCATGCCGGGAGAGTTCAATGCGTGTATCCAGAGCATCATGGGCCGAATCCTTGCGTACCAGCAGTTTTCCCGGATAGACCTGCCGCACTCGGGCAAGTGTTGTCTGCAGGAACGGAATGTACTCCTTCTGGGAATGCTGAGAACCGGGACGTAGCTGCCAATGAATCAACCACCCTTCGTTGGCCAGATAGGCGGCAATCGGGGCGTAGCCATCAAACCCCATGTAGGTACGGGATACTCCCTCTTTACGGGTGGCGGAATTGTCCATGGTAAATACGTCGATATCCAGAGGCACATGTCCGGTTTTTAATGGCGAGAACAGCACTTTGGCATTTTTCAGGAATTCAACGGTCGCCCAGGAAACAGGAGACAGAAAGGCTTCCGCATGCTCATCGAAGCGCTGGCGCAGTGTCGGTTCCGACGGCACCCTAGCAAGATCCAGCGACTTCTTGAAAAAGGTGTCGGCTTGATGCTGCATGACAGCCTGGTAGTCGGTCTTGCCCAAGGAAAGAACTCCCAGGTAACTGCGGATAACGTCCGCGTGGGGGATGCCACCAGACTGCAAGGGAGCCGCCTTGGCAAGAGCAGGCACCAGCTTGGTGAAACGGTTCACGGCTTGGCCGACTAAGGCAACACCTGAGTGAGAGGTGTAGCTCTCGTCCTTGGATATCTCGATTTGAAAACGCTGCATGATTTCACCCGCCAAGTGAGTTTTTGTGGGTAGCAGAATAGCAAAATTATCAAAGAACATCAATGCGTTATACTATATTGGCAGCAATTCTACTGGAGTTAGCTTCACGGATTCAGGAACAAATACAACAAATACAACAAATACAATTATCAGCAATCCTCTGATTAGGTGTTTGTTTTGGCTGTCAGTTGTCATACTTACCCCTGCTTGTTATTTATTATTGTTTTTGAACTTTAATATTATGTCTAGTTTGTCATTGTCAGGCAGCTTCTTATAATATTCGATAGTTGCTAATAATCCTTCATCTATAGACGTGAATATTTGGTTCTCTTCGAACACATCCACAACATTTTTTAGCCGTTTTAGCTTTAAATTGTCAAATTCTCCAAATCGTTTGGGGATATGAATTATAGTTGATTTAGATTTTGTTAAACAAATTATTTTATTCGCGAGATCTTCTACTGTCATTATTGAGTTGTCACCAGTGTCAATATCTAATGGTAGCTTATGCACTTTTTCTTGTGACATGAATTTAACTATTATTTTTGCTAAATCATGTACATAAATTAGTCGAATATTCGATTTGCCATTTCCGAATATTTCAATTGGTTCATCTAGCAGTGCCTGTAAAACAAATATGGGTACTGCTTTTCGAATAGGAAAGATACTCTGCCGCGGCCCATATATATTCCACAATCTTAATATTTTCGTGTTTAAGTTATATGCTCTATTGTATACCAAACAAAGTTCCTCTCCAGCGTGCTTTGTGAATGAATAAATGTTGCGCCAAACATATGGAGACGAAGGATAAAAGAAATTATGAACTTTAGCCTTTACAGAAGCCTCTAAGAGATTTAAAAGCCCAATTAAATTCACTTCAAGAGCTTCTTGAGGAGTATCAAACAATTCTTCTGTTCCAAGGATGGCAGCGCAATGGTAGACTTCATCTACCCCTTTTAAGCATTTTTCCAATTTGGTTTTTTCTCTCAGGTCTCCTTTTATGAAGATGATGTCAAGTTTAGCAGTGTGGCTTTCTTCGCAATCATAGCTAATAACTTTATGCCCATGACTCAACAATTCCTCAACAATAAAACCACCTATAAAACCTGAACCGCCCGTCACCAAGCAAGTCTTCTTGTTCATTGCTTTCCTTTCGATCCCGATTTTATTCTCAAAATCTTTGATTTAATTCAACTCGGTTATCTACGGTTTCCCTATATAAGAAACTTGTTTCCTATATAGGTTGCTTATTTCTTATATAAGAAACCCACATAGTTTCCTATATAAGATGCTTTACAGCCGTTTACTTCCGTTCATATACTCTTTAGGGATCCTGGTTTCAAGGTCGGTTCCGCGTATCAGGCGATAAGATACCAGCCAGACTTTTAAGTGCGGATCCCATTTTGCTCGCATCTTTTGCAACCTTGCTCTTAATGCAGTTTCTTCAAAGGCTACTGTTACTGGTGCAATATCGCCATCCCTGAAGCAGAATGGTGGTTGCCAAGGCTTTTCTTCAACTATGATCTCTACGGTTTTTAGCCGTACACCGCGTGTCTCGTCGTAGCGATAACGAACACAAAGCAGCGATTCGCCAAACTGTTCAACGAGCCGCTTTGTACCTTTTTGGCCCGGTTTAAGGTGGCAATGTGATTTCATCTCTTTCAGCATAGGACTCCATGATGCTAAATCAACATTTTTCAGTGGTGAATGAATAATTGCTCGAAAATATACGGAAGCTTTTGTAGGATGTAAATTAAAATGTTAAAGGAATTTCCATTATGATCTGCTTACCAAAGGCGCTGCTCCCTCAATACTTGAAACTGCTTGAAAAGCGTGGTGTTCCGGCTGCTAACTTTGCGGAATGTATCAAGTGGTGTCGCTATTTTCTTGATTATTGCGACAAGTATGCGGATTCGATCTCACAGGCGGAGCAAATACCTCTTTTTATCGAAAAGCTTAAATCAAAGAGGCAGAGCGATCTACTGTGCAGACAGGCCGCCTACGCCGTTTCTGTCTTTATTGATGTGCAGAATCAGGTTGATGCGGCAAAACAACCAAATGAAGTTACAAATGATATGCCAAAGACCGCTTCCAGGCCGTCGATGCGACAGCCTCACAATCCAGCACGATACGGATCACAATATTCCGAGGTCGGGTATCAGGATAAATCCGACTCTCCTGAGTGGGATGCAATAATGGAGGCCATGGCAGCAGAGATCAAAGTTCGACATTATTCTCGCAAGACTCTGAAAACGTACGCTAATTGGTCCAGGCAGTTTCAGAAATTCCTGAAGAACAAGCCGCCAGAGGAACTGACTGGTGATGATGTGAAGGCATATCTGACCCATCTGGCGGTGAATTGCCGTGTGGCATCGACCACGCAGAATCAGGCCTTCAATTCACTCTTGTTTTTTTACCGCCACGGTTTGAAACGGGAATTTGGTGAGTTGAGGGATGTACCACGGGCAAAGAAATCGCTCTACATTCCGACAGTCCTGTCACGTCCAGAGATTGACGCAATTTTGGCCAATCTTTCGTACCCAATTGATCTGGTGGTGAAGCTATTGTTTGGCTGCGGTCTCCGACAGTTTGAATGTCTGCAACTGCGGGTGCGGGATTTCAATTTTGATGCGGGCAAGCTCACTATTCACGGCAAGGGGAAAAAGGATCGTACTGTGCCGATTCCCGATGCTCTGTTGCCGGAGCTAAAGATACAAATCAAGAAGATTGGAGAACTGCACGACCGGGATATGGCTGAAGGTTATGACGGGGTCTTTCTGGATGATGCTGTGGAAAAAAAATATCCCAAGGCACCGATGGAGTTTGTTCACCAGTGGTTTTTCCCGCAGAAGAACCTGACTACGGTTTCAGAAAACGGTCAGCGGCGGCGCTGGCATCTCCATGAAACAGAGCTTCAGGAGGCACTTTATCCGGCGGTTCGAAAGGCCAAAATCCCCAAGCGGGTCACTTCCCACACATTCCGTCATTCCTTCGCCACCCACCTGTTGCAGGCTGGTTACGACATCCGGGTCATTCAGACAATGCTAGGGCATTCCAGTTTAAAGACAACCATGATCTACACGCATTGCGTACCAGTGAGGACTATGAAAGAAGCGAAGAGCCCGCTGGATCTCGATTAAACACTGTGAAAGCAGCCTGCCCGGACTAATAACTTGTTCTTGAAACCCGCCTCTGCAACTTTCCCAAATGTAGGTATGGGATGTTGCATTATCACCCCGTTTTTTTTATAGTGTCACATTCTCAAATCCACGAAGAAGGTACCGCTAAATCATGACCAGAGAACTCGCCAAGGGGTATGAGCCCCACGACGTTGAAAAGAGATGGTACGCCGAATGGGAGAGCAAGGGATATTTCCATGCCCAGGCCACATCCGACAAAGAGCCCTACAGCATCGTCATCCCCCCGCCCAACGTAACCGGGGCCCTGCACATGGGGCATGCCCTCAATAACACCCTGCAGGACATCCTCTGCCGCTGGAAACGCATGCAGGGCTACAATGTGCTCTGGATGCCGGGCACCGACCACGCCGGCATCGCCACCCAGAACGTCGTCGAACGCCAGTTGGCCGCCGAGGGAAAAGACCGCCACGACCTGGGGCGCGAGGAATTCATCGAGCGGGTCTGGAAATGGAAGGCCGAATCTGGCGGCCAGATTATCGGTCAGCTGAAGCGCCTGGGCGCCTCCTGCGACTGGGAGCGGGAACGCTTCACCATGGATGAGGGGCTTTCCAAGGCTGTCCGCACCGTTTTTGTCAAACTCTACGAGGATGGCCTGATCTACCGCGACAACCGTCTGATCAACTGGTGTCCGCGCTGTCATACTGCCCTGTCGGACATCGAGGTCGAGCACGAGGACAAGAAAGGACACCTCTGGCACATCCGCTATCCGATCGCCGGTGAACCGGGGAAATTTGTGGTCGTCGCCACCACGCGCCCCGAGACCATGCTGGGCGACACCGCCGTGGCGGTCCACCCCGAGGACGAACGCTACAAGCACCTGATCGGCAAGAAGGTGGTCCTGCCGCTGATTGGCCGCGAGATACCGGTAGTGGCCGACGATTACGTGGAGCTGGAGTTCGGGACCGGCGTGGTCAAGATCACCCCGGCCCACGATTTTAACGACTTCGAGGTCGGCCTGCGCCATGGCCTGGACAAGATCAACGTGCTGGACGAATCCGGGGTCATTAATGCCGCCGGCCACCAGTACGAAGGCATGGACCGTTTTGCGGCCCGCACCCGGATCGTGGCCGAACTGGAGGAAGCCGGCCTGCAGGAGCGGATCGAAGATCATGACATGTCCGTAGGTGGCTGCTACCGCTGCAAGACCGTGGTGGAGCCGTACCTGTCCTTGCAATGGTATGTCAAGGTTGCCCCGCTGGCCGGGCGGGCTTTGGACGCCGTCAAAAGCGGCAAGACCCGCATCCTGCCCAAACAGTGGGAGAACACATACTACGAATGGATGGAGAATATCCGCGACTGGTGCATCTCGCGCCAGATCTGGTGGGGGCACCGCATCCCGGCCTGGTTCTGCGACCACTGCGACGGCATCACCGTCTCCATGGAGACACCGACGTCGTGCTCGAAATGCGGCAGCGACGAGATCCGCCAGGAAACCGACGTGCTGGACACCTGGTTCTCCTCGGCCCTGTGGCCCTTTTCCACCATGGGCTGGCCGGAGCGGACCGAGGAATTAACAACCTTCTACCCCACCGCCTGCCTGGTGACCGGTTTCGACATCCTCTTCTTCTGGGTAGCCCGCATGATGATGATGGGGCTGCACTTCATGGACGATGTCCCCTTCCGGGACGTCTACATCCACGCCCTGGTGCGTGACGCCCAGGGGCAGAAGATGTCCAAATCCAAGGGCAATGTCATCGACCCGCTGACGATCATCGAGCAGTACGGCACCGACGCCTTCCGCTTCACCCTGGCCGCCTTCGCCGCCCAGGGGCGCGACATCAAGCTGGCCGAGGAGCGCATCGCCGGCTACCGCAACTTCTGCAACAAGGTCTGGAACGCGGCCCGCTTCACGCTGATGAACCTGGAAGGTTTCGATCCCGACGGCATCAGTTTCGAGGGACTGGAGCTCTCCCAGGGTGACAAGTGGATCCTGCACCGCCTGAACGAGACCGCCCGCACCGTGGACGAGACCCTGAGCGGCTACCGTTACAATGAGAGCGCCATGGCGCTCTACCAGTTCACCTGGAGCGAATTCTGCGACTGGTATCTGGAGCTTTCCAAGCAGGATCTCTACAATGGCACCCCGGAGCGCAAGCTGGCTGCCCGGTACGTGCTCTGGTACACGCTGGAAAACCTGCTGCGCCTGCTGCACCCCTTCATACCCTTCATCACCGAGGAGGTCTGGCAGGCGCTGCCCGGAACCGTAGGGGCGAACGGCTGTTCGGCCACCATCATGTTGGCGCCATATCCTGAATTCCGCGACAGCCTCTCCTTCCCCGAGGCAGCCGCCGGCATGGAACGGGTCAAGGCCGTCATCAGCGGTATCCGCAACATTCGCGGCGAAATGGAAGTGCCCCCCTCGAAGCAGATTGCCGTGATCCTTTCCTGCGACAGCGAGGAAAGCCGGCGTCTGATGAAACACAACGAAGGCGCCATTATCAGCATGGCCCGGGTTGCCGACCTGGCCATCGGCTGTGCGATCGAAAAGCCCGAGGATGCCTCGATCCAGGTGGCCGGCGATATCCAGATCTATGTGCCGCTTAAAGGGCTGGTGGATGTGGCTGCCGAGGAGGAGCGCCTGTTGAAGGAGATCGGCAAGATCGAGAAGGAGATTGAGATGTTCTCCAAAAAGCTGGAGAGTCCGGCCTTCGTGGACCGGGCCCCGGCCGAGATCGTCGCCAAGGAACGCCAGAAGCTGGCCGAGGTCAATGGCAAGAAGCTGGTACTGGAAGAAAGCCTGGACAAGATCAGAAAGCTTAAATAAACGGGTGAACCCATGCAGATCCAGAACGTCGCCATATTCGCCAAGATCCACGATCCCCGCTGCCTGGGTATTGCCAGCGAACTGATCCCCTGGCTGGAGGAGCGAGGCTGCACCGCCTTGCCCGAGCCGCAGTTGATTCGTCAGCTCGGCTATCCCAGGGTGCTTACCGAAAACGATATCCGTGACCAGGCCGAGCTGGTGGTGGTCCTGGGAGGCGACGGTACGCTGATCTCCGTGGCCCGTCTCTTCAGCGGCAGGGGCGTCCCGATCCTGGGGGTCAACCTGGGGAGCCTCGGTTTCCTGACCGAGATCACTGTCGAAGAGCTCTATACCCGCCTGGAGAAGTGCCTGGAGGGCAATCCGCGCGTATCCGAACGGATGATGCTGGAGGTAACGCTCCACCGCGAGGGGCAGGAGATCGAGAAAAGCCACGTTTTAAACGATGTGGTCATCAACAAGGGCGCCTTGGCCCGCATCGTTGACCTGGAGACCAAGGTCAACCGGCATTTCCTGACCACCTACAAGGCCGACGGCCTGATCATTTCGACACCCACCGGTTCCACCGGCTATTCACTTTCCGCCGGCGGTCCGATCATCCACCCCCTGATGAGCTGCATCGCCATCACCCCCATCTGCCCCCACACCCTGACCAACCGGCCGATCGTGGTCACGGACGAGTCGGTCATCTCCATCACCGTGACCTCGTCCTTCGATGAAAAAGTCTACCTGACCCTGGATGGCCAGGTCGGTTTCGAACTGCAGGAGGGTGATTCGGTCGAGGTGCGCCGGGCCCTGAAGACCACGGCCCTGGTCATGTCCCGCAGCCGGGATTACTTCGAGATTCTGCGGACAAAACTGAAGTGGGGAGAGCGCTGAGGCATCATGCTGACTGACCTGACCATAAAGAACATCGCCATTATCGACAGTCTGCACATCGCCTTTTCTTCCGGCCTGACGGTCCTGACCGGTGAAACCGGGGCCGGCAAGTCGATCATCATCGATGCCGTTGGACTGATCATGGGCAGCAGGGCTTCCAGTGACCTGATCCGCTCCGGCGAAGAGGAGGCCACGGTCGAGGCGATCTTTGATATCTCCGAACGGCCGGAAGTCGTGCAAGTCCTCGAACAGGCCGGCCTGGAAGCCGGCACCGAGCTGCTTTTCAAACGTTCCATTTCGCGCTCCGGCAAGAACCGGATCTTCATAAACGGCAGCATGGCGACCCTTGTTCTGCTGACCGACATCGCCGGACGTCTGATCAATATTTATGGCCAGCATGAGTCACAAACATTGCTGAGGCCGGACAATCAGCTGGCCCTGCTGGATGCATTCGCCGGAACTGGGACATTGCGCGAGCAGTTTGCACAGACCTTCAGGGCTCACAGCAGGGTCGCCGAGCAGCTTGAAAACCTTGAGGCCATCGAGCGGGAGGCCGCTCGCAGACTCGACCTGCTCTCGTTTCAATCCGACGAGATCGCTGCAGCGGGGTTGAAAGCCGGTGAAGAGGAAGCACTCGCGGAGCAACGGCAGCTTCTGGCCAGCGCCGACAAACTGAGCAGTGTCAGCGGTGAGGCCTTCGAAGTGATTTACGGCGGGGATGGCGCCATTCTCGGCCAGTTGCGCCGCATCAGCACCTCGGTACGGGACATCGCCTCGATAGACCATACCCTTGGCGGCCCGGCGACAGCTCTGGAAGAGGCCTACCTGCAACTGGAGGATACCGCCATCAGCTTGAGAGACTATACGACCCGCCTGGAGTCCGACCCGGCAGCCCTGCAGATGGCTGATGACCGCCTCGACCAGATCAGTCGCCTCAAACGGAAGTACGGTTCGACAGTGGATGAGGTCCTGGCCTTTAAACAGCAGATAGATTCGGAACTGGAAGAGCTGCGCGGCCGTGAACATGACCGGCAGAGACTGGAGGCGGAGCGGGACCAACTCATGGGGCAGCTTCTCAAAACCGGTGCAGAGCTGACAGACAGGCGCACAACCCATGCCGTCAGGTTGAAGCTGGCACTGGAGTCGGAGGCCCATCAACTGGCCATGAAGGGTGCGGTTATAGAACCTGCGCTGGAAAAACTGGCCGAACCGAGATCAACCGGTTTCGAGCGGGTCGAGTTCCTCTTTTCACCCAACCCCGGGGAACCGCCCCGGCCACTGGCAAAGATCGCTTCGGGGGGGGAACTTTCTCGCCTCATGCTGGCCTTCAAGCAGGTGCTGCCCGAAGGTGATGTGCCGACCCTGGTATTCGACGAGGTCGATACCGGCATCAGCGGCGCCACCTCCGAACTCGTCGGCAGAAAACTGAAAAACGTGGCAATGAATCAGCAGGTATTATGCATTACCCACCTGCCCCAGGTTGCCTCATTTGCCGATCAGCACCTGCGCGTCGAAAAACGGGTACTGGATGGCAGGACGACCACCGGCATTTCTGTCCTGAACAGCCCGGAACGTACCCGCGAAATAGCCCGCATGCTGGCCGGGGAGAAAATTACCGACTCTGCCTTGAAACACGCCGCCGAGATGCTGGCGGCCAGCAAAGCCTCCTAAGCAGCATACCTTGGCTTCAGCACAGTCCACTTCCAGGCCCCCCGGCAGCCTCTACCCGGTTGCGTCCGCCATTCTTGGCGGCATAGAGCGCCTCATCAGCCCCCGCGATAAGAGCAGCCGCATCTCCAAAAAGCGAGAGCGGGGCAATACCGCAACTGAAGGTACACGAGAAGGTTTCATCTTTTGACTCAAACGCAACGACCGCGAAGCTCTCCCGCAACTCATTCAGGAGAATAACCGCCTCTTTTAAGGGGCAGCCGGGGAGAATAACGGCAAACTCCTCGCCGCCAAATCGACCGACAATATCCACTTTACGGACACGCTGCCTGATGAGGCGCGCAAGGGCAATCAACACGCGGTCACCAATCGGGTGACCATAGGTGTCGTTAA
>JAJYBH010000012.1 GCA_021779135.1 Deltaproteobacteria bacterium
AGAAGCGGATGCCGGTTACGTATCCGCTGGAATCAGAGCGGAACTTGACCCCCAACTCAACAGAACCGTCCGGACCGCCGTCAACCAGGCCAGGTACTGTGGTTCCCGGCCAGATGGTAAAGTTGGTCTGCTGCGGAGTGACTGTTACCGTCATGCCGGCCGAAGGCGTCTCGATATTGCCACTGTCATCCACCGACCGGCTGCGGATGGTGATTTGGCCGGATATTGCCGGAGTCCAGGTATAGCTCCAGGATTCGCGGCCGCTAGCGGGATGCCAGCTGGAACCATTATCGGTGGAAACTTCAACGGCTCCAACCACACCTCCACCGCTGTCGGATGCGGTGCCGGTTATTGTGATCGTTGAACCTGCAGGCAAAGAAAAACCTGGCGGTGGCGAGGTAATCGTCGAAACAGGAGCGGTCAGGTCGTTTGATGGGGTCGCCGCTACAAGTCCGGTCTGCAACGAACCAGGTTGGACGCCCATGTCGGCAAGGATGTTGACGGTGGCCTGCTTCAAGCTCGTGTCGGTGACGGAAGGGCCGTTGTCATGAGCTGCATCCAGGCCCCAGGACCAATGTACTGTCCCGGCCGAAAAGACCAAGGCCTTGCTCGGTGCGCGATAGAGGGTCATGACGTGAGTTGCTGTCCCCGGCAGGTAGATGTCGGCAGCAATGTTTATGTTGTCTCCCAAGAGCATTGCTATCGTCGGAGTAGTGGTTGACGATAACTGCACGAGGCCGGCCGGCCGAAAACCGTTATCTATATCCTCATCAAACTCATAACCAACCACCCTGTCGCCAAGTACCGCCTTCTGGCCCGCGGCGAGCGAGGCCGCGGCAGTGTTGCGCCAGAACCTCATCCTGCCGTTTGCCTGGGGTACTTCCAGTGAGATTCCGAGATCGTTGGGGCCGTCTGAAACCGTAAAGAGTGTACCGCTCAGGGCATTTTCGGGGCGGCCGCCATCGGCGGGCGGGCTGAATGTCGGGTTGCGCCAGGTTCCGGTCCAGATGGCAGGATCAAGGGGGTCGACAGGTGACGGGGCGTTGCTTTCATTGTAACAGACCAAGGTTCGGTAGGGGGTGCCTGAGCCGTCAATGCTGTTTTCCCAGCGCACCTTGCGGTAGATCTCATTGCCGCTGAAAAAGGCCAGGTTGACCCCCGCTGATCGTGCGGCCTCAACATTGGCCCGCTCTTGTCCGGACCAGTATTCATCATGACCTACGGACAGGAAGGCCTTGTGTTCGAGGATCTCGGCGCCTCGTCTGTCGGTGTCGACCGAGGTGAAGTAACTGACGTTGTACCCGTTGGCTTCCAGCCAGCGGACCATGGGATATTCGGCCTGGAAGAACCAGTTGTAGGCCCCCATGCCGCTATTCACGTCGCGAGTCAGAAATGGTCTGTTGTAGCTGGATTTTTTGGCCTTCTGATTCGGCCAGCCGTAGTCGGGGTATTCGATATAGCCGAGGCCATAGGTATTGTATGCCTGCCAGGTAGTGTCGGAGGTCTTGAAGAGAATATCGGAATTACCGGTATCGTCTCTGACGATGAAGATGATGTGGCTTGCTCCCCCGGTGTCCGTACGTACGAGTCTGGCAATGTAGACCCCGGAAACAGCGTTGGCGGGTACCACCCAGGAAGCAGATTCGGACCAGTTCCCGCAATCAGTGAGTTTGGTTGCGCTATCGCTGATACAGGCGGGCTGTGTCTGGGGGAGCGATACGGAAGGGTTGACCGTGGCCATCTTTCGTGCACCCAAACCGCCATAATAGCCGATACGGTAGATATCCACCCTGTAGCCGCTTGCCTTGGTGTCGACCTTGAAGTGGACAGTCTCGCCCTTGTTGACGCTGATATCGGTGGCGAAGCCCTGGATGCTCTGGTCACCCGCACCGATGATATCCCACTCGCTGGAAGGATTGCCCGCCTTGCAGTTCTCGGCCTCGATCGCATTTGCAGGCACACTGCACGAACTGATCGCATGTAACGGGGAAATAATTTGAATCGTTACTATGCCCGTTACAATTGCACATGCCCGTAGTAATTTCTTATACAATTGGTTTTTCAAAATCATGCCCTCCATTATCGCTATTACTCAAATTGGCGTAGTAATTAAACCTCTACATACTTATACAAGCAATACGCATGCCTTTGAGTAACATACTGATAATGCAGTACTTTACGTTGTGGGATTACAAAGTTTATAGATGTGTAAAGTTATCCGACATCAGTGGTTTGGAGGGAATATTTTCTTATCGTTTTTGCGGGGCTCCCCGCGGCGACAACATCAGCCTCGATATTGGTAATTACATTCGAGCCCAGCCCAACCAGAGTCCGATCACCTATGGAAACGTTCTCACGCATCTTTGTTCCTGAGCCGACATAACAGCTGGAACCAATCCGAACTGACCCTGAAATTGATATATTTGATCCAAAACAGGAGTAGTCACCAACGATGCTGTCGTGAGAAATAACGGTATTAGGCAGAATAATGCAGTGATTTCCTATTGTTACCCCACAGCTTATGACTGCATTTGGCATTATGACCGTGTTGTAGCCGATTTTCGCATCCGGTGATACAACCACTGATGGATGTATGATTGTAGCAAATCGTGATTCATCCAGATTCAGACTCCCGATAACCTTGTTACGTTTGGGATAGCTTGTCGGACTGCCAGGTACCGCGAGGACGAACGCATCTGGGGTTTCATTCAGGATCTCCCGCCCCCCCAGCACCTTGATTCCGCAACATTCATTACCATGCCGGGATTGATCGTCATCGATGAACCCCAGTACTTCCCATTCGGTGTTTCTCCCATTCATCGCAAAAACGGACAACAGCGCTTCCCGCGCATTGCCACCGAATGGGAATAACAATAGTTTCTTAGGCATTAACAACTCCTTTCACTACCTCGTCGACCTCTTCCTCTTTCATGCCATTGAAGAGAGGCAGGAGAATCACTGAATCTCTCGCTTGCTCAGAATGAGGCAACCAAAACTCCGCGGCGTATGCCGGTTCCTGGTGGGTATTCATGATCCCCCGGCGAGACGAAATGCCCATATCGAGCAGGTGCTGCATAAGTACATCACGACTAACCGGCGAAGTATCTCGTACCTTCACCGGGTAACTCTGCCAATTTGTTCGACACCAGGTTGTGTTTCGGGGCAACACCAACCAGGCAACATCCTTCAGCCTCTTATTGTACAGATCTGCAAGTTTTTCCCGCTCCTCCAGAAAACCCGGCAATTTTTTAAGTTGTTCAATGCCTATGGCGGCCTGGACATCGGTCATTCTGTAATTGAATCCAGTGGTCACGTACTCTTCAAAAATCACCCGATTTGCACTGTGTCGTACCGTGTCCGGGATTGACATGCCGTGTTGCCGGAGAAGACGAAACTGCTGGTCGTACCCGGAGTTGCTTGTCGTTATCATTCCGCCGTCACCAGTGGCGACAATCTTGCGCGGATGGAATGAAAAACAGGCGATGTCGCCGTGAGGTCCGCCGATTTTTTCCCACCTGTCAGCGATATGTATTTCGCTGCCGATCGCGCAGGCGGCATCTTCTATTACGGGGAGGCCAAACTCCGCGGCAAGAGAAAGTAATGCCTCCAGGTCGCAGGGCATGCCCATTTGATGGACCGGCATGATTGCAGCCACACGTCCTATTGATCGCGCAGTAGAAGCGGCTCCGCCTTCCACAATGTTTCGTAATGGGGATTCCCCAACAGCAAGCCGTGCAACATCCCGATAATAGAGCCCCCCCTCGCGCTTCTCGCATTGCTCGTACAGACAATGCCTGAGGCTTTCCTGAGACATGTTGTAGGAACGAGGATCGATATCGACAAAGAGCGGTTCAGCGAAACAGTACCGTACTGCATTTGCCGTCGCGATAAACGAGTGACTCATCGTAATTACGACATCTCCGGGTTTCACACCTACCGCCAGGAGGGCAAGGTGCAGGGCTGTCGTGCAGCTTGAAACCGCGCAGGCGTGTTTTGAGCCGACATAGGATGCAAAGTCATCTTCAAATTGCTTGACCTTGGGCCCCTGCGTAAGCCAGCCGGAAAGAATCACCTCTTGTGCTGCCGCGGCTTCCTCTTTTCCAAGGCACGGCTTAGCAATTGGAATCATTGTCACACTCCTCCAGGCGTTGTCTGAGAAATGACCGAAATCTGCCGTTAAACTCATTCCGTTTCAAGGCCATGTCCACCGTTGCTTTCAAAAAGCCGAACTTGTCGCCACAGTCGTGACGGATACCTTCGAACTGGCAGCCGTACACGGCTTTTTCCGATAACAGCGTGAGGATGGCGTCGGTCAGCTGTATTTCCCCCCCCTTGCCCGGTTCCAGGCTTTCCAGGATCGGGAAGATGTCCGGGGTCAGAACGTACCTGCCGATGATCGCCAGGTCCGAAGGGGCCTCTTCCCGCTTCGGTTTTTCCACCATATCGATCACTTCGAAAATTTGATCGGATATCCGGTTGGCCTTGACACATCCATAGGCAGAGATGTTCTCCATTGGGACCTGTTCCAGGGCCAGCACGGTCCCCTGGTATTTGTAGTGGACGTCGAGAAGCTGGGCCAGGCATGGCCGCTTGGCATCGATGATGTCGTCACCGAGGAGGACTGCAAACGGCTCCTCACCGACGAACTCCCGGGCGCAGAGGATGGCGTGGCCGAGACCCAGCGCCTGCTGCTGGCGGACGTAAAATATCTTGACCATTTCCGCGATCTCCCGCACCTGGGAAAGTTCGGCGTCCTTACCTTTGTCGTAGAGCAGCGCCTCCAATTCGAAGGCGATGTCGAAATAATCCTCGATAGACCGTTTGCCTCGACCGGTAACGAAGAGGATCTGCTCGATCCCCGCGGCAACCGCCTCTTCCACGACATAGTGTACGAGAGGCTTGTCGATGAGGGGAAGCATCTCCTTGGGTGAAGCCTTGGTGGCCGGCAGGAATCTGGTGCCGAGTCCGGCAACCGGGAAAACTGCTTTTTTAACCTGCATCAGTTTTTCTCCTTGATAATTCACAGAATCAGGTCAACTCGTGCGAATTCTCCGCCTTCAGGCAACGGGACCATTGCCGGCAATGATTCCCTTCCGCCAGGCGATAAGACGTCTCAAACCCTCTTCCACACTTACCTTTGCCTCGAAACCCAGCAAGTTCCTGGCTTTTGTCGTGCTTGCCAGCCTCCGGGGGACCGGATTCACGGTGCGTTCCGGTAAAAACTCCGGTTCCAGTTTAGATCCCGTAACCTTGAGCACCGCCCTGAGCAGTCCCAGCAGGCTCGTCTCGCTGCCGCTGGCGACGTTGAACACCTCATCAGTTACATCGGACTCCATGGCCAGGATGTTTGCATCAGTAATGTCATCAATATTTATGAGATCCATGGTCTGCGAGCCGTCGCCGAAAATCAGCGGCGTCTGTCCGCTATCGATCCGGTCAAGCCAGCGCACGAGGACTTCGGTGTACTTACCATCGATATCCATGCGAGGTCCGTACACATTGAAGTAGCGCAGGGCAACATAGCGAAGGCCGTACATTTCCGCAAATGACCGTACCATGCCTTCGCCCGCAACCTTTGCGGCCCCATAATAGGTGCGATTGTTGTACGGGTGATGGCTTTCATCGGTAGGGAATGAATCGGCAAGTCCATAAACTGACGCTGAAGAGGCATATAATAGTTTCCCCACCTTCTTCTCAACCGCCGCCTGGAGCACGTTATGAGTACCCGTCAGCATCACTTCCATGGCATCGCGGGGGTTGTCTGCACAAGCCGTGATTCTGATGGCCGCCATATGGAATATCCCATCCACGCCGCTGGCAAGATTCATGAGCAGTTCCAGGTCGCGTATATCCCCCTTTACGAGACGTACCCTCGAATCCTTCAGGATTCCATCGATATTGTGCATGCTTCCGCGTACAAAATTATCGAGCAGTATTATCTCGTCAGCTCCGCCCGCCAGCAGCCGGTCGGCTATGTGTGAACCCATCAAACCGGCGCCACCGGTCACCAGAAATCTGTTCCCCTCAATCTTCATTCATCTCTCCTCTTGTATCCTCATGTCAAATAGTACTTGTCAAAGAGCCCTATAAACCTCACGCACGGCCAGACAAACCCTGTCCTGCTGGGCTGAAGTCAGCTCAGCAAACATTGGCAGGGAAAGCACTTCGTTTGAAGCCGCTTCGGTGTGCGGGAAATCACCCTCCTTGTAACCAAGGTCTGCATATGCCGGCTGGAGATGCACGGGAATCGGGTAATGTATGCCGGTGTTAACACCTTTCGCTGTGAGAGCTTTCTGGAATGCATCGCGCTGGGCCACACGGATTGCGTAAATATGGTAAACATGACGGTTGGCTTGCATCTCGGACGGAGTCTTTACTCCGCTATCCGCTAAAAGCACATCGTATCGGGAGGCATGACTCCGTCGGGCATTGGTCCATTTTTCCAAGTGCCGCAACTTGACGCGCAATATTGCTCCCTGCATGCCTTCCATGCGGTAGTTATACCCCTTTAACGTATGGATGTATTTACTCTCCGCTCCCCAATCCCTCAGCATGCGTATGGTGTGGGCATGTTTCTGGCTGTTGGTGACCACCATTCCACCCTCGCCATAGGCACCCAGGTTCTTGCCCGGGTAGAAACTGAAGCAGCCCAGGTCCGCGATGCTGCCAACCCGACGACCCTTGTATTCAGCGCCATGTGCCTGGCAGGCGTCTTCGATAACGGTGAGATTATGACGGCGGGCAATTTCCATGATTGTATCCATGTCTGCTGATTGACCATGGATGTGCACGGGTAAGATGACCTTTGTCCGGGGTGTGATGGCTGCCTCGATCGCACTGGTGTCCATGGTCAGGGAGTTTGGTTCAATATCAACGAAGACCGGCTTGGCCCCGGAATATACAATTGCTGCTACCGTAGCTACAAAGGTATAGGAAACGGTGATGACCTCATCACCCGGACCAACTCCGGCTGCCAATAACGCCAGATGGAGGGCGCTGGTCCCGGTATTGACGGCTATGCCGTTGCCGGCATTCTGATAGGCGGCGAACTCACGCTCGAAGGCAGCAACCTCTTCACCCAGAACAAACGAACAGCTTTCCAGAATCTTGTTGACTGCCGGTTGGATCTCGACCTTGATCGAATGATACTGTGCCTTCAGGTCCAGAAACGGAACAGGTTGCAAACTGTCATCCTTATCAGACTCAACATCCTCCATGGTACGTATGAAGCGTGCCGGAATCCCCGCTACAACGGAATTTGCAGGCACATCCTTCGTGACTACGCTTCCCGATCCAACGATGGCGTTTTCGCCTATCGTAACACCACACAGAATCGTGGAACTCGTGCCGATGGAGGCGCCTTTTTTTACCAGGGTAGGGACACAGACCCAATCCGCTTCAGTCTGTGGGGCTCCGTTTGCGGTAGCGCGCGGGTACTTGTCATTGATAAAAGAGACATTATGCCCGACAAATACGTCATCTTCTATCGTCACGCCTTCACAGATAAAAGTGTGGCTGGAGACCTTTACGTTCTTGCCGATCTTGGCATTTTTCTGGATTTCTACAAATGCGCCGACCCGTGAGTTATCGCCAATTTCGCAGCCGTAGAGGTTAATGAACTCTGAAAGTCTGATGTTCTCGCCCAGCGTTACGTTATTGATGCTCTGCTTGGAGCTGTCGCTCATAGTCTGATCTCCTTCCCGCGTTGTTTGATGGATTTTTCCGAGGCTTCCAGTATTTTCACGACATTAAGGCCGCTGATTCCATCGGTGATAGGGCGTCGTCCTGTTTGTACGCACCCGACAAATTCGCCTACCATGACGCGCAATGCCTCGGTAACGTTCAGCCGGGGTGCCCACATGTCACCAAGACGATAGGAGACAAGAACATCGTGGATCCCTTCGGTGGTCGAAACGTCTACCCCGCGGTCGTAGATCTTGATTTTTTCACTGACCTCCATGTCATCATAATGGATGGTCTTTTTACTCCCACCGACGAGCATGGTGCGGACCTTGACCGGTGAGAGCCAGTTGTTGTGAAAGTGCGCAATCAAACCGCTGTCGAAGTACACCGTGAGATATGCCACGTTCTCATGTCCGTTACCTACGTGACAGGCGCCGGTTGCGCACACGCTGACCGGTTTTTCCTTGACCAGATGATCCATGATGGCAAGATCGTGCGGCGCAAGGTCCCACAACACATTTACGTCCCGTTGAATCAAACCGAGATTGATGCGTACCGAATCAAAATAATAGAGATCACCCAGATCCCCACGATCTATGATCTCCTTCATTTTACTGACTGCTCCCGTATAGATGAAGGTGTGGTCAACCATGAAGGTAAGTTTGCGTTGGTCAGCCAGTTCCACCAGTTTCTCAGCCTCCGCTACCGAGGCGGTAGCAGGTTTCTCCAGCAATACGTGTTTTCCATGCTCGAATGCCTTGCGCGCTAACTCATAGTGACTAGAAACCGGTGTCGAGATTACAACCGCATCAATTAATGGATTGTTCAATATATCTTCGTACCTGGTTGTAGTCTCAATCGATGGAAATTTGGATTTGACCTGTGCGAGACGTTCCGGGTTCATGTCACAACAAGAAATTGCACGGGCATCACCCAACTCTTGAATGTTGCGGACAAGATTCGGGCCCCAATAACCGTATCCGACTACAGCGATGTTAATCATGCCTTCAGACCTCCTTGGGATGTAATTATCAAATTGCATTTAATGCCCGCTAAATTAAAATGCCTTAATAGGCCTTCGGAATGTCAATGCGGATGGGAACCGATTTCACCTGCTGGCCTCTACAGCCTTGATGGAATTCAGTGCTTCTGCTTGACGCTATCGTGATCAAAAAAATCTTCAAAAAGGCTTCTCATGGTAGAGAATTCAAAATCGGACAACAGGTTTCGAAACCGGTTTTCAGTCCTGGAGAGGTTTACATAATGACGAAAACGTGTCTTAAACCCTATGTCTGTCATTCTGGGCTGGCCTGGATCTATTTCCCAGGGATGCAGATAAAACACAAAGGGGCTGGAGTCTATCCGGTTGATCCGTTGCAGGCCCCATCTTGTAAGGCAATAAGGGAACAGCCGGAAATAGCCCCCGCCTGCTATTGGAATATTGGTTCCAGCCAGGTGCAGGGTGGTGATCGGAATTTCCATCATCCGGGAACTTTCGGCAGGTTCGGAAGAGGGGGCATTTTCAGGTGCCCAACTTCCGTTTGCATCCCTGATGACATTGAATGGGAAGCGTGGCCAGTCCGGAATGCCGTAATAATCGTGGCGTACCGGAAACACACTGGAATCATAGCGGTAACCGGCTTCAAGTAATTCATCAAATGCCCAAAGCGAACCCATCGAGATAGAATAGCTCGGGGCTCGATACCCGAGGACGGCTTGGCCGATTAGATCTTCAAGCAGCGACTTGCCGCGGCGGATATCATCCCGAAATTCTTGCCGTGACTGTCCGGAAACCCGCCGGTGTGCATAACCGTGGCAGGCGATTTCATGCCCGGCGATCTGAATATCCTTAATCAAGGCGGGACAGCGTTCCGCAACCCATCCCAGAACAAAGAAGGTTGCAAAGACTCCTGATTGTTGGAGTATGTCCAGCAACCTTCTGGTGTTGTCCACGACCCTCACAGGATAAGCAGACCAATCTTCACGTTTCACATGCTGTTCGAAAGCGGAGACCTGGAAGTAATCCTCGACATCGATGGTTAAGGCATTGATCATAAAGTCAGTAAACAAGCGTACAGAGCGTACGGAGACAATCAATCGAAAAGCGTCCGGGGCAGGGGGGTGTACAGATGAGTTGAGCCTGTAATAGATATTTGTTCATCTCCCTTGTCCCCCGCCAGCTTTGCTTGATCACCAGCTTACCTGCCGTGTCAATCTGCCTCTAAAAAACCTTCTTCACTTCCACCATCGCCCGGTTGATCTCCTTGGCGCCGGCGGACATGTTGTCCAGATCGTACACATTTGTGACGTAGATGTAGGTCAGGCCGAGCGTGATGTCGTGGTTGAAGGCATAATTCAATCCGCCGGTGCCGGTGAAGCGATAGGGATAGTCGGCCGCGGTCTTCTGGCTGAATCGTTCAGCGGTCGCCTCCAGATTCGCGGTAAGCTTCGGCAGGACCTCGTAGCGCCCGGAGGCGCCAAAGGCCAGCCTGTTCCAGTCTTGCGCGCCGGTTTGCGTAATGACGTATTCTGTGTAGGAGCTGAACAGGCCGATCGCTCCACGCTTGAGTTCCCTGTCGAGTTTGCCGCTGTAGCTGGTCTCCTTGGTGGAGTTGGATAACGGGTCCTCTGCAAACTGGACCCTGGTCTCAAGCGTGAGCACGAAGATGCTCAGGTCATGGGTGATGCCGGCGCTCCAGAACAGATTGCTCACGTTGTTGCCGCTGGAAAAAATTTGCCAACTGTTGCCAAGGCTGCCGAAGAGAAAGGATTTGTCGGCATAGTTGTATCTGAATCCTCCGGAGAGGTCATGCCTGTCGAAGTTAACGGATGTTGTTCTGGTCTTACTAAAGGCATAATCCGCCTGCATGCTGAACTTTGAGGTCAGCTCATGATTCAGGTTTGCAAAGGCGACATGTTCCTGCTTTTCGATACCCTCACCCCAGTAACGGGTATCGATAAAGCGGTATCCGGTCTTGAGTGTGGTCTTCTCTCCAGGATGCCAGAGCAGGTAGGGGGAGATAGTGGCTATGTTCTGGTCGGTCTGGTTGAGAAACAGGCTTTCCTGGGTCGCATCGCGGGCAATATTTAACGAGACACGTTGGTAGCTGTCCATCAGGTCAAGGTTCAGGCGCTCGTCCACCAGTTTCAGCAAACCCTTGACATTGCCGGTGTGGGTTATTTCGTCAGAGTGGCTCCCCCGGGCATAATTGCGATAGTCAAAAACATACCCGAGATCCCAGTCCCAGAGAGGGGCCTTGTAAATGTATGAAAGACCGGGTTGTACCCGGGTAATATACTCGGGTCTTTTGTTCTGGACGCTCTCGAATACGTTGTCGGTGTATTCCTCGCTGATCGCCAGGGAAGGTTTCAGGATGTAATCCGAAGCCTGAACCTGAGTAACCCCCAACAACACACACACTGAAGCGAAACAAAGCGGCCAGCGTTTGAGAACGGCAAAAAACGGTGCGAGCGGCCCTTCGTGGGGGACCAGGCAATCTGATCCGCATGTTACTCCATGAATGAAGTGCATTATTTGAATATCCTCCGTATCAGGTCCTGTTTCGGCAGGTTGCCCTTCTCAGAAAGATCCTGAGTCTCTGGCACACGCTTAGACTGCCCTTCGATTTTCTTGTTTATCCTGGCTACGTCGGCATTGGTTTTGTTGAGTTGCTCCGTAAATGTATTCTGGAACTGCTCCAGACGCTCATTGAGTTTCTTGAGTGGCGACTGAACAGCAGACAGGGTCTCTTTTTCATGAGTAGACAGGCGTTGATTCAGTTTATTGAAAAGTTCCTCGATTCTGCTTTCAGTCCAGTGCGAATGAGCCTGGATGGACTCCGGGGATGAGTTGGTGTTGCTTGCGGCTATATCCGGTTGTTCCTGTACCCAGTAGTGATGTCCATAATCAAGGTCACCGATGATTTCGCGGATCATCTCCTCGTCAATGTCCCGCACTTCTTCCGCAAAGGCCGCCAGGAGTATAAAGTCACAGATGATGTTTATTAATCTGGGAATGCCGCTACAGAAGCTAAATATTAGGTCGAGGGACGGTGGTTCGAGATGGATGGCATCCCGATTACCGGCGACCTGCAATCGATGGAAAATATATTCCTCCATTTCCTGACGGTTGAGCGGTTGCAGATTGCACTGGAAGTTTATCCGCTGGCGCAACTGGCGCAGTTCCGGCCTGGCAAGCAGGGTGCGCAACTCCGGTTGCCCCACCAGGATGATCTGCAGCAGTTTGGAATCGGATGTTTCCAGGTTTGATAACATGCGGATCTCTTCCAGGGTCTCGGGTGGCAGATTTTGCGCTTCGTCAATGATCAGCAGCGGCTGGTTTCCCTTGCTGTACTGATCGACAAGAAAGTGATTGAGATCCCGCAGCAGCTCGATCTTGTCCTTACCCTGAACCGGCAGATCAAAATCGTCATTGATCATGGACAGCAGTTGAACAGAGTTCACGTTGGTATTGAAAACCTTGGCGAGCACGACCCGTTCGAGATTTTTGTTGATCAATTCCCTGATGATGGTGGTCTTGCCGGAACCGACCTCTCCTGTCAACAGCACAAAGCCGACCCGTTCACGGATGCCGTAATCCAGATAGGTTATAGCCTTTTTGTGGGTTTTGCTGAGAAACATGAAGTCCGGATTAGGGATCAAGTCGAACGGTTTGCATGTCAGATTGAAGAACGAACAATACATGGCTTAGGCTCCGGCTGAAAATGTCACGTGTCTGTTCATCTTGTGTAGTATTTATTGTAATACGAGTTTTCCGTGGTGACCTCGGTTGAATCGTTGAGTACCACGCCCAGAATTGGACAGCCCTTTAAAATTTCCTGGGCCTCCGCTACATTTTCCCGCGCAGTAACACCCTCGTGAATTACCAGGACAATACCATCAACCATCTGCGCCAGAGAGCGTGTCTCGGCAAAAGGCAGAAGCGGCGGAGTATCAATAATCACATACCGGTCCTTATAGCGGTGCTTGATCTCCGCCATCATCTCCTGCATTCTATTCGAGGCAAACAGCTCCAGCGGTTTTGCTACCTCACGTCCGGCAGATATCAGCGAGAGTTTGCTGATATCGGTCTTGACGATAGCCTCACCTATGTCGATGTTATCCTGCAGACAGTCAGACAAACCTATTCCCTGCTCGAACCCCAGGTAACCGTGTATGCTGGGTCGCCGCAGGTCAGCGTCAATGAGCAGTACTGTCAGATCGTATTCCTGCGCCATGGATATGGCCAGATTGGCGGCGGTCAGGCTTTTGCCTTCCCCCGCCATCGCGCTGGTTACCATCAGCATGTTACGGAACCTGTCTTCGTTTGTCAGCCGTACCAGGGAGCTTTTCAGTTTGCGGTACTGTTCGGAAACAGGCGAATGCGGTTCTGTAAGGGCTTTCAGCAAAAGGTTGCCGGCATCGATGGTAATCGTCCTGGCGTTACTGTTTCCAGACTGCAACCGTGGTATGTTTTGCGGTTTTCTCGCAATGGAGACAGGTTGGACGCTGTTACGTAATTGTGACGCCTTTTCCAGGGCTTTTTCAATTCTGCTCATGTAGGCACCTTGTGCTGAATGTCGATTTTTCTAGTTGGAGAATTTACTGATGACCTTTGATAACAAGTTGATTCCGGCAGCCTCTGAGGCAAGCACGGCCAGGATCAGTGAAAAATAAGCGCCGGCGGCAAAGTATAATCTAAGATCACGTTTACCTTGCAGAGCACTCTGCCGCGGGTCTTCAATCCTGGGGATGACAGCCAGAACCGGCAATCCCAGTTGTTTAGCCATATCCAGATCTTTTATCGAATTATCCATCTGGTCCTTCAATACAACCAGCAAAAGGCCGCCACCGATCCCGGCCAGTATGCCCATCAGAATGATTTTTACCCTATTCGGGCTGACCGGCTTGAACGGCAGCACGGCCGGATCCACCACCCTGAAAACAGTCGATTTATCCTGAACCTCCATCTGTTTGGAAACCTCGGACTGGCCTTGACGAGCCAGCATGGCTTCGTAAAGGGCTTTCTGCGAGTTTTTCTCGCGTTCCAGACTCTCCAGGGTCGCCTTTGCCGCGGGGATACTATGCAGCAGACTGCGATTCCTGGCGATGTTGTTGCCCAGATTTACCTCGGCCTGGCGAAGTGCCCGCAGCTCCGAGGCAAGCTTGGCATATTCCGGAGAATCGATTGGTCTGGCTGTGCCGCGGCCGCTCTTGAGCTGTTCATTCAGGGCACGGATATCCTCTTTAATCCGTTGGATCTCCGGATAGCTGTCAGTGTATTGCAGCTGCAACTCCTGCAGTCTTTTCTGCAGCGCGGGCATATTCGACTGGGCAGAACTGACTTTGCTCAAACCGGCCATGGTCGTTTCCAGTTGGGCTTCTCGTATCTTCAGATCATCCAGTCGTAGCTGCGAATCGTTGATATCCTTGAGCAACAGCGAAGGGTCCATGTTGGCGATTGAACCTGAGCCACTTTTAAAGGCATTGGCCGCATCTTCCGATTTGTCCAGTTTTTCCTTGAAAGTGGCCAATTGTTCGGAGACAAACTGTGTGGCTCCATAAGATTCTTCCCGCTTACTGGAGGTGTTATCATTTATGTAGCGCCGTACCAGAGCATTTACGTAGTCGCGGGCAATCTTGGGATCCTTATCCTGAAACGAGATTACGAAAAGCCCCTCCCGGTCCTTGATCCTGATTTGGGTATTGTCCTGAATTGCTCTAATCTGATTTTCGAGTTCCGCCGCACCGTTACGTTTAATATCCAGCTCATCAAGTACATTGGTTATCAGCGTTCGGCTATTGAGCGCATATGACAGAACCTTGATCTTGTCTTCAGTGGAAGGGGAGAAGGTCAGTCCCTTCAATAATTCAGAAATAATACTTTTTTCAATGAACACGGTGCTGCTGGCTTCATATTTGTTTGGCAGCAGGTAACTTGCTATGGTTATGGCGGTCATGATGGCCAGTGCCGACACGATACACAGCGTTTTATTCTTCCTGGCCAGTTTCAGATATTTCTTGTACTCGAATTCCCTGGATGCCATCTGTTTCTCCACACTGGTTTGGTTCTGGGTATGTTTGAACTAATCAAAAGATGCTTTCCTTGACGATGATGTAATCACCCGGTTTAAGCTTGACGTTCTGAGCCATGTTTCCATCCTGTATGATTTCTTTGGCCTTGATGGGGATTGATATTTCGTTCCCCGCCTCTTTTCTGCGGATCTGGGTGTCATTCTGGCTGGCGAATTTTGTAAAGCCGCCTGATTCAAGAATCGCTTCCATGACCGTCATCCCATCGCGGTACTCAATGGCCTTGGGTATGGTGACGGCCCCCAGGACATAGACGCTTTTATCCGCTAACAGTGGAATGAAAATCGAGTCTCCCGATTCCAGTTGGACATCGCCCCCGGTGTCTCCATGGATAAACAGCGCCTGGAAATCTTCCTTGATCTTCTTGCCGTGCCTGAGCAGGTAGGCCTTCTTGAGATCGGCCGTTTTAACCTCTCCGAGAGTGCAGAGCAGTTGCAGAAGCGTTGAGCGCTGGAGCAGTTCGAACACGCCCGCTTTTACCCCGCCGCCGAAGATGTATACCTTGCTGTTGGTGATTCCCGTGACCGCCACGGTGACTATCGGGTTTTTTACCAGCTCTTTCAGCCGGGTGGTCATCGAAGTTTGCAGGACAGCGGGCGTTTGTCCGCTGGCCACTACATCGCCCAGGCCCGGAACGGTGATTTTGCCATCCGGTCGAACTTTGGCTGAAAATGTCAGTTCCTTTACCCCCCAGACGGCAATGTCAAGCGTGTCACCTTCTCCGATGACATAATCCCCGGCATGGGCTGTAAACGGCACAATACACAGCATGGTTGCAATCAACAGCATGGTTGCGGTCTTCATGGATGTTGCTCCTTGTGCGCAGAAGCGGTGACGTGTTACCGAACACCGCGGCCAAACAATACAACCTTGATGGTCTCGAAGAAGATCAGTGTATCCAGGAATGGCCCGATATTTTTGATATAACACAGGTCGTAGCGCAGTTTCTCGACAGCGTCCTCGACCGATGCCCCATATGGATAGCGGACCTGAGCCCAACCGGTCAAACCCGGCCGTATGAAATGCCGTTTCGAATAATAGGGAATTATCTGCTTGAGTTTCTCGACAAATTCGGGCCGCTCGGGACGTGGTCCGACAAAACTCATGTCGCCTTTCAGTACGTTGATGAGTTGGGGTATCTCATCTATGCGCGAATTTCTGAGAAAACGGCCCAGCATGGTTACCCGCGGGTCGTTTTCCTGCGCCCATACAGCTCCGGAGAGTTGCTCTGCGTCCAGGCGCATTGATCGGAATTTATATAACAGGAACTGATGCTCCTTATTGCCGATTCGCACTTGTCTGAACAACACCGGGCCGCTCGAATCCAGTTTGATGGCCAGCGCAATCAGCGGAATGAAAGGAAGTGTCAGAAGCAGGCCAGTAATTGACAGTACAATATCGACAGCGCGTTTGAAAAAACTGAAGATTGAGGTCCGGCGAAATCCATCGGAAAAGATAAACCAACTGGGAGTGATCGATTCCAGCATCAATTTGTCCTGAACACGTTCGTAGAGTGCGGGTGCATCCATAATCTGTATGCTGTTCAGCTTGCACCTCAGGACATCCCTGAGCGGGAATTGCCCGCGTCTTTCAGAAAGCGCGACAACAATAATGTCGGCTCGAACCAGCTGTGCGGTTGCCAGCAGGTCGCTCGAATCTCCGACGATCGAGTCTGGCGGAACCGCAATTAAGTTGAATTCACTCTTATTATCAGGTGGTTCGCAGTTGTGGCAGGCAGCGTACCCGGCCAGGACAAAGTTGCTTCTGTTGGATGAGATTATTTCTCCCATTTGTGCCGCCAGTTCACCGGTTCCCAGGATCAGAACCCGCTGGGAGAAGCGGGGATGATTTTTCCCGACGAGATAGAGCGAATGCCAGCAGAACTGCAGCACGGCAAAAAGCAGCAGTGATATTGCCAGGATTCCACGTCCCAGGATGACTTCAGGATCAAGATAATAGACAACCGACAGCAGAAAAAATGCGGTGGCCGTGCCAAAGAGAATATTGATCAGCACTTCTCTCTTTTTGGTGTTACGTGCAAATCCATAGGCCTCCATCAAGTGCGAAGAAAACAAAACAGCCAATATGAAAACAGCGGCCGTAAACAAGGTGTTGAATTCAGTCAGTTGTTGAGCTACCTCGGAAGTGCCGAGTCTCACAATGGCGGCAAGATAAAGCGCAGTTACAGCCAGCGCGGAATCGCCCAGTATGAGAATAACCCAACGAAATGACATGTCCCGTCCTCTACTTCTTCAGCGTCGCCGCAAGCTGGGTGGCCGCGCCGGAATCGGTAAATTCGCCTAATGAGAGTGCTTTTTGCAATGAACGTTGGGCACCGGCCTTGTCACCGGACTGATTACATGCCAGTGCCAGATGATAATGGACCGTCGGATTGCCGGAGAGAGCAACGGCGGCTTTTTCAAGAACTTTTCTGGCGTCACCCGGGCGGTTGTTCTTCAGCAGGGCAAAGCCGAGCGTATCCAAAATCGCCGCATTTCCCGGTTCCTGCTTATAGGCTGATATTGCCAGACGGAGCGCTTCCTCCTTGCTGCCGTAACCGGCCGCCAGGAGGTAGGACAGGTTGTTGAGTGCCGGCACATAATTATCTGCTTTTTCGAGGGCCACTCTATACGCGGCGATGGCCTCTTTCTTTTTCCCGGTTACCTCCAGCAGCGCTCCCTGGGCGAACAGCGCCGGCACGAAATCCGGCTTCTTGCGAAGTGCCTCGGTGTACTGCGACATGGCCTGACCGTATTCCTTGGTGACTTCCAACAGGTTGCCCAGGTATAGCAGCGCCTGGAGGTTGCTGCCGTCTACCTTTAAACCATTTCTGGTCTCCCCGATGGCCCGGGCGTAATCCTTCTGACTTTCGTATATCGAGGCAAGGACCATGTATCCGCGCGCCGAACCGGGATATTTTTCGATTATCCTGCGGGCCTGCTCGACCGCTTTCGCGGTATCTTTCATGGCGACATAGACTCCAATTTTGCGAGCAACGCCGACTTCCGGGTTAACAAGCTCAATCTCATCAAAGGTCTTGATAGCGTCCTTGAACTTTTTATCGCCAACCAGAAGGCGGCCTTTCATCTCCAGAATCGTCAGATTGCGAGAATCAACTTTGAGTGCTTCATCAAGGGTTTTGAGAGCTTTCGCGGTATCATTTCTTTTCTGATAATATCTGGCCAGTGCCATAAAGGCCTCGGGCTGCCTGGTTTCCAGCGCCTTATTGTAACGGGCCAGGGCTTCACCGTCCTGACCCTTGATTTCATAGAGAGCAGCCAGGCCCAGCATGGCCCGCAGATTTTTGGGGTCATTGCGCAGCAGAATCGAATATTCTTCTATGGCCTTGTCATAATTCCCGGTGGCGGCATAGATGGTAACCAGGTTCTGGTAGGAAGCGGGGAGCAATGGATCGATATTCTTGGCTTTTTGTATGTTTCTGAGCCCTTCATCCAGCTTGTTTTCCGACAGCAGCACCGCTGCAATTCCGTTGTAGAGGAGAGCGTCACTCTTCCTGCCGTTCAGCCCAGCCCGGAGAACGGCCAGGGCCTTGGCTTTGTTCCCTTTCCTCTGCTGATATGAAGCCAGGATGAGTCTGCTGTTCACTGCGTCAGGCGCCGCCTGGACCGCCGTGACAAGCTCTGATTCGCCCTCGGCATTCTTGCCGCGGCTGAAGTAGAAGTAGCCCTTTTTCAGATAGGCATCCACGGTTTTTGGATCTATTTTCGTCGCCCGGTTGTACTCGCGCATCCCCTCCTCAAACATCCCTTTGGCCATATAGGCGTTGCCGAGCAGGTTGTGGGCAAGTGCGTCACGGTCATCCTTCTGGAGTACCTTTTGTATTTCACTGATTGCGTCATCCACCCGTTTCTGGGCCAGAAGAATCGTGCCGGTCATCAGGCGGGCCTGCCGGGAATCCGGCGCATTATCGAGTATCTTGCGGAACTGGCTCAGGGCTATCTCCAGTTCGCCGCGGTTATAGTAACAGAGGCCCAGAAAATGATACCCTTCCAGGGTGGGGGCAATCTTCAAGGAATTTTGCAGATTGGCTATCGCCTCAGGATAGTTCTTACGGAAAAAATTCACCAAACCCTTCAGGCGTGGACCGTCGCCCCGTTTGGGGAACCTTGACAGCAGGTCATCCGCCAGCTTATCGGCCTTATCCAGGTCGCCCTTTTCGATATGGATCAGACCGGATTTGTATGCGGCCAGTGACTCTGCGTTGTTATTAGCCAGAATCTGGCGATAGATCTCCAGTGCCTTATCACTGTTACCGCTGCCCTTTTCCAGGGCCGCCAGCATATAGAGAGCCTTGACATTTTTCTGATCGGTGCGAATCAGTTCCTCCAGAAGTGTCTTGGCCTTTTGTTCCTTGCCACACGACGCATACACGGAGGCAAGTTCTAGTCTGGTTGTTGCGCGGGTGGGATCAGCAGCCAGGGCCTGCAGAAGGTACCTTTCGGCGTCATCATGCTTGCTGCTTACCGCGCAGGAAATGCCCAGAATCTCTAGGCCCTTGACACTGCCCGGGTGTTTGGCAAGATACTGCTCTCCGAGTTTGAAAGCCTCTTCCGGCTTTTCGGAAGAATTGTAGATGGCCGCCAACTCAGGCAAAACCTCATCTCGCGACGGATTCAGCCTTCGTACCTTCAGAAACTCCTTTTCCGCCTGCTCCAATTTTCCCAGCTGAGCATAGGCCTTGGCCAGCTGAAATCGGGCATCAAGGTAATTCTCGTCTTTTTCCAAGGCGTTTTTTAAAAGAACAACGGCGCCGCCCGGGTTTGCAGCGGCAAGCTGCTTTAGTCCTTCTTCGTAAAGTTCTTCCTTGGTCTTGCTCGAACATGCGGCCAGCGCCAGAAGTAATATCAAGGATATACATGCGGTTTTCATATTAATTTCTTCCTGTTAATTGAGTTAATGTAATTAATTAGAGCCTGGTCAGTAGCTGTACTGATTGCGAAGACCAACTCATTATTGCATCTGAAAAGTATCTACGATTTGCGGTAACATTCCGTTAGTCTGTTTTTGGTTAGAACGTATTATAAATACAACGTTATTTTATAAATAGTCAACCTTTTTCCTTAGGATTTTTCTCATTTAAATATTGCTAAAAAAGCTTGAGAAATAATTGATATGAAGTATGCACAAACTATAGCAGGCTTTTTGATTTTGCCAATTTTGAAATTACTTAGTAACCATATATAATGTCACTTAAATTAAAATAAATTACTGCAGAAAAAGAGGATGTTGTTTGATTGTTTTCGTTAATATATTGATGATTGGAATTATGAGGGAGGGGGGATGTCGCGCTTAACTGAATATAGCCATCCGATTACAAGCTGATTAACAGTCGGAGCAATAGATGTCGCATGCCGCAAATTCTGATTGAGCAAAATTATATTATTAAAATCGGCATGGTTTGCATGATTCAGCAGTCCTGATGACAGGTTAGATAAGTACATTCTTACCGGAATAACTGCCCGGACTGGCACCTGTGGGAAGATCAGCTAAATAGCCTGACGATACACCGTTCACCAATCCTCAGCAGCATGAAGAACATTTCGGCGCCGGTGTGCTGGCTTAATGAAACATATGGTTTGCGGATGTAGCAGGGGCGGACGCCGGCGTTGATGGCGGCCAGACAGCCGGTCAACAGGCGGTCATCGACCATCAGGATCTGGGACAGGGGCACCCCGGCGAGTGCTTCCGTCTTGGTGAGACCATCGGGGTAGGGCTTTTTGCGGACGCCCGAGATGAAGCGGAATGAGGGAAAATGTACGTCAAACCATGCCCTGCGCCCTTCGGTCGGCTTATTCGAGAGGATGAAGATGCGTTCCCCGCCGAAGACAGCCTGGCACTGTTTCATCCATTCGACTGCCTCGGGCAGCGGCGCCGGGGCGCCATGGTGGGCCAGGACACCGTCAAAGTCGAGTGCCAGGGCTGAAATACCGGCAGATTTCAGCGTTTCGGGGGCGAGGGTCAGGATGCAGGTGTTGTCCGGGGTTTCATCCAGGAGAAGTCGCAGTTGCCGGCGGTGCCGAAGACCGAGTGAAAGGCCGGCCAGGATGTGGGAAAAGGGCGGCACCGGTCAAGCCTTTGAGGCATCTCTCTGGGCCAGTGATACCAGATAGTAGACAATCCCCAGGATCAGCAGGGTGCCGGCCAGAAAGGCCTGGGTGGTCAGATCGTCGTGACGCATGGTCGAGATCAGGATTTCACGGATCATGGCAACGATGATGACGCCGATAAAAACCAGTATGTTGAACTTGCCACCCTTGAGGTTTTTGATCTCGTTGTCCATCAGCTCGATCATCATCCAGAGAATCAGCAGGGATCCGAGTGCCGAGAGAATCCCCTTCTCAATATTCCCACTGAAAATATGAACGATATCCCAGACAAAGAGGGTGACAACCGAAATGGAGACGCCGGCCAGCGCCAACACCAGCGCCAGGTTCAGGCCATAGGTGAAGCGCTCCGTGGCTCTGATCAGAAGAGATTCGACCTTGTGGGAAACAAATACCTTTTTCATCTCCTCTTCGCGGTAGGAGGTGCTCATCACATCCAGATTCATGTCGAGAATCTTCTCGACCGCTTCTCGCAGGCAACGACGCTGCTCACGGTCGGTATAATTGACATCTATCAGGCCGAGCAGGAAATGACGGATCTGGTTCATGGCCGCATTAACGAAATGGACGCTGAGGCCCACCCTGACATGGGCGTGACCGATGCGTGCCAGGTGGTTCATGTAGTGGTTGTCGTAGATTCCGTTGAAGAGCGACATGAACCAGTTGCTGTGCATGTCGCGCAAGTTCTGGCGATTACTGCTGTTGAGGATCGCCGCAGTCTCCGGGAGGCTGTAGAGATAGTCGTAGAACTCAAGAGTAAAGCGTTCCCGATTCTGTTCCGCCAAGGGCTGCAACGACTGGAGCAGCTCGGCATCCTGCTCGGTGAAACGGTAATGGTCGCGCAAATCCTGCATCGTAAACATGCTTTTATCTCCCGTATTTGTATGCCGCGGCGCACGTGCCTTCACTGGAGACCATGCAGGCCCCCACCGGCGATTCCGGCGTGCAGACACCGCCGAAAAGGGGACAGTCGAAGGGCTCCATCTTTCCTTTGAGGACTTCTCCACAGCGGCAGGCGCTGTTCTCGACCCCGGCGGCCTCGGGAAGGCCCAGCACCTGCGCGGCATCGAAACCGGAAAGCTGCGGCCGGATGCACAGGCCGCTGCCCGGCAGTGGCCCCAATCCGCGCCAGACGGCATCGCAGGGGGCAAACACCCGCTCCAGGATGGCCCGTGCCTTGGGATTGCCCTCCCACGTCACGGCCCGTCGATACTGGATATCTACCCGGCTTTCTCCCTTCAGGACCTGGGCCAGCAGCATCTCGATGCCCTGCATGACGTCGGCCGGCTCGAAACCGGTCACAACGCACGGGATATGGTACTCCTGCGCCAGTGCCTGGTAGGCCATCCCGCCAATGACGGTACTGACGTGGGCCGGACAGAGATAGCCGGCCAGGTTCAGCTCAGGGTCGGCGGTCAGGATCTCCATCGGGCGCGGCATGGTCTTGTGGGCGGCCAGGACACAATAGTTGGCCAGACCCTGGCGAGCGGCCTCCAGGATGCTGGCGGCAACCGCCGGCGCGGTGGTCTCGAAGCCCACTCCCAGAAAGATCACCCTGCGCTGGGGGTTGTCCCTGGCCAGGATTACCGCGTCCAGGGGTGAATAAACGATACGCACATCCGCCCCGAGGGCCCGCTGCTCCATGAGCGATGAACTGCTGCCCGGGACGCGCAGCATATCCCCGAAGGTGGCCACGATGTTGCCCGGATCAACGGCGCAGGCCAGTGCGTTATCGATGTAGCCCACCGGTGTCACGCAGACCGGACAGCCCGGCCCGGAAACGAGCCGGACCATGTCCGGCAGCAGTGAGCGGATGCCGTACTGATAGATGGACATGGTGTGCGTGCCGCACACCTCCATGAAATTTACCGGGCGTTTCAGTTGCCGGGCCATGGCACGGATATTGTCGGCCATGATGGCCACCAGTTTCCGGTCACGAAATTCATTTTGGAATTTCATTGCATATCCCCGGGGGCAAAGACCTCTTTCATCAGGCGAATGGTCTCCTCGGCGTAAGCCTCATCCAGTCTCGAAATGGCAAATCCGGCATGCACGATGACATAGTCGCCGACGGCAACCTCTTCACCCAGCAGCATGACGCTGGCCTCTTTCCGGACTCCGTCCACCTCGGCAACGATGTTGTCGCCATCCCTGCTCAGGATCTTCATCGGGACACCTAGGCACATATCAGTTGTTTCTCCTTGATTTCCAACCTGCAATTGCCGCCTGTCCAAGGGCGATACAGCCGTCATTGGGTGGCGACAGGCGGTGGGTAAATACCTGCAGCCCCTGCTCAATAAGGCCAGTATAGACCATTTCACTCAAGAGTCTATTCTGAAAAACTCCGCCGGAGAGGACCACCCGGTCAAGCCCGGCCTCCCTGGCAATGCGGCTGCAGGCCTCCACGGACGCCCGGGCCACCGTGGCATGGAAACGCCGGGCTATGGCGGCTCGGGCTACGCCCGAGTTCAGGCCGAGCAGGATAGCCGGGATCATGGTTGAAAAATCAACCTGATATAGGCCCCCTGTGTTGAGGGTCACTTCGTACGGCAGTGTCAGGCAGTCATCCGATTCCTCTGCCAGCGCCTCCAGTTCGATCGCCGCCTGCCCGTCGTACGACACAATATGTCGCACATTCAGCAGGGCTGACACGGCATCGAACAGACGTCCGCAACTGGAGGTGAACGGAGAATTCAGGCCTTTTTCAAGCATGGCAAGGAAGACTGCTCTTTCTGCAACCGAGAGATGCCGGGTGACGGGAAGCTCGAGGTCAAACGCGGCTTCACCCATTGCCGTGTAGAGAAATGCCAGCGCCATGCGCCATGGTTCCCGGACCGCCTTGTCACCACCCGGCAGACGCGTCTGCCGGAAATGGCCGACCCGCCTGAAGCTGTCGTATCCGCCGACCAGAAGCTCGCCACCCCAGACCGTTCCGTCGCTGGCGTAACCGGTGCCGTCAAGGATCAGGCCGATTACCTCGCCGTTAAGATTGTTCTCGGCCATACAGGCCGCCAGGTGGGCATGGTGGTGCTGCACCGCGATGAGCGGCAGACCGCTTTCAGCGGCATGGAGTGATGAAAGGTAGTCCGGGTGCAGATCGCAGGCTATGGTTTCCGCAATGACCTCCAGCAGTCCCGACAGATGCTGTATGGTCTGACGGAATGAAGCGCCGGCCGTTTCGTGCTGAAGGTCGCCGATATGCTGGCTGAGGAACGCCTGATTGCCCTTGGTCAGGCAGATGGCGCTCTTTAGCTCCGCCCCCACCGCCAGGACCGGAGGGCTCTCGAAAGGAAGGCGGATCGCCCGGGGCGCATAGCCGCGGGCGCGCCGATAGAAGAGCGGCCGCTCCTGGAAGGCGCGAATGACCGAGTCGTCACAGCGGATGTGGATCGGGCGGTCGTGCAGCAGGAAGTAGTCGGCAATGCCGGAGAGCCGCTGCAGGGCATCGCAATCCTGAAATGCGATCGGTTCATCGGACAGGTTGGCGCTGGTCATGACAAGCGCGGTAAATCCGCTGTCGCGCAGCAGCAGGTGATGAATCGGTGTGTAGGGAAGCATCAGGCCGAGCAGGGCATTGCCGGGAGCCACCAGCGCAGAAACCGGACAACTGTCAGCCCTGCGGACGATGACGATCGGGCTTTCCGGTGAAGCCAGCAGCCGCTCTTCCACCTGGCTGAGCAGCGCCAGGGACCGGGCCATGGCCAGATCGGGCGCCATGACGGCAAACGGTTTCTCATCCCGTTTCTTGCGTTCCCGCAGACGCCCGACCGCCGCATTATTGCAGGCATCCGCCGCCAGGTGATAGCCGCCGATCCCCTTGATCGCCAGGATAGCTCCGGCTTTCAGCAGTTCGCCGGCCCTGATGAGCGCCGCATCGCTTTCGGAAATGAACGCGCCGTCAGAGTCAAGCAGTCTCAAGTGTGGCCCGCAGGCGCCGCAGGCGATCGGTTGCGCATGGAAGCGCCGGTCCGCGGGGTGCTGGTATTCCTGACGGCAGTCAGGACAGAGCGGAAAGGAGGCCATGGTAGTGTTGGGGCGGTCGTAGGGGGTGCCGGTGATGATGCTGTAGCGTGGGCCGCAGTTGGTGCAGGAGATGAAGGGGTGGCGAAATCGCCGGTTCGCCGGATCGAATAGTTCCCGCAGGCAGTCACCGCACAGGGCGGCATCCGGGGCGACGTGGGCGACATGTCTGCCGCTCCCGCCGCTTTCGCGGATGGTAAAACTATTCGCGCCGCTATCGTCGGGCAGGGCATGGTGTTCGAGCGCAACAATTGCTGCCAGGGGGGGCGCCTCGTCCCTGATCCGGCGGATGAAATGCGCCAGACACTCGACTGTCCCGCAGGCCTCGATCAGGACGCCATCCGCGCTGTTGCACACCCAGCCGGTCAGCCCCATTTCGGTGGCCAGTCGATAGACAAAGGGGCGAAATCCGACTCCCTGTACGATTCCGCTTATGCTGATGGATGTTCGTGCTATCGGGCTACCCCCTCTCCAAGCCAGCGGTACCAGGCTTCCATTCCCTGGCCGGTTCGGGCCGACACCTCGAATATGATCAGAGCCGGGTTCACCCGTCGCGCGTAACCCTTGCATTTTTCCACGTCAAAATCCAGGTGCGGCAGCAGATCGGTCTTGTTGAGCAGCATGACCGACGAGTTATGGAACATCTGCGGATATTTGAGCGGTTTGTCTTCGCCCTCGGTGGTCGAGAGGACCACCACCTTGTGCTGTTCCCCCAGGTCAAAGGAGGCCGGGCAGACCAGGTTGCCGACATTTTCAATCATCAGTATGTCGAGTCTGTCCAGATCAAAACCCTCGGTGCCGTGCATGATCTGGTGGGCATCCAGGTGGCAGCCGGCGCCGGTGTTGACCTGGCGCACCGCAACGCCGGTGGCGGCGATCCGTTGGGCATCGTTGTCGGTCTGCTGGTCGCCTTCGATGACCGAAAACCTGTATATCCCGGACAGGTCCCGCAGGGTGCGCTCCAGCAGGGTTGTTTTGCCGGAGCCGGGAGAGCTGACCAGATTGAGAACAAAGATGCCTTTATCCTTGAACAGGGCCCGGTTGAAGGCCGCCAGCCGGTTGTTCTTGGCGAGGATGTCCTCCTCGATGGCGATGACGGTGCGCTTGCCGCCTTTGTGAAGGCGGTCATGCCCGTGATCATGTGTAAGGTCGTGCGAATGGTCATGTCCATGGTGAGAATGTTCGCTGCCATCATGGTCATGGACATGGTCGAGCAGTTCGTCGGGACCGCAGCCGCAGGTTGTGCACATGGGGTTTCTCCTGTCTTTGATATTCAAAGTAAAACTAGCAGGTTCCTGCATCAGCTGCAAGCGAGTATACTCATGAGGAACTCAGCGACAGTCTGCACGATCATGCCGCCGCACAGATTGGGATTGTTCATAAGCGGGCCGAAGTGCTTGATATCTCCGGTCAGCAAATGTGTTGCACGACAGTAAACGGCAGCTGCGAAAATAGGCGCATCCTTGGCAGGCAGGTTTTCAGGATAATCGGCGGGCGGGTTAGTGACAGGCACGACAGTTATGCTCTTTATGAGGTGCTTGAAACCAGTTAAACTTCCGGGATATTTTGCGCTGATATTCCGCTCGGCTTCTTCACGGGCATAGGCACTGGTAAAGAGTTTTAACGAGTTAGCAGCAGCAAGTTGCATCAATAAGGCTGCCTTGCCGTGGGGATTGTGGGCAGCGGTAAAGAGCACATTGGCGTCCAGGAATACACGTTGCATAGTGATCAGGCCAGACGCTTGAGAATAGCAGATCGCTCGCTGTCATCCAGGCGATCTTCGGCGTCCCACTGGGCGATCTGGCTATCGGTATACATCTCGATCTCAAGCACCGCAGCCGGTTTGATGACAAGTTCGTTGTTGTGTTCTTCCAGGATGACGGCGCCGCCGCACTGCAGGCCAAAGCGTTTGCGAAGAGCAGCCGGGAGCGTAAGTTGACCACGATTTGATACAAGAACCGTTTGTTGCATGGCGTACCTCCTGATTGCAGAATATCGGAATTTCAGTAATACGTCAATGCAACATTACAAGGCATGACCTGTCCGGGAGGAAACTGGTGCCTCGCAGAGTTCCTAACCGCTGATAGGCAAAAGAGGCCGGTTTTTTTTATGCGCCACTCAAGGGCGCTTGGTTCTCGGTTTTATGGGTTGTCTAATCTCTTTTGTAAGAAACTGGCGAAACCGGCAGAGAATCGGTTTTTCCTTCACGTTACCAAGCTGGTGCTTGCAGGGCCATTGCGTTACGTAGCGGGAGCAACGTAACGAGAAAAAAGCGCATATACTTTATGTGAACTGGAGCTGGTGAAGCCGATAGTAGGAACCCTGCAGTTCCATCAGCTCCTCGTGTGTGCCCTCTTCCTCTTTGCGGGCCCGATGGATTACCACGATCCGGTCCGCATCCTGGATGGTTGACAGCCGGTGGGCAACAACCAGCGAGGTGCGCCCCTGCATGAGAGCCCTGATCCCCTGCTGGATCATCTGCTCCGCGGCGGAATCCACGCTGGCGGTAGCCTCGTCCAGAACGAGGATCTCGGGATCAAAGGCCACGGCGCGGGCAAAGGAGATCAGCTGCTTTTCACCGGTGGAGAAGTTGTTGCCCCGCTCCAGGACCTCTTCATCATAACCGTGTGGCAGGCGGTCGATAAAGGTGTCGGCCCCGACGCTGGCGGCCGCCACGCGGACCCGGGCGCGCGCGGCTTCGTCACCCAGGCAGATATTGAATTCCACGCTGCCGGCGAACAGACAGGGATCCTGAAGGACGATGCCGATGCGGCGGCGCAGGATGGGCAGCGGCAAAGAACGGATATCGGAGCCGTCAACGAGGATGCTGCCGTCATCGACTTCGTACATACGCGTGAGCAGGCGTGTGATGGTGGTCTTGCCGCCGCCGCTTTCACCCACCAGGGCGATCCGTTCGCCGCGCCGGATGGTCAGGTCAAGGTTTTCCAGGGCGTTTTCGTTGTCACGATAGGCAAAGGAGACATTCCGGAACTCGATCAGGGGCGCGGTTGCCCCCCCCCGCATGCCGGCGGATTGGATGCTGTCACCTTGATCCTCGTGTCCGGGTACCAGGGTCCGCGCCCTGTCCGCCGGTGTGTCCAGCAGCGCGAAAATCCTCTCCAGCGCGGCCATGGCGCCCTGCATGACGGAATATTTGGCCGACAGGTCCCGAATCGGGGTGAAGAACTTTTCGATGTACTGGATAAACGCCACCAGCACCCCGAAGGTCAGGGCGCCCTTGACGATCTCGCCGCCGCCATACCAGATGATCAGCGCCACGGCGACCGAAGACAGCGCCTCGACGATGGCATAGAGCGAGGCATCCCAGAAAATTACCGGCATGTTGGCGTCCCGGTAGGAGGCGTTCAGTTCGCTGAAGCGGCGTTCTTCGTCCTTTTGGCGGTTGAATACCTGAATAATGGACATCCCGCCGATACTCTCGGCCAGAAAGGAATTGAGCCGGGCCAGCCGGGCCCGCACCTCGCGGAATGACTGGCGCATCCTGCGGCGGAAGGTGTAGGCCACGTAGCCCAAAAGCGGTAGTACGGAAAAGGTGACCAGGGAAAGTTTCGGATTCATCCAGAGCATGACCGACACAATCCCGGCCAGGAGCAGGATATCCCCTACGATAGTGATGATGCCCGAAGCGAACATCTCGCCCAATACCTCTACATCGCTGGTCAGGCGGGTAACCGCGCTGCCGGTCGGTACATGGTCGAACCAGGATACCGGCAGATTCAGGACGTGTTGGAAGAGCTCCTTGCGCATGTCCGCCATGACGCGCTGCCCGACAGACTGGAGCAGGAAAACCTCGATAAAGGAGAGCAGTGATTCTATCAGCAGGATTCCCGAAAAGGCCAGGGCAATGGTTCCCAGTCCTTCCATTCTGCCGGTGGTGATGTGGCCGTCGATGGCCAGTTTGATGATCCAGGGCTGGGCCAGGCGGCAGGCCGCCACCAGGGGCAGGATCACCAGTACAATAGTGATCGAAGCTCGGTATGGCGACACATAGCGGGCAAAACGCGCCAGAATGCGCGCGTCATAGGCCTTGCCGGCTATTTCCTCTTCGTAGATCCCGCCGTGGTGCATGTGGATTCCTCATGTAATTCCAATTCCAAATCAAAGCGCTATCTTCGTTGGCTCGTCTTCGGCTCCTCAACATACTGATTGTATGCCTTCGTCGCCTCAATCCTCGCCGCCTTGATTTCATCTTCGATTTGAAATTGGAATAAATTGTATCAGACCATACCAGATTCGCGGAAACTTTGAAATAACGACTGGATTCAGGGTCGCTCGTGGCTGTCAGCGGTGCAGCGGTTCACATCATATCGACCGGGTCAATGTCCATGATCTCGCGGACGGTTGCAGAGGTGTCGCCACGGGATTGCCAGGCCGAGACCAGCCGCCGCAGGTCGCCGCGGGTGGGGGATTTGAGCAGGATCTGGCGGCGGAAACGGCCGCGCAGGCGGTAGAGCGGAGCCGGGGCCGGGCCGAGGATTTCGATGCGCAGGGAGAGTCCCTTTTTCAGTTTAGCCAGCAGCCGTGAGGACGATTCGGCGCGATCTTCGACGGCCTTCTCCGACGTGCCCGAGAACGACAGGGCCGCCAGGAACGAAAAGGGGGGGTAGCCGGCCTCGCGGCGGAATTCCAGCTCCTGGCGATAGAAGCCTTGGCCGTCATGTCCAGCGGCGCACTGGATGGCATAGTGTGACGTGTTGAGCGCCTGGATAATCACCCGGCCGGGCAGTTCGCCCCTTCCGGCCCGTCCGATAACCTGCGAAAGTAGCTGGTAGGTACGTTCGGCGCTGCGAAAGTCGGGCATGTTCAGGCTGGCCTCTCCGTTGATCACCCCCACCAGGGTGACGCCGGGAAAGTCGTGCCCCTTGGCGATCATCTGTGTGCCGATCAGGATGTCGTCCGACCGGTCGGCCATGCGCTTCAGCAGCCGTTCGTGGCTGTCCTTGCCGGAAGTGGTGTCGCTGTCCATGCGCACGATTCCCGCTGTCGGCAGCAACTCGCGCAGGTCGCTTTCCACCCGTTCAGTACCGGCGCCCAGCTCCTTCATCTCCATCGAACCGCAGGCCGGGCAGACTCCGGGGGCCGGGACGGCATAATCGCAATAGTGGCAGACGCTTTGACGGCGTTGGCGGTGGAAGGTAAGCGTCACCGAACAGTTGGGGCAGGTGAGCGGTTCACCGCAGTCACCACAGACCAGAAACGTGGCGAATCCCCGCCGGTTGAGAAACACCAAGGATTGCTCGCCGGCCGCCAGGGTCTCTTCCAGTGCCCGGGCCAGCTGCGGGGATATGGTCTCTTTGATGCCCTTCATTTGTACAACGGTCACCGTCGGCATGGGGCGGTTCTCTACCCGCTCCGTCAGCGGCAGCAGGGTCAGCTTTCCCCGTTCGACGGCATGCAGGCTGGTAATCAGGGGGGTGGCCGAGCCGAGAACAACCACGGCCTTTTCCAACCTGCCCCGTACCAGGGCCAGGTCACGGGCGTTGTAGCGCAGCCCCTCGGCCTGCTTGAAGGATGCCTCGTGCTCCTCGTCGACCACGATGATCCCGATCCGCTCCAGCGGGGCGAAGAGCGCCGAACGAGCGCCGATCACGATACGGGCCAGACCGCGCCGGATACGACGCCACTCGTCGTAGCGCTCGCCGTCTGACAGGGCGCTGTGCAGGACGGCGATGCCGCTCTCGAAGCGGGCGCGGAAGCGGCGCACCAGTTGCGGGGTCAGAGATATCTCCGGTACCAGCACCAGGGCGTTGGCGCCCTGCTCAAGTGCGTGGGCGATGGCTTGCAGGTAGACCTCGGTCTTGCCGCTGCCGGTCACGCCATGCAGCAGAAAGGGGGTGAAAATTCCGCTGTCGAGTGCTGCGGAGACGTGCTGCAGGGCACCTTCCTGCTGGCTGTTGAGCACCCGGGGGGTGTCACGTTCGAAGGGCTCTTCACCGAAAGGGTTCCGGTATACCTCGCGCTCCTCCATCTGCACCAGGCCGAGCTCTTCCAGCCTCTTCAACTGCGGAGAACACTGGCCGAAGCGCCGCCTCAGGTCGCCGGCCGGCACGTCGCCCGCCTCGCGGATCACCTCCAGTATTTCGATCGCCTTGCTGCCCGGTTGCCGCCCGGCTTCGACCGCGGCGACCGGGCGGTAGAAGCGCTCCCGCTTGATGCTCCGGCCGCCGCTGATTGTGCTGTCAGTCCCCGCGTTGCCTTTGTTCGACTGCAGGTTGATTCCGGCCGGCAGTGCCGTCTTGAGCACCTCGCCCAGAGGATACAGATAATATGAGGCAATCCAGCGGAAGAATTCCAGCTCGTTGTCTGTCCAGAGCGGGTCCGAGTCCAGCACGTCGATGATATCCTTGAGCTTGCTGTCGGAGGCCTCGATATACCCGAGAATGTAACCGGTCAGCCTGCGGTGACCGAAAGGGATGAACACCCGGTGTCCGGGCCGGGCGCGATCAACAAGATGGGTTGGGACGCGGTAGTGGAAGGTCTTGTCCAGATGGACGGCGACGGCGACTTCGACGACTGTTGGCGGGGATGGTGACATGCAATGGTGATAGCAGAGCGCTGGCGGGATGTAAAGAGGAAGCACGGCAAACAGGCAAGGGGATGGAGCTAGATCCCCATTACCGATTACCAGTACTTTTTGGGCGGTTCGGTCTTACCCATGTGTGTGATTTCGCCATCGATGATCTTGAACATATCGCCAGCCTCGGTGGTCCATTCGTCACCCTCTTGCGGTGGATTGGGAAAAGAACGATGCCCCAGAAACATTTCTTCATCACCGATGTATCCGAACCAGTCCAGCGAACCGGTCATCCAGATTTTCGTTTTCAGCTCCATGTAAATGTCCTTGTAGGGGCAATCCTTGTGATTGCCCGGATGTTATTGTTGCCGGCATGGCGAATACAAGATTCGCCCCTACGATAAACGGTTTTTGAAATCCCCGTAGCCGAAGCTGCGAATCACCTTCAGTTCACCGGTCTCAGGCTCCCAGGTGGCGATGTGCGGGTGCTGGATGCCGTTGAAGGTGGTGGTCTTGACCATGGTGTAGTGGGCCATGTCCTCGAAGGCCAGCCGGTCGCCAACCTTCAGCGGTTGCTCGAAGGACCAGTCGCCGATGATGTCCCCCGCCAGGCAGGACGGCCCCCCCAGTCGGTAGGTGTAGGCCTTCTCGCCAGGGTCGAATCCGCCGGTTATTCCGGGGCGGTAGGGCATCTCCAGGATGTCCGGCATGTGGCAGGTGGCCGAGACGTCCAGGATGGCGATCTCCATGCCGTTGTTGACGATGTCCAGCACCTCGCCGACCAGGATGCCGGTGCCGATGGCTACCGCCTCACCCGGTTCCAGGTAGACAGTCAGGTTGTATTTTTCACGGAAATACCTGACCAGTTCCACCAGTCCGTCGATGTCGTACCCCTCGCGGGTGATGTGGTGGCCGCCCCCCAGGTTGAGCCACTTCATTCCCGGCAGAAACTCACCGAACTTCTCCTCAAAGACCCGGGCGGTGCGCTCCAGCGGTTCGAAGAGTTGCTCGCAGAGGGTGTGGAAGTGCAGCCCTTCGACTCCGCTCAGGGAGCGACCTTCGAATTCGGCGCGCGGGATGCCGAGGCGCGAGCAGGGGGCGCAGGGGTCGTAGATGGCAGTGTGTCCCTCAGTATGTTCCGGATTGACCCGCAGGCCGATGGAGACGCCGCTCTTCTCCCACAGCGGGCGGAAACGCTCCAGCTGGCCAAAGGAGTTGAACACTAGGTGGTTGGAGATCTGCAGCAGTTCGACGACATCGTTCTCCTTGAAGGCGGCGGCAAAGGAATGCACCTCGCCGCCGAACTCCTCACGCCCCAGACGCGCCTCCCAGGGAGAGCTGGCGCAGACCCCCTGCAGCGTTTCCCGGATGATGGGGAAGACGCTCCACATGGAGAAGGCCTTCATGGCCATCAGGATCCTGGCGCCGCTGCGCTTTTGCACGCTATCCAGGATAGACAAATTATGTCGCAGCCGCCCCAGGTCCACCACGTAGGCGGGGGAGGGGGCGAGCTCAAGGATTTTCGGGATGTCGATATTGGTCAAAGTCTAAAACCTTTTATCTGCCACAGAGGGCACAGAGAAAACACAGTGAGAATCAAAAGAAAAAGGCGCAGGATTTTTAACCCTCAGAAGATATGTTTTTCGTTACTCTGAGACCTCTGTGGCTAACAGTCTTTGATATTACAGTTCCGGCCACTGGCCGCCGTCAACAACGACGGTTGGCAGCCCCATCGGCCCGAGCACGTCCAGGAACAGCTGCGGATCGAACTGCTCCATGTTCCAGACGCCCGCTTTATGCCACTTGCCGGTCAGCATCATGATCGCGCCGACCACGGCCGGTACGCCGGTGGTGTAGCTGATGGCCTGGGACCGGACCTCCTGGTAGCAGGCCTCGTGGTCGCAGATGTTGTAGATATAGACCTGTTTCGGTTTCCCGTCCTTGAGGCCGCGGGCGATGACGCCGATGCAGGTCTTCCCCTTGGTGAGCGGACCGAGGGAGCCGGGATCGGGCAGCAGCGCTTTCAGGAACTGGATCGGCACGATCTTCTGGCCGTTGAACTCCACCTCGTCGATGCGGGTCATACCCACATTCTGCAGCACCTCCAGGTGCTTGAGATAGTTGTCGGAGAAGGTCATCCAGAACTGGGCCTTCTTGATGGTCGGGATATGCTTGACGATGGATTCCATCTCCTCGTGATAGAGGCGGTAGCAGTTCATCGGGCCGATCCCCTCGGGGAAGTCGAAGACCCGCTTGGTGGAGAGCGGCGGGCTCTCGACGAACTGGCCGTTCTCCCAGTGTCGGCAGACCGCGGTCACCTCGCGGATGTTGATCTCCGGGTTGAAGTTGGTGGCGAAGGGCTGGCCATGGGAGCCGGCGTTGGCGTCGATGATGTCGAGCTCCTCGACCACGTCCAGGTATTTTTTAGCAGCCAGGGCCGTGTAGACGTTGGTCACGCCCGGATCGAAACCGGAACCCAGGAGGGCCATGATGCCGGCCTGCTTGAAGCGGTCCTGATAGGCCCACTGCCAGGAGTATTCGAAATGAGCGGAGTCCAGCGGCTCGTAGTTGGCGGTATCCAGGTAGTCCACGCCGGTCTCCAGGCAGGCGTCCATGATATGCAGATCCTGATAGGGGAGCGCCACGTTGATCACCAGCTTCGGCTGCAGCTGTTTGATCAGGGCCACCAGTTCCGGTACGTTATCCGCATCCACCTGGGCGGTCTTGATGGAGTTGTCGAGTTGGGCCGCGATGGCGTCGCACTTGGACATGGTGCGCGATGCCAGGGTAATCTCGCTGAAGATATCGCGCCGCTGGGCGCATTTGTGGGTGACGACCTGGCCGACGCCGCCGGCGCCAATTATCAGAACCTTGCTCATTGCCTATTCCTTCCTGAAAGAATGAAGTTTTAAAATATATTACGGGCATTCGCCGGATAGCGCAATGCCCGTAACACAACTTTTACAAACTACCGGGGCTATTCTCCCAGATAGGTATAACCCAGCAGGGTCCGGTCCAGAAGCTCGACAAAGTGGCTGCTCTCCTCGATGGAGATCTTTTTCGATGCAACGCTCTTTTCCAGGTTGTCGCGGACCCGTTTGAGGATCTCCGGCCCCTTGTACTCGACGTATTTCAGCGTTTCCCAGGTGGCATCGCCGTTGATGACCGTGTCGATCATGTAGCCGGTCTTCTTGTTGAAGGTGATGTGCACGGCGTTGGTGTCGCCGAACAGGTTGTGCAGGTCGCCCAGGATCTCCTGGTAGGCGCCGATCAGGAAGAAGCCGATGTAATAGTCCTCGTCCTTTTTGATCTTGTGCAGCGGCAGGGATTTGGCGCGGCCATTTTCACCCACGAAGCTGGTGATCTCGCCGTCCGAATCGCAGGTGATGTCGGCGATGGAAGCCATCACGTCCGGCTTCTGGTTGAGGCGCTGGATCGGCATGATCGGGAAGAGCTGGTCGATGGCCCAGGAGTCGGGTATGGACTGGAACAGAGAGAAGTTGGCAAAATAGGTCTGGCGCAGGTGCAACTGAAAGTTCTGCAACTCTTCGGGGATCGGCTTGGTCTTTTCAACAATGCCGTTAATCTTCTTGATGATCTTGGAGTAGAGCCATTCGGCGATGGCACGGTCGTTGAGGGTCAGGTAGCCCAGGTTAAAGAGGCTGACTGCCTCGTTGATCAGTTGCAGCGTGTCGTGGTAGTCCTCGCGCAGCGAGTAGCGGTCGATGCTTTTGTAGATGTCCTGCAGCTTTCTGACCGTGGGGGCGACCTTTTCCATCTGGTCAAGCATCTCTTCGAAATCGGGCATCAGGGTCTGGGTGTTGGTGTTGAGGACGTTGGTCACCAGCACCGAGTAGTGCGCGACCGTGGCGCGGCCCGATTCGGAGATGATGTTGGGACACTCGACACCTGCCTCGTCGCAGATGTTCTTGATCTGGTAGATGACGTCGTTGGCGTATTCCTCGATGGTGTAGTTGACGCTGGAGAAGTAGCTGGACTTGGAACCGTCGTAATCCACCCCCAGTCCGCCGCCGATATCGAGAAATTCGATGCCGACCCCCAGCTTCCGCATCTCGGCGTAGACGCGGGCAGCTTCGATCAGGGCGGTCTTGATCTTGTCGATCTTGGTGACCTGGCTGCCGATGTGGGAGTGCAACAATTTGACGCATCCCAGCATGCCCTGCTCATCCAGCATGCGGATGGCGGCGATGATCTCGGACATGCGCAAGCCGAACTTGGCATCCTCGCCCCCGGAGGTAGCCCATTTGCCGGTCCCCTTGGAGGACAGTTTCACGCGAATCCCCAGTTTGGGCAGGATGCCGGTTTTCTTGGAAAGCTCAATGACCTTTTCCAGTTCGAACAGTTTCTCGATGACGATGGTGATGTCGTAACCGATCTTGGTGGCGTAGAGAACGGTTTCGATGTACTCGGCGTCCTTGTAGCCGTTGCAGATGATCGGCAGGCCGTTGCCGGTGGAGATGGAGATGCCGGCCACCAGTTCAGGTTTTGAGCCGACCTCGAGGCCGATATTGTAGCGCTTGCCGTAGCTGGCGATGGCCTCGACCACCTGGCGCTGCTGATTGACCTTGATCGGGTAGAAGGTCTGGTATCTGGCCGGATAGTCATTTTCGGTGATGGCGTTCTTGAAGACGCGATTGATGGAGGCTATGCGACCCTGGAGCACGTCCATGAAGCGCAGCAGAATGGGGGGCTTGATCTTGCGCTTGATCAGGTCGTCCGTCAGGGCCCTCAGATCGATGGATTGCTTGGAGTTGGAGGAGGGGTGGACGCAGATGTTCCCTTTTTTGTTGATTGAGAACAGGTCGGCGCCCCAGTTGTCCATGTTGTAGATCTTGGCGGAAGCACTTATATTCCATTTTTCCATGATAGGATTCTCCAACCGTCTCGGTTTAGGTGCGTAGAACTCATCTTTTTAGAATAACGCGGCCGGCCGCAATAGTGTGCAGAAAAATTGAAACATATCCTTCAAATGGGGTGTAAAGTCAATTCATATTTAGTAAGTCAGAAATTGTTTTCTGTGTTTTGTTTGCAGAAAATAAGTTTGTTAACGCACGTATCCTGCGCAGCAGGGCTGGTTACTTGAGAAGTAATTTTCCGCGCTTATCCGCCAGTGAATTACTTCATTGACGTGCGTCTCCGGTCAATCGGGTTGACAGCAGCAGTGCAAGGAAGAGCCGTCAACCTTGACAACAGTGTCAGGAATGGTTACATCTTCACAAGCGGGATCTGCTTCCATCCTCGGGATAACAAACAGGTAGCCATATGTCTCGATTTTCGGTCAAAAAGCCCTTTCATCAGGAGATTGTAAGTCGTCACATCGGTGAGATTCGCAGCCTGCTGCACGCGCTTGAGCTGCGTGACCTGGATGACGAACATGAAAATCGTCCTCTGATGGATATGTACGAAACCGGCGACGAGATAGTCCTGGAATTTGATCTGCCCGGATTCCGGATTGAGGATATCAGCCTGACCCTCTGTGGACTGACCCTTGTCCTTAATGCGCAGCGGCCGCGGGAACAGGCCGAGGTACAAGGCCGGTTTGTATGCCTTGAGCGCAGCCAGGGCAGCTTCCATCACGCGGTACATATCCCCTGCAGCTTCGATCCTGCTTCCGTTTCCGCCGAGTACCGCCGCGGAGTGCTGCGGGTTGTCTGCACCAAGATCAATGACCTGAAGGTACCCATAAAGGAGATAGTCGATTGAGCGACATCGAAAAAGATAACGAAAAACAGGAAACCGAAGAGCTTAAGATCCCCGAATTGATCCCGCTCTTGCCGGTACGGGATGTGGTGGTATATCCCTTCATGATCATCCCGCTCTTTGTGGGGCGTGAAATGTCGATCAAGGCCGTGGACAGCGCCCTGGCCGGCGACCGGATGATCCTGCTGGCCACCCAGCACGATATCGGTGACGAGGATCCCACGCCCGACAAGATCTATGAAGTCGGTACCGTGGCCATGATCATGCGTATGCTTAAACTTCCCGATGGGCGGGTCAAGATTCTTGTCCAGGGACTGGCCAAGGCGCGCATTACCGAATACGTCAGCGACAAGCCGTTTTACCTGGTTCGCACCGAGCGCCAGACCGATCACCTGCTCCTGGACGTCTCCCTGGAGACTGAGGCACTGATCCGTACCGTTCGGGAACAGCTGGCCAAGGTGATCGAGTTGGGCAAACAGATTTCACCCGAGGTGATGGTCATCCTGGAAAACATCCAGGATCCCGGCAGCATGGGTGACCTGATCGCCAGCAACCTCGGGCTGAAGGTTGCAGACGCCCAGTTGCTGCTGGAGATAAACGATCCCATTGTCCGTTTGACCAAGGTCAACGAGTTTCTCAACCGCGAGGTTGAACTGCTGAGTGTCCAGGCCAAGATCCAGAGCGCCGCACGCGAGGAGATGGGGAAGAACCAGCGCGAGTATTACCTGCGGGAACAGATGCGGGCCATTCAGCAGGAATTGGGCGATGGTGGGGAAAAAGAGGAGCTGCTTGATATCCGCAAGGCCATCGAAGCCGCCAAGATGCCAGAAGGCGTTCATAAAGAAGCCCTCAAGCAGTTGGGGCGCCTGGAGAACATGCATCCGGATGCCGGAGAGGCGGGCATCATCCGTACTTACCTGGACTGGCTGGTCGAGATCCCCTGGCACAAGGCCTCCCGCGACAGTCTGGACATCGGCCGGGCCGAAAATATCCTCAACGAGGACCACTACTACCTGGACAAGATCAAGGAGCGCATCCTGGAGTTTTTGGCGGTGCGCAAACTGAGGAAGAAGATGAAGGGACCGATCCTCTGTTTCGTCGGCCCTCCCGGCGTAGGCAAGACCTCCCTGGGCAAATCCATCGCCCGTGCCATGGGGCGCAAGTTCGTGCGCATGTCACTGGGCGGCGTGCGGGACGAGGCGGAGATCCGCGGCCACCGCCGCACCTATATCGGTGCGCTGCCGGGTCGCATCATCCAGGCGATGAAGCAGGCCGGCACCACCAATCCGGTAATCATGCTGGACGAGATCGACAAGCTCGGCTACGACTACAAGGGCGATCCTTCCTCGGCCCTGCTGGAGGTGCTGGACCCTGAGCAGAACCACTCCTTCTCCGACCACTACATCAGCCAGCCCTATAACCTCTCCAACGTCATGTTCATCGCCACGGCCAACCAGATCGATCCGGTGCCGTCGGCCCTGCGCGACCGTATGGAAGTGATCAACCTGGCCGGCTATACCGAGGAGGAAAAGCTGGCCATCGCCAAGCGCTACCTGGTACCGCGCCAGATCAAGGAAAACGGCCTCAAGGAAAAGTTGATCAGTTTCGAGGACGATGCCATCCGTGAGATGATCACCAAATACACCCGGGAAGCCGGTCTGCGCAACCTGGAGCGCAATATCGGCACGGTCTGCCGCAAGGTGGCCCGCAGGGTGGCCGAAGGGTCGAAACATACCGTCAAGATCACGGCCAAGGGACTGCAAGCCTACCTGGGGGCTCCGAAATACCTGCGCGAAGAGGATCTGGACCACAACGAGATCGGCGTGGTTAACGGTCTGGCCTGGACCCCCGTGGGTGGAGAGATCCTGCACATCGAGGCCACCCTGATGAGCGGAAAACCGGGTCTGACCCTCACCGGTCAGTTGGGTGACGTAATGAAAGAGTCGGTCCAGGCGGCCCACTCCTATATCCGTGCCCATGCCGACGATTTCGGCATCAAGCCGGAATTCTTCCAGGAACATGAGATCCATGTGCATGTCCCGGCCGGTGCCATACCCAAGGACGGCCCCTCGGCCGGCGTGGCCATGACCACGGCGCTGGTCTCGATCATCACGCGCATACCGGTACGCAAGGACGTCGCCATGACCGGCGAAGTCACCTTGCGCGGCAAGGTGCTCCCCATCGGCGGCCTGAAGGAAAAGATCCTGGCAGCGGTCCGTTCCGGGATGAAGACGGTAATCATCCCTTTCCAGAACAAGAAGGATCTGGAGGACATCCCGGCGGAGATCCTCAAAAAGGTGCGGATCGTGCCGGTAGCTGAGGTTCATGAAGTCCTCAAGCTGGCACTGGAGAAGTTTTCGTTGCCTGCTACTCCGAATGCCGGGACACGCCCCGGAAAAACCAAATCCAAGAAAACACCCCCAAAGACCTTGAAGAAAAACGTTTGAAATGCAGCGATAATTAAGCCCAAGTAATCGAAAATACTATCATATGTGGTTTTGTGACAGACCCCCGATTCCAGGTGACAGGAACGGGGGTTTTGTCATGCTTTTCAATCGTTTATTAATCCGCATTTAATCTATTGACGATGCCTGAATGCAATGGTATGTAGTTCTCTGCTTCATTTTTTTTATGAAAACTTGCCATATAAATCATATATATAGATGCTGATAAGTCGCATAGGACAGGGGGGAATGTTGCGGGTTCCAGAGGCGATTCTTGACTCAATCGAAGGGATATGTCTGCCATCGATGCCTCAGGTATTGTTACGGTTTCTGCACCTGTCTTCGAATGATACCACCCCCATGGCCGAGCTTGCTGCTCTTGTCGGGCAGGACCCGGCGCTGAGCGCCCGGATTCTGAGCATTGCCAACTCACCTGCGCTGCTACGTGGAGCCGAATCAAGAAATCTGCATCAATGCCTTGCCTGTCTGGGCACCCGCCTTGTACGAACAATAGCCGCCAGCCTTGTTGTCCAGAGAGTTTTCTCACCAACCGCGGAGCATCAGCACCATGACCTGACCGAGTTCTGGGGACATTCCCTGCGCGTGGCCGAGGTCTCTCGCGCTCTCGCGGCCGAGGTCGATTACCCTGACCTGGAAGAGGCCTACCTGACCGGCCTCTTGCATGATATCGGGCAATTGCTGCTGATTGGCGGTGTTGGCGAGCGTTATGGGGCCATGCTCGCGGTAAGTCGGGATGAATCCGAGCTGCGGGAAATCGAAGAGCAGAAGCTGGGTACTGATCATGCCGCCGTCGGTTCCTGGCTGCTGGATCAATGCAACCTGTCGTCATTCATGACGGATGCGATTCTTTTCCATCATGCGCCGGCTGATAAAATTGTCGCTGCCGATACCTTAAGCCGGATCGTGTGGTCCGCGCATGTGATTTGCTGTGCTCTCAACGGCTCTGATATCGTTCAGGAGGAGCTGATGCCCGACTTTGCGGCGCTCACGCTGTCCGGAACCGATGTGACGAAGTCTCCCGACTTTGCTACTATACGTCAGATGACCGGCATCGATGAGGCGAAATTCTCCGTCATCTACCGCCTATGTTCAGAGCATGTTGTTATGTCAGCATTCGCGCTGGACATTACCGAAACCGTTGCCGCTAAAAACCAGCCGCATATGGCCGCTGCTCCGGTTGTCAGCCAGAACCCGGGCCAGGCCGGCATCGACTGCGCAAATTCGCAGATGGAAGAGGCTGTGCGCAACATGGCCGTTATGCAGACGTTGCAGCAGGATCTTGCCTCGCTAGACAGCGAGGCAGACATTCTTCTGGCTGTACGGGAATCGGCCCGGATATTATTTGGACTGAGGCAATTTGCATTCCTGCTGGTCCATCCAGAAAAACCCTCTCTGATTGGTGCGAATATCGACTGTCAGCCGGAGCTGCTGCAGCGGCTTGAAGTCCCCCTCGATTCCACGCATAGTCTGGCCGCCACCGTGGCATTGGAAAACAGGGCGCATTCTACTTTTGAGATCAGACATCCTGCTGTTCTCTCACTGCTTGATATCCAGATTTCCCGCGTACTCGGGTGTGAAGGTCTGCTGTATGTCCCTTTGCACACCCGCAAACGAAACATAGGTGTCATGGTGTGTGGGGTAAGTGCCGTGCAATCAGCCCGTCTCCAGCAGCGAATCGGGTGGATGACGAACTTTGCGAGCATGGCCGCGATCAGTATAGAAAACTGGCGCGACTTGTGGGACCGTGAGCTCAGCCTTGAAGTAACCTTGACCGACCAGTTTGAGCAACATGCCCGCCGGGTAATACACGAAGCGGGAAACCCGCTCAGTATAATCAAAAACTATCTTGCGATTATGCATCAGAAACTGCCGGAAGGTAATGCCATGACCCAGGAACTGGAGGTGCTCAGGGAAGAGATCGACCGCGTGACACAGATCATGTGGCGCATGAGCAATCTTAACGAATCATCACCGGTGGTCAGCGTCCTGGATGTCAATAAAGTCATCGAGGGCTTGCTGGCGCTCTACGGCGAATCCCTTTTTTCCAGCAAAGGTATCGCCATCGAAAAGATGCTTGATCCCGCGCTGTTGCCCGTCTCCATAGACCGCGACAGTCTGAAGCAGATCCTGTTGAACCTGTGGAATAACGCGGCCGATACCATGTCGGAAGGCGACCAGTTGGTAATTTCCACCTATGCCGATGTAAACCAGAATGGTCGGGATTATCTGGAAATAAGGGTGAGCGATAGCGGTCCGGGCTTGCCCGCGGATGTCATGAGCGCTCTTTTCCAACCGCTTGATCCGAACAGACGACCCGGCCACTCCGGGGTTGGGCTTTCTATCGTTGCCGGCCTGGTGGAACGACTTGACGGGAGTATTACCTGCCAGAGTAAACCGGGGCTGGGGACGAGTTATTCCCTCCTGTTTCCGAAGACAAGAAAGGACAGAGCATGATCCAGGCGCTACGGGAAAATATCAGTGCATTTTCAGATTTGTCCGAGCAGGCACAGAAAATCCTGATAGTTGACGACGAGTACCGGATACGCTCAAGCCTGCGGATTCTGCTGGATGGCGCCGGCCGGGAGATTCAGGAAAGTGAAACCGGTCTTGATGCCATAAAAAAACTGAAATCCCAGGAAGTTGATCTGGTTCTTCTCGACATCAACCTGACAGACATCTCGGGGTTGGAAGTCCTGGAGTGGGTGGCAAACAACAAAATATCGACCAGCGTCATCTTTGTCAGCGCCGATAACAGTATCGACTCCGCCATTCTTGCCCTGCGTTACGGCGCCATCGAGTTCGTCCGCAAGCCCTTCAAGCTGGAGGAGATTCAGCGCAAGGTTGAAAATGCCCTCTATCGCCGCCGCATGGAACGCAGCTATGCCAAGATGACCGCGCGTATTCAGCAGTCGGAACAGTTGCACCGTTTCCTGGTGGAAAATTCTCCCGACCTC
>JAJYBH010000113.1 GCA_021779135.1 Deltaproteobacteria bacterium
TTCGTCTACCTTCTCAACAAATTGTGAATTGACGATACAATAAGTCAGGAATCAGTGTCAAGTATTTTTTGTGACTTTTATACCCATGTTTTATTAATTACGATACATGAAAAAGCACGAAGACAGCCTGCGCGCTCACAGTCCTGCAAGATTTAGCCGCATTGGCTGGCTGTTCCGGAGCGCCGGTTGCGATGCCTCACCCCCCAAGGCCGGCCCATTCAGATCCAGGGGCGATACACCTTTCAACAGTCTTGACCACCTCTAGGACGTGCTCGATGATCACGATTGTTCAGACGGACATATCCCAACTGCGTTTATAAATGTTATACTTTGCGGGTAAACAGACCGGGAGGGACGTCATGCGGGATAGTGTGATCGCAACACACGACTTCGAGCAGTTTTTGGACCTGCTGCGCCGGCAGGGCGAGTTGCATGCCCCGCTGCGGGGAGAGGACGGCGTGCTACGCTTCGCCCTTCTCGCACCCGGCAGGCAGCCGGACCTTGCGGCCGTCCGCACCCTGCTCCCCCCCAAGAAATACCTGCTGCATCCCCAGGAGACCATATTGACTTATCAGGCCGACACGGATTACCGGGAACCGCGGATTGCCGCCACTCCCCTGATCCTGTTCGGGCTGCACCCCTGCGATCTGGCGGGGATCGACTACCTTGACCGGATGTTCCTGGGCGATGATCCGGAGCCGGTCTATGCCGCGCGGCGCTCCTCCCTGACCCTGATCGGCACATCCTGTACCCCCGATGAGTTGTGCTCATGCCACATCCACCACTCTCCGCTGCGGGCTGCCTGTGATCTGTTCCTACAGCAGATCGAGGGCGGTTTTGCGGTCAGCAGCGGTTCCTCGCGCGGAGACGAATTACTGCGGGCGCTGGGAGAAATCATCGCAGAGCGGGAACTGACCATCCCCGAGGACACGCGCCGTTTCTTCGGCCGGCAGCTTCCACCACCGACCGGGTCCGAACTGGACCCCGACCTGCCCGACTGGCGGGAACTGGCCGAGAAGTGCCTCGGATGCGGGGCCTGTTCCATCTGTTGCCCCACCTGCGCGTGCTTCGATGTCCTGGAGTTCGGCGGACTGGACGGCAGCTCCGCCGAGCGATTGCGGCGCTGGGACAACTGCCTGTTCAAGAGCCACGCCGAGGTTGCCGGCGGCATGACCTTCCAGAAGGATCGGGCACAGCGCTTCCGCTATCGCTACCGGCACAAATACCGCGGGTTCGGACAGCTCAAGGGGATCCCCAGTTGCGTCGGCTGCGGCCGCTGCCGGGCGGCCTGCCCGGCCGGACTGGACCTGCGCCCCCTGGCGGAGCGGCTGGAGAGGGGCAAACCATGAGCGCCTGCCTGCCGGTACCGGCAACCATTACGACTGTCCGCCACCTGACCGGTGACACCACCCTCTACACGCTGAGCTGCAAGGGAAATGCCGCCACCAGTGCTGTCGCCTCCTTCCTCCCCGGGCAATTTCTTGAGCTGTCACTCCCCGGTATCGGCGAGATCCCTGTTTCGTACTGCGGCAGCCCCTCCCCGGATGGCGCGATCGAACTCTGCATCCGGCATGTGGGCCATGTCACCTCACCTCTGAAAATGGCGCTGCCCGGCGATGCGGTGGGGTTGCGCGGCCCATTCGGTCACGGCTTCCCGCTCGACAGCTACGAAAACCAGGATCTGCTGCTGATCGCCGGCGGGCTGGGGATGGCGCCCTTGCGCTCACTGCTGCTGGCACTCGTTGAACAACGCCAGCGCTGGGGTGACGTGACCCTGCTCTACGGTGCCCGGGAAACGGGTGTGCTCCTTTTTCTGGATGAGCTTCTTGAGCTGGGGCATCGCAGTGACATCCGCATCCAACTGTCGGTTGACCGCCCTGATCATTGCCTGGAGGGTCCTCCCAACTGTCGCGTGGCTCTGCTGCCGGCCCTGCTGGAGCAGCTCACCATCCGGCCCGAACGGACCTGTGCCGCGCTGTGTGGTCCGCCAGTCGTCTACCCCTATCTGGTGGCCGGGCTGCAGCGGTTGGGGCTCAGCGACAACCGCATCCATCTGTCGCTGGAACGGCGCATGAAGTGCGGCCTGGGGCGCTGCGGCCATTGCGCTGTCGGCACGTTCCTCTGCTGCACCGACGGCCCGGTCTTCAGCCTGGCCCAGCTGCAGGGGATCGAGGGGGCCCTGGCATGAAACGACTGAGAATCGCCATAGCGGGCCTGACCGCCTGTTCCGGCTGCCAGCTCACGCTGCTGAATTGTGAGGCAGAGCTGCCGCAACTGTTGGAGAAGGTCGAGTTTCACTTTTTCCCGATGGCCTGTTCACCGGCCATCCTCCAGGGTGCATATGATGCCGCCCTGGTGGAGGGCTGCCTCTCGATGCCGCATGAGCATGAGCTGCTGCTGGCGTTGCGCGACACGTGCCGCTATCTGATCGCCGTGGGGACCTGCGCGGCCTGGGGCGGCGTGGCGGCCCTGAAAAACGGGGAGGATCGTGAACTGCTGCGCCAACAGGTGTATGGCGAGAGCCGGGTCGCCGGCGAGACCTCCGCCCCCCGCCCCCTGCATGCCGTGGTAAAGGTCGATGCCGTCATCTGCGGCTGCCCGCCTGAAAAAGGGGAACTGCTCACGCTGATTGCCGGCCTGCTGCGCGGGGCGCTGCCGACCCCCATCAGCTATCCGGTCTGCACGGAGTGCCGCATGCGGGAGAACCTCTGCCTGTTGACGGAACGAAGCATGCTCTGCCTCGGACCCTTGACCCTGGGTGGCTGCAACGCCCGCTGCCCGAGCCTGGGAGTGCCCTGCGAGGGGTGCCGGGGCCCGGCAGCGGAGGACAACCTGGCCGAGGCGATGGAGATCTACCTGCAAAAGGGATACGACAGCCATGCCGTAGGTGAGCGGCTGCAACGTTTCTGTCCGGGGTGGAAGCCATGAACGGCTCGGGCAAGATCGATATCCTGACCAGGGTTGAAGGGCATGGCAGCGTGGAACTGATTCGCGCAGGGGAGCGGGTGGTGGATGTCAGCTTTCATCTGCACGAGTCGCCGCGCCTGTTCGAGGCGCTGCTGGTCGGCAGGCGCTTCGACGAGGTGGCCGAAATCGCCTGCCGGATCTGCTCGATCTGCTCCACGGTCCACAAGGTGGCGGCTCTGCAGGCGCTGGAACTGGCGCTGGGTGTTCAGGTCTCCCGCCAGACCGGCCTGTTGCGTCAACTGGCGGTGCAGGGGGGCCAGATCGAGAGCCATGCCCTGCATGTCTTCTGCCTGGCCCTGCCGGATTACCTGGGCGTGGGGGGGTTTCCCGGCCTGGCGGACGTGGCTCCGCAGGAGCTGCGGCGCGGGCTGAACATCAAGGCCCTCGGCAACCAGATCCAGGAAACGGTCGGCGGCCGGGCGATTCATCCCTTCAACCTGCAGGTGGGCGGAGTTGGCAGCGTGCCGAAGCCGGAGCAGATGCAGCGCCTGAGCGATGGGCTGACGGCAGTCCGCGACGATCTGGCTGCCGTGGCCGGTTTCGTCGCCGCGCTGCCTGAACTGCTGCCGCCCCTGCCCCTGTTTCATGGCTGCGCAATCAGCGGCGGTCCGCCGCTGTTCGGGGATCATCTGCTGACCAGCAACGGAGCGGCTATTCCCGCTGACTCAGCCGCTGCCTGGCTGAACGAGCGGGTCGAAGCGCACACCCACGCCAAGGTCAGCCGCTTTGACGGTGAAACGGTTTTCATGGTCGGCCCCCTGGCAAGGGCTAACCTCTCAACACCCGCTGAATATGCGGAGCGACGTTCCAGCGCCCCTGCCAGCGCTTCATTGCCGGTGCGCATGGTGGAGATGCGGCAGGCGGTGGAGCGCTCCCTGGCGCTGATCGCCCAACTGCTGGCCGATGGACTGAATCGCGAACTTCCTGTCGAGGTCATCCCAGCGGCCGGCCAAGGGACGGCCTTGATCGAGGCGCCGCGCGGGGTCCTGCTGCACAGCTACCGCTTCGATGACAGCGGCATCTGCACGAGCGCCAACATCATCACCCCCACCTCCATCAACCAGGCTGCCATGGAGACCTCCCTGAAGTCGCTGGTCGCCGTCATGGATGGCGCCGGCTATGATCAGACCAGAATCTTCTGCGAGCGCCTGATCCGCTGCTTCGACCCCTGCATCTCCTGCGCGGTACACTGAACCGCGCCGGGCCGAATACGAAAGAAAGGCCCGCAGCATCACCGCGGGCCTTTCTTTTCAATGTCTTTCAGGTCCATCAGAGCATCTTGCGCAGGTACTGCCCCGTGTAGGACCGGGTGATCCGGGCCACCTGTTCCGGTGTCCCGGTCGCGATGATCTCGCCCCCCCGGTCGCCCCCCTCCGGTCCCAGATCGATGATCCAGTCGGCGGTCTTGATCACGTCCAGGTTGTGCTCGATGATCACGATCGTGTTGCCGGAATCCACCAGCTTGTGCAGCACGTCCAGCAGCTTGGCGATGTCATGGAAGTGCAGGCCGGTGGTCGGTTCGTCCAGGATGTAGACCGTGCGCCCGGTGGCACGCTTGGAAAGCTCCTTGGAGAGCTTGACCCGCTGGGCCTCGCCGCCCGACAGGGTGGTAGCCGACTGCCCCAGGGTGATGTAGCCCAGCCCGACCTCTTCCAGGGTCTTGAGTTTGTTGCTGATGCGCGGGATGGCCCCCATGAACTCCAGGGCCTGGGAAACGGTCAATCCCAGCACCTGGGCGATGGATTTCCCCTTGTAGAGCACCTCCAGGGTTTCGCGGTTGTAACGGGCCCCCTTGCAGACCTCGCACTCCACATACACATCCGGCAGGAAGTGCATCTCGATCTTGATGATGCCGTCGCCGGAGCAGGCCTCGCAGCGCCCTCCCTTGACATTGAACGAGTAGCGCCCCGGTTTGTAGCCGCGCAGCTTGGATTCGGGCAGGTTGGCGAACAGGTCGCGGATATCGCCGAAGACGCCGGTGTAGGTGGCCGGGTTGGAGCGCGGGGTGCGGCCGATGGGGGACTGGTCGATGTTGATGACCTTGTCCAGGTACTCCAGCCCCAGCACGTCCCGGACCGCCCCGGCCTTCTCGCGGCTGCGGTACAGGCGCTGGCTGAGGGTCTTGTGCAGGGTGTCGATGACCAGGGTGGACTTGCCCGAGCCGGAGACACCCGTGACGCAGGTCATGACCCCCAGCGGGATCTCGACGGTGACATCCTTGAGGTTGTTCTCGCTGGCGCCGACGATCCGCAGATGTTTGCTGCCCTTGCGCCGCTTCCCGGGCACCGCGATGCTCAGTTCGCCCGACAGATAGCGGCCGGTCAGCGAGGCCGGATTGCGCATCACCTCGGCCGGGGTCCCCTGGGCCACCACCTCACCGCCATGCACACCGGCGCCCGGTCCCATGTCGATCAGGTGATCGGCCTCCAGGATGGTCTCTTCGTCATGCTCCACCACCAGCACGGTGTTGCCGATATCGCGCAGATGCTTGAGGGTATCCAGCAGACGGGCGTTGTCGCGCTGGTGCAGGCCGATGGAGGGCTCGTCCAGGATATAGAGCACCCCCACCAGCGATGAGCCGATCTGGGTGGCCAGGCGGATGCGCTGCCCCTCGCCGCCGGAGAGCGTCCCGGCCGTGCGGTCCAGGGAGAGGTAATCCAGCCCCACGTTTACCAGGAAGGAGAGCCGTTCGCGCACCTCCTTGAGGATGCGGCGGGCGATCTCCTGCTCCTTGTCGGATAGCTGCAGATCCGCGAAAAACGTCAGGCAGTCGCGGATGGAAAGGGCCGTCACATCGCGGATGGTGCGCGCTTTGACCAGCACGTGCAGCGCCTCGGGCCGCAGGCGGGCCCCGTTGCAGGTCGGGCAGGGCATGACGTTCATGTACTTTTCCAGCTCCTCGCGGGCCGCATCGGACTCGGTCTCCCGCCAGCGGCGCTGGAGATTGTTCAGGACCCCCTCGAACTCCTTCTGGTAGGTGTGGCGACGGTCGCCGTCTTCCTCCCACCAGAACTCGATCTTCTCGCCCTTGGAACCGTTGAGGATCGCGTCCTTCACCGAATCCGGCAGATCCTTGAAGGGCGTGCGGATGTCGAACTTGTAGGCCTTGGCCAGGGCATCCAGGATCAGGTGAAACCACCCCGAGAGGCGCTTTTCCCAAGGGGCGATGGCCCCTTCCCGCAGGGACAGCTCCGGGTTCGGGATGACCAGTTCCTGATCGAAATACATGCGCGTACCCAGTCCGGTACAATCCGGGCAGGCGCCGTGGGGGTTGTTGAAGGAGAACAGCCGCGGGGTGATCTCCTGGTAGGAGATCCCGCAATCGACACAGGCCAGCTTTTCAGAGAAGAGCAGGATTCGTTCTTTTTCCGGTCGTTTCCGGGAGACCTCCGAGGTTTTGGAAACCTCGGAGGTCTGGGAAGTTGCGACCGACACCTTCACCACACCTTCGGCATGGTGCAGCGCCGTCTCCAGTGAATCGGCCAGTCGGCGCTGGACGCCATCCTTGACCACGATCCGGTCCACGACGATGTCGATATCGTGCTTCTTTTTCTTGTCCAGCTCGATCTCTTCGGCCAGTTCAAGCATCCGGCCGTCCACGATCACGCGGGTGAAGCCCTCCTTGCGCAGCTGGTTGAGCTCCTTCCTGTACTCCCCCTTGCGCCCGCGGATCATGGGCGCCAGCAGGGTCAGCCGGCTCCCTTCGGGCAAGGCCAAGATCTGGTCCACCATCTGGGAAACGGTCTGGGAGGTGATCTCCTTGCCGCAGGAGGTACAGTGGGGATGCCCCACGCGCGCAAACAGCAGGCGCAGGTAGTCGTAGATCTCGGTCACCGTGCCGACCGTGGAGCGCGGGTTCTTGCTGGTGCTCTTCTGCTCGATGGAGATGGCCGGCGAAAGCCCCTCGATGGACTCAACATCCGGCTTTTCCATCTGCTCCAGGAACTGGCGGGCATAGGCCGAAAGCGATTCCACGTAGCGGCGCTGACCCTCGGCGTAGATGGTATCGAAAGCCAGGGTCGACTTGCCCGAGCCGGAGATGCCGGTGATGACGACCAGCTGGTCGCGGGGGATCTCCACGTCGATGCACTTGAGGTTGTGCTCGCAGGCGCCTTTGATGATGATGCTGGTGTGTGACATGGGAGGGGTCCTTTTCGTACAAATTGACATTTCAATCTATCACAAAGCTGTTTCAGAATGAAGTGTCTTTGCAATCCTGCTACTGAACATGACAACAGCCCGACCGGCAGCAAATTATTGGCAAAAATCAATAATAATTTCATTTTCAGCGACCCCGTGCTATACATCCGACTGCCTGGAAGGGGTTGTTCCCGGAACACTGCAAAGAAAGACTTTTAGGGAGGTTGTAGTGTCAGGTTTGCAGTTATGCAACAAGACCTGTGTTTACACGATTGCAAGCCTGGCACGAAATTTTTACATAACCTACGCTAAACAAAGGAGGGGGAGATGTTTTCAACTGTAATGAGGTTGATCTTTCTGGTTAGTTTCGTATTTATCTGCGGGGGATGCGGCAGCAACGACCAGAGGATTATATTGGGAAATGCAGAACCAAATGCAATCGTCACCGGCAGGGTGATTGACAGTTCATCGAGAGCACCAATTGTAGGCGCAGAAGTAACTCTCTTGTGCAACGGCAAAAAACTGAGTGTGACCTCAATCAGTTCGAATGATCCCAATCTGGCAGGTACGTTTACATTTACCGGCTTAATCCCGACTGCAGCATATTCGGGGTATGAATTAAGTATTTCCGCACCTGGCTATGCAGTTTACCGCATTACGGTAACGGTACCGGTTTCAACAGATGGCATGCCAATCAGTGTCACACTGGGGAGCATTGAACTGGGCAAAGCATGTAATGTAACAGTTATCGTTACGGACAACGGCATACCTGTCCCAGGTGTCGTCGTATCTGCTTCAAATCAGTACAGCCTCAACTATGGGACGGCCATATCATCTGTTACAGATGTAAACGGCACGGCAATTCTAGAAGGTCTGAACCAGGAAGCAACCTACTCGATTATGACAGCTCCAAAATATGACACAAACGGCAACATCCTTTATCCTGCGACCACACCTGTATATAACTATCAGCCTCAAAACAGCGCACGGACAGTTTCCATCTCACTCATACCGGCCGGAAGAGATGATGCCATCCAGATAATCGGGTCCAATCTCCTTAATAATGGCCCAATGACAACAAGCACACAAGCTATACAAGCCATAAAGTCGGATAGCATCATAAAGATCGTTTTTAATTATCCGGTTGAACTCTCCGGTAACGTAACTGCAACGTACCTGAATGACCTTGCCCCATCATCCGACCTTGATTATGGAAAGGTTCTTTCTGTGGCCACCCTTTCCGGAAGCCTTGATCCTACCGGAACGATATTGACTGTCGTCAACTCTTCACCTTACATAAGAAATCAATCGTATACTTTCGACATACCTGTAATCGCAACCGTGAATGGACGGAAACAGGCTTACGATTTCTCCACGGCGTCTACCTTCTTTTCCAATCCGGTTTACGTAACAGACGATTCATCTTCGGGGCTGAGCCCAACTTCAACCTTAATAGCAGACAACTTTAACGGAACCAGCGGTGCAACAGCGACCTCCTCACCTGCCCAGGTTTTTGTCGAGTTTCCGGAAAAGGTATTCGGCTCGTACCGAGTCATTTCCACACGTAACGGTTCAATTGTGACTCCATTTTCGATTTCCACTGTATATTTTGGCTTTTCAGATGGGACAATGACGTATTCCAGTAACTCGGGGGGAGCAGACGGAATTGTAGCATTCAAGTTACCTCTTTATTATGGCGTGTACTTACCTGACAACCGGCCCGGTTCGCCAAGCGAAGTCACGATTTACTTTGATATCATTGATGCAGAGGGTATTCGGTTTAATAAGACGGTTACGTTGCCGGTACAATGACGGAAATAAATGGACACCATGCCAATTAAAGTCTGAGCCCATGAAATAGGTAAGGTGTCCCTGTGTGTTGCCCCGGAATTAGTCAGTTTTGAAGATCATAAAATATGATGACAAACGGCACACACGAAGCTATGGTTAATTTATGAAGCCAATCAATTGGAACGCAGATAAGAACATGCAACTCAAAGCGGAGCGCGGGATATCCTTTGAGGAGGTTCTGGTAGCCATGTCCCAGGGGGCGCTTCTCGATGTAGTCGCACACCCAAATAAAGACAAATACCCAAACCAGCGCCTACTTATCGTCCGCATTCGCGGTTACGCTTTCTTGGTTCCTTTTGTCGAAACAAATGAAGAAATATTTCTAAAGACGATTATTCCAAGCCGAAGCGCTACCAGAAGCTATCTTCCGGAGGAGATCAAAAATGAAAAAAAAAATGAAAACTGAAGATAAAAAATATGAAGAGGGCGTTCTCGGCTCGTTCGAGAAGGGGGAATGGAGATCGGTACCTAATTTGAATGACGAGATCGAGCGTTATGCAGCAAGTGCTTCGGCCACACTTTCAAAAGACAAACGCATTAATATCCGCCTTTCTTCTCGTGACTTGGAGGATATCCAAATGCGGGCAGCAGAGGAAGGCATGCCCTATCAAACATTGATTGCAAGCGTACTTCACAAGTATGCCAGCGGCCGACTTTTAGACACTTCATCGCGTCCAACAACGCGCCCAACCGGACGCGAGAAAAAACTGCGCGCCGGTTAGCTCACAGCCGTTAGCACATAATACCAATACCCTGCGGCCCATACCAAATGGGCCGCAGGGTATCATGCTGAGACAAAGGACCTAAATGGTCCTTTTTTGTTTTTAGCTTCCGTAAGATCGGCCAAAACATCGGCCAGCAAAATTAAAAAAGTGAGAATGTTGTTTATTTCTTTGGTAAAATACGGTACAAAAACATCGGCCAAAACTTTCGATGTCTTTATGTTAAATTAATTGCAACATCCCGTTTCAACTTATTTTTTTATTTTATTGGCTCTTCCATATAACCGGCCAAATTTCAACGCAACTAATAATTCACGGGTAAAAGCGGTCTCGCAATTAATTAAAGTCACTAGATTTAATATCGGCCAAAATACCGGCCTATGTCAGGGGAATCAACATGGAAGATGGTTTTTATACAAAGATTTCAGAAATGGAACCAATGATGCCTACTGATCCTGCGGGAGAACTCGACGATTTGGCGATTGAGGTGATTCGTAAATCTGCCGGCATCAGTGCTGCTGTTCATCCAGTTACACGTAGAGGAGTCGTGGAATTAGTAAGAAGAATGAACTGCTACTATTCCAATTTAATAGAAGGGCACAACACCCATC
>JAJYBH010000013.1 GCA_021779135.1 Deltaproteobacteria bacterium
CATGGAAGATGGTTTTTATACAAAGATTTCAGAAATGGAACCAATGATGCCTACTGATCCTGCGGGAGAACTCGACGATTTGGCGATTGAGGTGATTCGTAAATCTGCCGGCATCAGTGCTGCTGTTCATCCAGTTACACGTAGAGGAGTCGTGGAATTAGTAAGAAGAATGAACTGCTACTATTCCAATTTAATAGAAGGGCACAACACCCATCCTGTAGACATTGATCGTGCTATGCGAGAAGACTTTTCCAAAGATCCTGCAAAAAGAGCAAAACAATTGGAAAGCAAAGCACACATAGAAGTACAGAAACACATTGAGGCCCACATCGAGGCTACTCCCGGGACAATCATTACAAGCAAGAGCTTTTTGTGCTGGATACATAAGGAATTTTATGAGCGGATGCCGGAGGAGTATCTTGTCGTACAGCGAGCAGATGGAAAAACTGAAAAAGTGATCCCTGGTGAAACAAGGGAATTAGAGATTAAGGTCGGGAGGCATTTGCCGCCTAAATCAGAATACCTATGCACTTTTATGAAGAGATTCGAAGAAGCATACGACCCTCAAAAGCTAAAAGGTTTAAGTCAAGTTATCGCGGCGGCGGCGTCTCATCATCGACTTGCATGGATTCATCCTTTTCTGGATGGTAATGGGCGAGTTACACGTCTTATGACTCATGCCTACCTGAAAAAGGCAAAAATAGATGGCCACGGGTTGTGGACGGTTTCCCGGGGTTTCGCAAGAAATCGAGAAGAGTATCTTGCTTTCTTGGCTGGGGCAGACCAACCTCGTAGAGGAGATCTGGATGGCCGGGGAAATTTGACACAAGCGGGGCTGTTGGGATTTTGTAAATTTTTCCTTAAAACGGCAATTGACCAGATTGACTTTATGTCAGGCCTTTTGGATTTGGATGGAATGCAGAAAAGAATACAAGCGGTGGTTGATCGTCAAGTTTCTTTTGGTGAATTGAAACCTGAAGCTGGTCATTTACTGAGAGATGTATTTTTACGCGGAGAAATACCTCGTGGAGAAATCCCGAATATCATCGGAATGCCCGAACGTTCGGCGCGCAGGGTCGTCAGTAGTTTATTGGAAAAAGACTATTTAGTTTCTGATTCGGAAAAGGGACCTGTAAAGCTTGGTTTTCCTGCATCGTTGGTGGGGTATTATTTTCCTCGCCTTTATCCGGAGGGGGTTGAGGCGAGTCTTGATTAGCCAGTTTCTGTAACGAGGGTCCAACGCCGGCAGACGCACAGTCGCCAGCCACTCAGATCGCTTCCAGATAAGGACGTATGGCCATCCGGCAATCTTCCTTGCTCTCGGTCCTGGCAATGGAGCTGATCACCTCAACGATCTTTTCCACCGAATCGTCCGCCGCAATGATCTCGAGCTTCACCTTCTCAACGAGATTCACCAGGAACCTGGCGCCGCGAAAGATCATTACCTGCCCCTTCTGTTGGCTGTGAGTAATGACGTCACTTTCCATGAAATCATCAACTCCGATTTCATCGAGGGCATACCGCACCTCTTCCAGCTTGAGTCGATTTATGACGGCTTCTATCAGTTTCATGACCCACCTCCGTGTGCAGCATAGCCTGCCTGCACAATAATAATTCCGAAACATCATCGAAATCTTTTTACACGGTGTGTGCCAAGTCGGTACTTGTTTATTTCGCCTTGATTTCGGCTGGTTAGCAATGGCCTGCTGTACCGGGTCAGGGAGCGTGCCGCAAATTTATGCAGGTCACCAGGGTCTGCCCGGGAAGTAGTCATGAATCAAATCTGAAATGAGCGATAGCTGGCGGGGAAAAATTACGAGGGAGAGTAGAGAGCAGGTTTCACCCTGACCCTTCAATTTTTTATCATATTTTTACGGTGGAAGGAAAGTCAGTCGCAAATCAACTACTCTCCATCACGACTTCCCGGCCTGATCTCAACGGTCGTGCCATTTGGCGCCAACCTGTCAATTTCCTCTATTTCTTCGTCGGTAACGGCAATGCACCCTTTCGTCCAGTCAACACCTGCGTGCATATCACCAACCCACGAATATCCGTTCTTGATGCCGTGGATCATGATGTCCCCGCCCGGTGAGACGCCGAGTTCCCTGGCCCGCTTTTTGTCTTTTTCGTTTGGATAGGAGATATGAAGGGATCGGTGATAACGGCTGTTCCTGTTCCTTGAATCGATAACGTAGGTCCCCTCAGGGGTTTTGTTATCGCCCTGCCTTTCTTTGGGACCATCCGGGTTTCCCCCCAGGGCGATCTGGTAGGTTTTGAGCACCTTGCCCCTTGAGAGCAATGTCAAGCGCCGTTCTTTCTTTTCTATCAGAATCTTGTCTGCCGGCCCCTTCTGGAGTGCGAAGGCCTCGTTTTTCAGTTTTACTATCTCATTCTCTTTGCTCGCAAGATCGTGTTCAAGCGCTTCAATCTTGCTTTGTCGGGTAGCAATGTCATTGCTGTTGATTGTAAGCACGTGCCGAAGGGCATCGATCTGTGTTTGCTGCGCTGCAATCGTCCTGTCCTTGATGATGGTATTGTTGATATTAAATATCATCATCTCACTGTCCTTCTTGTAGCCACTCAGCGGAAATTCCTTGATAATCTTCTGAAAACATTCCAGTGATTTCTGATAATCTTTTTGATCATTCCCGGGATACGCGTAAATAATGCCCATCTCGAAAAGAACCCTGTCACCTGTCGTGGGATATTTTCCCATGATCTGCTGATATGTGCCCAGAGATGCCTGGTAGCTTCCCTGGCTGAATTGATCGTTCGCCTCCTTGAAGGTTGCGGTGGCCCGGGAGCCTTCATTGATGTGACTGCATCCGCATATCAGCATCGGCATGATGATGAAGCAGACAAGAAATACGCTGAGATGCCGACCGATCCTGCTGTGTTTTTTACCCATAACCACCTTCGTGTTCGTTGACAAGCGGACGATGATCGCAGAACCATTCCTCTTCCCGCCGCCCCGGATTGACACATGCTCGAAAGATCCGGAAAGACCTTGACGCAGGAAACATAAGGAAGTGGCAGAGTATCACAACCCTGCCACTTCCTTTCGGGAGCCTTATCAGCACCCACCGTGAATGACTTACTTCTTCATTGATTTGCGGAAAATATCATCAGCCTTCTTCGCCTTTTCATCTGCGACCTTCGCCTTTTCATCTGCGATTTTTTCCCTTTCCTCTGCCATCTTCAGGGCATTTTCTGCCCGGGTTGCGGCTGCCTCTGCCTTTAACGTGGCCGCGTCAGCCGCCGCCTTGGCAGCCTGCGCATCCTGCGCCGCCTGGTCAGCTTTCGCACCAGTCATCATCTGCTGAGACTGAACTTTTTCGAGGTCGCCTCTTGTTGCACACCCCCCCACGGCAATAGCAAGTACAAGCATCGTTGAGGTCATCAATAGACTCTTCTTCATCGTTTCTCACCTCCTCTCTCTCTACAATTTCTTTTTGACAGGTTCAATCAGTCTGCCATCGAGTTCCAGATCTATTTTCAGGCGTTTGATTGCTTGCCTGGCCTCGGTGACATCATTGAAAGGCCCGGCGACAACGCGGTAGCCGGGGTTTCTTGCTATCACCCTGGCCGGGATTTGCGGTCCCTGATGGTTGATAATGGCGGCCAGCCTCACGGCATCGGTCTCGTCACGCAGGTCAGCAGCCAAAACAGACCACGCATCTGCTTTCAGTTCCGGAATTTCGGGGCTGCCGGACAATTTGCCGGGGTGCCTGACTTCCATGGGTTCCGCCACACCTTTTCCCGGTCCTGGCCTGGTTTCGAAGATGGGGACGGGGATCCCCCTGGCCTCGGCCAATACCTTCTTGACTTTACTCCAGTCGAGCGAGCGCCCTGATTCCTTTTCAACGGCTCTCAGCTTTGCATAGATCCTGTCCATCTCGGCAGCATCATAGCCTTCCGTGGTCGCATGAACCTCCATGTAAACCACGCCATTGTCCTGACCCACGAGATATGGCTGGTCAACCATGTTTACAGGCGTATTGGTCGGAGTGTTCTCATAGAGTCTTTTCACGTCTTCCGGATAGAGTCGTATGCAGCCATTGGTGGCCCTCAGCCCGATACTGGCAGGTTTGTTGGTGCCATGGATCAGATAACTCGGCCTGCTCAGGTAGAGCGCACATTCTCCCAGGGGATTTAGAGGCCCGGGCGGAATCGAGGCGGGCAGGGGATCCCCTTTTTTCCGATGATCCTCGGCAATTGAGGCAGGCACATGCCAGGTCGGCCGGTTTACCTTGCGCAAGACATGCATCTGCCCCATGGGCGAGGGCCGCTCTTCGGTGCCGACACCGACCGGGAAGGTCAGCACTGTCTGTGAGCGGCTGTCTCCCTTGAATTCAAAAAGCCTCATTGCGGCCAGGTTGATCACGATCCCTTTTCTGGGAGCGTCCGGCAGGATAAAGCTCTGAGGCAGCAGAATGCGTTTTCCGGCCTCGGGCACCCATGTATCTACACCCGGATTGGCGGCGCTGACCCCGTCGATGCCCAGGCTGAAGTGTCGTGCAATGTCCGGCAGCGTATCCCCCTTTTCAAGACGGATGAAAGCCAACCGGCCGATGACATCATCTCCCTTTGCAACGGAAAACTCATTGCGTACGACAGGTTCTTTCAACTGTACGGGATTGGGCTGGTATTCCCTATTTACGATTCTCGTTACCGCACAGCCATTGAGAGCTGAGATAACAATAAAAAGGGCTATTAGTCGAAGCGCATTGGAGACGGGTATCAGCTTGACGATTCGGCACATGGGTCTATGTAGGTCCTTTCAATGTTATATACTTCCCCTGGTCCAAGACACATGCGGTCGGGCAGGAACTGGCACAAAAAAAGCCGGGTCGCCGAATATCTTTGGATATTTCGGCGACCCGGCTGTCTCTAGGAGACCCTGTAGGCTTTCCGTCCCATTCTCGCGAATGGTTTAGTATTATCGTTTTACCACGGTATTGTATTGTGCTTTATAGGCGGACATTCTTGCCACAACGGGGATGCTTGTCAAGAAAAATTTAATAAAACTTAAAAGTTAGAGTAACTTAGAACCTATCCGTCAATAAAACTTCGGGTGATTCAGAAAAGAATTACCGCGAATCTCCTGGCATCACACGTAATAATGATAATGATTATCTGTTGCAATAAAACAAGAAATCATCTATTTTAATTTCATGGAAGTTGATCGAAGGCGGAGGATATCTGCTATGAGACAGATAATCAAAAGAGTGATTCTACTGGCAGCCGCGCTAATGATAGTGGCGATGCCGGCAGTTGCGGAAGAGGGCGCGGTGAACAGGATGCCTGTCCAGGGACAGCAGAGCGGAAAGAATGAATGCCTGCTGGCTTCCAGAAACTGCGCAAATGAAGTGGATTCCATCCAGCAGAAAATAGATAGGATCAAGGGCGAGATATCACGGGGAAGTGCCGTGTACTCTAATGACGAGCTCAGGAAGCTTAACATGAAGCTGAATGAAGCCGTCAAATCAATGGAAGAACTGACCGCTGGCGGCTGATTCGGCGCTGCCGGCAGGTAACTTGTAATGATAACATGGGTTGCATGACAGACGTTGTGCAACTCATGTTATTTTTGCCACGCGGTGCCGTGAAATACCCGCCCTTCCCAGAGACATTTACACTATAATCCGGGCAAACCCGGCGATTGTGCTGACCCTGACAGGGGCCTGGCCGATATAATCACCGTCCACCTGAACTGCCCGGCCACCACCCACCTCAATCCGCCCGGCGCGCAGCCGCGTCACATCACCCGTACGGCAGGGGCGACCCGCCAGGACCGAAGCGATCATCCTCAGCCAGGACCAGCGGCCTTCGGCCTTGATGCAGAACAGGTCCAGGATCGGTGAGGAGATGTCCGCTTCCGGCATCAGGACCAAACTGCCGCCGTAGCGGGATCCGTTGCAGATGACCACCGAATGGCACTCAACGGCCTGTCCGTCCGCCAGCAGCGGAAAGGTGCCCCGCCGCCATCCCAGCAGGCAACGCAGGGCCGAGAGCAGATAGGCCCACTTTTTGAGCAGTCGTTTCTCCCTGATCCGGACACCTCGCACAATATCGCCATCCAGACCGATACCGGACATCAGAATGAAGCGATGACTGCACCCGGTCGCGGACTCGATCGACCCCACCGCCAGCGGCCGGGTATTGCCCCTGGCGATACGGGAGACGCCGTCGGTCACGCTGCTGATTCCGAGCTCGAGGGCCAGGACATTGGCCGTTCCCAGGGGAAGGACCGCCAGCGTGGCTCGCCCCGGCGTGAGAGCATTGACCACGGCATTGACCGTGCCGTCTCCACCGGCCACGATCACCAGCGGGTTTTCGGAGACCGCTTCGATCCCGGCACAGGCCGCTCGGGCGTCGTCCTGACCGGTAACGGTCAGGACGACGGGGAATATGGAGACTGAATTAAGCTGCGAGAGGAGCTCGTTGCAAAGAGCGGGGGAATATGATCCGGAGAGCGGATTTATGAGGAGGTAGCTGCCCATCGGGGGAGAGTCGGGCACCTTACTGTTTCTTCTTCAATCGCCAGCCTTCCTTGTTGACCTGCGGCACACGGGAGATGGCCAGCGAATCGGGCGGGACGTCGACGGTGACCGTCGTGCCGGCCGCCACCAGTGAGTTGCGTCCCACACTGACCGGGGCCACCAGTTGCACGTCGCTGCCGATGAAGACATCGTCGCCGATCACGGTGCGGTGCTTGTTGACCCCGTCGTAGTTGCAGGTGATGGTTCCACAGCCGATGTTGACATTGCCGCCGATCTCGGCATCCCCCAGGTAGGTCAGGTGCGAGGCCTTGGACCCCTCCCCCATGGTGATCTTCTTGGTCTCGACAAAATTGCCGATCTTGACGTGATCCTTCAGAACCGTACCGGGGCGCAGATGGGCCATGGGGCCGACGCTGACTGCGTCGTGCAGCACAGCACTTTCCAGCACCGAGCCGGCCTTGATGTGGCAGTCGTCTCCGATGGTGCAGCCGCTGATGGAGACGCCGTTCTCGATCGTGCAGCCGCTGCCGATGACCGTGGCGCCGCCGATCGTGCAGTTGGGCTGCACAAGCGTGTCGGAGCCGATCCGCACGCCGTGATCGATGTAGGTATGCTCGGGATCGACCAGGGATACGCCTGCGCTCATCAGCCCATGATTGATACGGCCACGCAGGACCCGTGCGGCCTCGGCCAGCTGGATGCGGTCGTTGACCCCCATAATCTCGTCGGCATCCTCCGTACGGCGGGCCAGACAGACGCGTCCCTGTTTGACGGCGAGGGAGACCAGGTCCGTCAGGTAGAATTCCTGCTGGGCGTTGTCACAGCCGATGGAATCGATATTGGCGAACAGAAAGCCGGCCTCCATACAGTAGATGCCGCTGTTGATCTCATTGATGGCCAGTTCTTCCGGGGTGGCATCCTTCTGCTCGACGATGCGCAGCACTTGGCCGTCGGCCGCGCGCAGCACCCGGCCATAACCATGGGGGTGATCCAGCACAGCCGTCAGCACCGTCAGCGCAGCAGCGTTGTCCCGATGAAAGTCAATCAGGTCCCGCAGTGTCTCGGCCCGCAGAAGCGGCGTGTCGCCACACAGGATCAGGACCGTGCCGTTAAAGCCGGCCAATTCGTTGCGGGCGCAGGCCACGGCGTGCCCGGTTCCCCGTTGTTCCTCCTGCAGTGCGCAGCGGATATCGGCCGCACCAGGGAAGGCCGTGCGTACGGCGTCGGCCTGATGGCCCACCACCAGCACCACTGGAGCGGCCCCCGCGGAACGGGCGGCAGCCACCGCCCAGCTGATCATCGGCAGTCCGGCCGCGGGATGGAGCACCTTGACCAGGCCTGACTTCATACGGGTTCCCTTGCCCGCGGCAAGTATGACGGCAGCAACTGTATTCATTTCAACCTCGGCCCATGCGGCATGTTGGTATTTTTTCAGTTAAACCGGGCGTGATTTTATTCGATGCCGGAAAGACCGTCAAGTCAATAGCGACTGAATATGACTTTACATAACTGGTTCGCTTGGATATATTCGTTTTTCACCCGCTGACTGGCAAAAGGTAAGGAATTACAGGGGATATAATGGCAATTGCCGAAGATCTGACCATACTCGAGAACCAGCTCAAAGAGCTGATCACTCGCTACGATCAATACTTCGTCGGTCTTGAAAAACGCGAGCCCCTGCCGCTCTTGAGCACGGTCGAGAAGATGGTGCGCCGTTACGCCAACACCCCGATCAATAACACCATGTACAAACATAAATATACGATGATGGTCGCGCGCCTCAATACCTACCGCGAGCACTGGAACCGTATCCTGCGCCTGATCGAAGAGGGTAAGTACTCTCGTGACCGTTTCATCCGGGACCTGCATCTTCGACAAAACAACAATAAACATGGCCATCACGAAGAACATCACACGCCGACCCATGACCCGGAACTGGACCGGGTCTTCCTGGAACTGCGCGAGGCCCGTATGGCCTGTAACCTGCCGGTGGACAAACTGAACATCGAGCTGGTGGCAGCCACAATTGAAAAAAACAAGGCGGCCCTGTCCGCCCGCCTGGGGACCGCCGATCTGGTCTTCCGGGTTGTGGTAGAGGACGGCAAGCCCAAGATCAAGGCGAGAAAACGTAAATGACGTTCAGCTGTATCCCCCCGGTTTACCCGTGAGCACTCAAATCACCCCCAACCTGCTGCCACAATCGGTGGACATCCTGGCCGCGCTGCGCCGCGGCGACGGCTGTATCTCGCTCCCCGGCCTGAAAGGCTCCACAGCGGCCTTCGTCATCGCCGAGTTGCTGCGTTGCCAGCCGAAGAATCTGCTGGTCATCTCCGCCGACCAGGATGCCGCCGATGAATTCCGGCGCGAGTTGACGTTTTTTTCCAGCCCCGGCACTTCGCCACTTGTGTTTCCCGCCTGGGACAGCCAGCCCTGCTCTCCCGCCTCGCCCCACCCGGACATCTCGGGCGCCCGTCTCGATACGCTCTTTCGCCTGCAGAACGGCCTGGCCCGCGTCGTGGTCCTGCCGGTGGCGGCAGCCCTGCAGCGCGTCCTGCCGCGGCGGACCTTCAGTGAAGCATCCTGCTACCTTGTAGCCGGGGAGGATTTCGAGCGCGACGACCTGCTGGCCCGGTTGGTCAAGATGGGCTACGCCAGCGTCCCCCTGGTGGAAGATCGCGGCAGCTTTGCGGTACGAGGCGGCATCCTGGACATCTTCCCGCCCAACCTGGCGGCTCCGGTGAGGATCGAGTTCTTTGGCGACACGGTCGAGACCATCCGTTCCTTCGACCCGCTCACCCAGCGATCGCTGCAGCCGGTGGAGGAACTGGTCCTGCTCCCCTCGCGGGAGATCCTGCTGACCGATGACGTGCTGGCGGATATCGCCCCGCGCCTGAAACAATGCTGCGACGACCTGGATATCGGGGCCGACAAGCGCCGCGATTGCCTGGCCGACCTGCAGAACTCGGTCTATTTCCGCGGGGTCGAATACCTCCAGCCGCTCTTGCATCCCGGCCTGGAAACGATCTTCGACTATGCACCCGGCAGCCTGCTGGTCATGCTCGATCCCGAGGCGGTCCGCGGCGCGATCGGGAGTTTCGCCGAGGAGATCGCGGCTGGCGCCGTCAAGGGAAGGGCCGCAGGCCTGCCCCATTCACCACCCGGGGAACTGTTTCTCGGCGAAGCGGCCTTCTACGCCATCGTAGCGGCGCACAGCCGTCTGGAACTGTCCGGACTGACCCTGGATGGCGGGGCCGAAAAGACGACTATCTCCATACCCTGCCAGGCAAACAGCGATCTGCGGGTGACGGTCTCCAAGGAAACCACCCACGCCCTGACCCCGCTTTCCCGCAACCTGCGCGGATGGCTGGATGGCGGACAGCGGGTGCTGGTGGTCTGCCATCAGCGCCCCCAGGCCGAACGCCTCAGGGAACTGCTGGCTCCCTACGGAATCCCCTGCAACATCAGCGAGGCATCCTTCAGCGAGGCGCTGACCACCCCCAGCCACCACCTGAATCAGGAGGTTGCCATCACCCTGCTGCTGGGCGACATCTCCCACGGATTCCGCCTGCCGGATGCCCGCCTGGTACTGATCGCCGAGGAAGAACTTTTCGGCCGGCGCGTGCGGCGGCGGGGCGTCTCCGAAGTGCGCAAGAAGCAGATCCTGGCCTCCCTGGCGGAACTCAAGCCGGGCGATTTCATGGTGCATATCGACCACGGCATCGGCCGCTACCACGGCCTGCAGCACATCAGCGTCGGAGGTGTCGCCGGCGACTTCCTGCTCTTGGAGTATGCCGGTGGGGACAAGCTCTACCTGCCGGTGGACCGCCTCGGACTGGTGCAGCGTTACATCGGGCCGGAGGGGAGCCTGCCCGGCCTGGACAAGCTGGGAGGCAGCGGCTGGGAGAAATCCAAGGGCAAAGCCCGCAAGAATATCGAGGAACTGGCCGGCGAACTGCTGGAGATCTATGCCAAACGGCAGGTTTGCGAAGGCTTCGCCTTCTCGCCGCCGGACGAGATGTACCGCGAATTCGAGGCCTCCTTCGCCTGGGAGGAGACCCCCGACCAGCTCTCCGCCATCCAGGATGTGCTGGCCGACATGCAGCACTCGCGCCCCATGGACCGGCTGGTGTGCGGCGACGTGGGCTACGGCAAGACCGAGGTCGCCCTGCGCGGGGCCGTCAAGGCCGCCCTGGACGGCAAGCAGACCGGCGTGCTGGTCCCCACCACCATCCTGGCCCAGCAGCATTACGAAACCTTCCACGAGCGGCTGAAGGACTATCCGATCCAGGTCGAGGTGCTCTCGCGCTTCCGCACCCCCAAAGAGCAGAAGGCCATCCTGGAGCGGCTCGCCAAGGGTGATGTCGACATCGTCATCGGCACCCACCGCCTGCTTCAGAAGGACGTGGCCTTCAAGGACCTGGGACTCTTGATCATCGACGAGGAGCAGCGCTTCGGGGTCAAGGACAAGGAGCGCCTGAAGGCCTTCCGGGCCGTGGTGGATGTCATGACCCTGACCGCCACCCCCATACCGCGCACCCTCTACATGTCCATGATGGGCATCCGCGACCTGTCGATCATCGACACCCCGCCGGTGGACCGGCTGGCGGTCAAGACCTTTGTCGCGCGCTTTTCCGAGGAGTTGATCCGCGAGGCGGTCATGCGCGAACTGCGCCGCGGCGGGCAGGTGTTCTTCGTTCACAACCGGGTGCAGACCATCGCCAAGCGGGCCGAGCTGCTGGCCCAGCTGGTTCCGGAGGCCAGGATCGCCGTGGGGCACGGCCAGATGGACGAGCACGAGCTGGAGCGGGTCATGCTCGGTTTCATGCACGGCGAGACCAACCTGCTGCTCTGCACCACCATCATCGAGTCCGGACTGGACATCCCCAACGCCAACACCCTGATCGTCGATCATGCCGACAAGTTCGGCCTCTCCCAGCTCTACCAGCTGCGCGGGAGGGTCGGGCGCTCCACCCAGCGCGGCTACGCCTACCTGCTGATCCCTGGTGAAAGCGTCATCAGCAGCGATGCCCGCGAGCGCCTGAGAATACTGCAGGACATCTCCGAGCTGGGGGCCGGTTTCCGCATCGCCACCCACGACATGGAGATCCGCGGCGCCGGCGACATGCTCGGCAACCGCCAGTCCGGCACCGTGACCGAGATCGGCTTCGAGCTCTACAACCAGATGCTGGAGGAGACCATCTGCCGCATGCGGGGCGAGGAGATGATCGAACGGGTCGAGCCGGAGATCAACCTCAGGGTGCCGGCCTTCATCCCCGAGGCCTACGTAAAGGACACCAATCAGCGCCTGGTGATCTACAAGAAGCTGACCCAGGCCGAGAGCGCGGAGGATGTTCTGGATGTGCAGAACGAGGTCAGCGACCGCTTCGGCGCGTACCCGCTGGCCACGGCCTACCTGTTCGAGACCATGAAACTGAGGATACTGCTGAAAAGGCTGCTGGTGCGGCAGATCGATTTCGACGGGAAGAACGTGGTCATCTCCTTCCATCCGCGCACCCCGGCCCCGCCCGACCTGATCATCGCCATGATGCGGAACGAGCCCAAAAAATACCAGTTTACACCGGATTTCAAGCTGGTCTGTGCCTTGAAGGGCACCGGCTTCGAGGATATCCTGGAGCTGTCGAAGAGTGTCCTGCAGAGGCTTCTGCCAGCCGAGGCAGCGGGGAAACCATCATGATCCGGATAACCCAAACCATCATCATCGCACTGATTGCGACCTTGGCGACCCTGACAGCCCCGGTTGCGGCTGCCTGGAAATGCGCCCCCACCCCCCAGGACGAGATCGGCCCCTTCTACCGCCCCAATGCACCACAGCGCCCCAAGATCGGCAGCGGCTATGTCCTCGAGGGCACCGTCCGCTCAGCAGCCACCTGCCAACCGATCCCCGGCGCCCGCATCGAGTTCTGGCAGGCCGGTCCGGACGGAACGTATAGTGATTCCTACCGGGCAACCATCATTGCCGACCAGCGGGGACACTACCGCCTGACGACCTCCTTTCCACCACCCTATGCGCGCCGCCCGTCCCACATCCACATCCTGGTGGACATGCGCGGCTACGCCGGCCTGATTACCCAGCACTATCCCAAAGCCGGCCAGCGCCGGGCCACTTTTGACCTGGTCTTGGAGACTGAATCGGAATCAGTTCGCTAATGGCTGATCCAGGCGGTTCCTGGAATGCCTTGCCGTCATCCAATTGCACCCCCATTTTCCCCCTCAATACACTAACAAAAATTTTCCAGTTATTAACACCGTAGAGACATCATGAGTGCCCAACATCACTACGGAGGTTACACGTGGAAAATCTACTCGACAAGTAAGTAGGTGGCTGAACAGCTCAATATTTCAGTTAAGACACTCGATCTCTGGGTTACACAACAGATGGGCTCGAAGCCATAATAAGCCGGTAGATTGGTCAGATTCAGAAGTCAGCAATTTTCATTCAGAAACTATCGGGTGGAAGTAATCATGAGAAAATTATTGCTGGAAGTTTTGAGATAAGATTTCGGGTAGATCGCCCAGATCCGTGAGGACGGGAAAACCTGGCTTAAGGCCCAGGATCTGTGCAGAGTTCTTGATATTCAGAATACGAGTCTCGCTGTTAATGGAAATCCGCGCATCGGGTATTTCGGAGTGAACGGGGAAGACATTCTGAGAGTCGGTCCCACTAAAACCTCACAACTGTATATTTCCAAAGCCGGATTATTCAAGCTGATCTTGAAGAGTAGAAAACCCGCACCTTACATGATTAAGTTGAAGTAGAGCGTCGAGGTTCTTCCGGCGATCATGCGTGATGGGTCGTTTGTTGAAAGGCAGGCGGACACTATCATGAAAATGTTTCATTGGAAGAAGCCAAACGTCGTATGCGAACAAAGAAATCGAGATGTAAGCAGAAGAGTTGTCCAACCATGGGCGGCTCTTTTTCTTTTCATGCCTTCATTGAGCCATTTATTAAAACTATATCGTAACGGTTGAGTTAACCTTGCAAAAACACATTATTATAGTTGATTTTAATCTTTTCTGGTGATAGCTTCACGCGCAACTTATTGTATTTATACTGAAGCGTGAGTTGAGATTTTCCCATGGAGGCACCGTGACCCTTCGAGCCATTCTTACATTATTGTTGTTCTGTTGCTTCTCATCACTTGGTTTAGCCTCAGAACAGGTGTTTTTCTATCACACTGATCCAGCTGGAACACCGTTATCGATGACCGATTCCACAGGCACAGTCGTCTGGAAGGCCGACTATAAGCCATTTGGTGAAGAGTATGCTGTTACCGGCTCTGCGGCTAATGATAAGCGCTTTGTTGGCAAGGAGAAGGACGAAGAGACGGGGCTATCATATTTTGGTGCCCGATATGAAGATGCAAGGATTGGGAGATTTACCGCTGTCGATCCTGTGAGGGCAGTAGACCCAGCTACGAGTAAGACCAATGAAAAGATACTGCTTAATCCTCAAAGGCTAAATGTCTATGCCTATGCCTTTAACAACCCGTATCGTTTTGTTGACCCTGATGGACGCGAGGCTGACGTGTTAGTCCGACCGCTAAAACAAGGAGGTTACAGCTTCAAGGCAACTGACAACCTTGGGAGCAATCCTATAAGCGGAACCTTTAATACAGGTACATCTATAAATATCAACCAACTTCCTCAAGGGGATTATAATGTTACCCCAAGACCTCGTGTAGAAGAGCCTGGACTTCTTGGTCAGGTGAGGGATTATTTTATGGGAGACCGGAATAAAAATGCTGGCCGACCTACCTTATCAAATACTGATAATTGGAATCGAGTTCAATATCCAGATGGATCAATTCACGAAGGAGTCCAGATACATCCTGGACGAGAAGGCACAGCAGGCGGAAACTCCTTAGGATGTTTAGTATGCACAAAAAGTACCTATGAACAGATGAATCGAATGTTTCAGAAGAACTATGATAATGGCGGCGTAAAATTACACGTGCTACCTAGATGATCATCTATCCTATAACTACGAGGAAATATATACATGAAAAAAATCATAATATTTATCGGCTCTATTATTCTTATCAGTGGATTTTGTTTTGGAATGTATTGGAGAAATATGAGTCAGGCAGAGCGATGGCTGTTTTTCAACAATAAAATAGCCTTACAGTATTCAATACAACTACTTACTTCTCAATCTGCTTTAAAAGTACCCAATGAACTCATTGACATGCATATATCTAAAAAACCTGGGCTAATAACATTTGATTCAAATGACCAAGACCATTTTTTTGTTCTAGCATATTCGCCTTATGGTGTTCCAGAACCAATAATATCGTCTGGAAGGACAATAACATGGAAGGGCTTGAAAGATAACTGGTATGAGCTACTTCAATAATAGAGTTATGTTAAAGTTATGTTAAATAGCCTCTTTGAAATATTAATTCTTGTTTCCATCTCGTATTCAGCCTATCGACTTTTATTTGCTCCAGAGGCTCATAACTAACGGAATGGATATTTCATCGTTTTTTGCAGCATTAATTACCATATTCGAAAAGCATCACTAAATGCAATTTGCAACAATTGAGATGAGTCTCGGGAGGGCAAATGTCCAGCAGCTCGATTAATATTACTCGCACTACCATAATGTTGTACATAATCATAATGACGTTAACAGCAAACTGTGCTTTTGCTGATTTCGATACAGACCCCTTCTATGATCGTCGTGGAAAGCTTGGCGCTCCTACATATGATGCCATTACTGAGCACATAGACCCATTTTCAGGCAACATGCTGATAGTCCATACCGACCTGAAACTTCCAGGCAAGGGAGGATTGGATGTAACCCTCAACCGCTCGTATAACAGCCTGATCTATGGCCGCAGGGATAATACGTCTTTTCCTGCATTTGTAGGAGGATATGACAAAAGCCCACTCGGTCCTGGTTGGTCAATGCATATGGGGATTCTACGAAGTCCTCCAGCGATGTCTGATGTTAATTACCCGCTAACCATGACATGGGGGAACAACCCCGTGTTCGAACTACCTGATGGGACTAAGCAGATATTTTATCCGGCTCCATCCGACAACACACGTATGGTAAGCAAGGATTTCTGGAGACTGAAGACTCTCAAAATTTACGATTATAACAATCATGGCGATTGGGAGATAACCGCACCTGATGGCACTGTCTATGTGGTTACAAATAACACAGCTGGGTATCGAACATCTAATATCACTAACGTCAATCTAACAAATGTGGCTCAAGTCACTTCAATTACTAACGCAGCTCAAACCGCCAACATAGTAGTCACATATAATAGAACCAGTTCTGACTCAACAATCAAAACCATAACCGACTCGCTGGGCCGTGTCGTTACGTTCACCTATGATCCAGCCACATTTATGCTCAAATCAATATCCACCGGCACGGGAGTCGATTTAAGAACCATTTCATATGAATATCAGGCAGCAGGCGCATACAAGGCATTGAACAAGGTTGTGTTGCCGGTAGGAAATCCATGGCAATATGATTATGACACGACATATGAATTGTCGGACATCACGTTTCCTGCTGGTGGAAAAATCAAATACACTTACGATGACAAATTTTTTAATGTTGGCGGTTGCAGTGTTGCATTCAGAGTTATCTGGAAGAAAGATACCCAAAGCATTAGAGGAGTGCTGGGCGGGAACTGGACCTACAGTTACAGCTCAGGCGGGGCATCAGGAGATGTAACGACTGTTACTGCACCGAATGGAGTTACTGAAACCTATAGCTATAACGGGTGGGGCAATACCACTAATGGCAATGTTTGGAAAGTTGGATTACCGACAACCCAAGTATTCAATTTTAATGGGGTTCCGCAGACGGATTCATTCAGTTGGGACAAACCGGCAACAGCCTTATCTAACATCAGTGTAAGCAACATGACCTGGGGATGCTTTGGGACTCCAATCACTGATTCAGCCGTATATCTGCCATTGCTCACATTAAAAGGCACGGTCCGTGATGGTAAATCAGCATCGACTCCCTATAAAACCGGATTCAGTAATTTCAACAGTTATGGTGACCCACAGACTATTGTCGAAACAGGAGATGCAAGCCGAACAAAGATACTTACCTACTGCACGAACGTTACAAAAAACATTGTCAAAGGCAAACCTGCATCAGAATCGATCACCGGAACCGGAGGTTTTACTGGAACATCAACAGCCAGTTGGACGTATGGCACAAGTTCTCCGCCTGACTGCATCAACTTAACGAAAACAAGCATGAATGGAGTAACAACCGACTACGAATATTATCCAAAAGATGACATCTATACCCCATACGGCCCAAATGGCGGCAATCTCAAAAAAGTTACTGACGCCAACGGTAACACGATGACATATGAATGGTCAAACGGGAGGATATCTAAAGAAACCAACAAGCTTCCGGCACCATTTTCAATCTTCCGTGAAATAAATGTTGATGGCACGGTTAAAAGCGAGACAAACGGCAGGGGCGTACAATACAAAACAAGCTATTTGTATGACAAAAATCTACGTTTAACTAAAATCACGCCACCAATATCTGGTTCACCATCAAACATTACGGATATCGCGTATTCTCCGGATAATTCCACAAAGACAGAGACTCGTGGCCAGTTCGTTACAACATATTACATCGACGGATTTGGCCGCCCAACTGGCAGCATTAATTCCAAAAACATTACTACAACAGCAGCCTACAAGGCATATGGTGTTAAAGACTATACAGATTCCAACATTGGTGACAAGACCGAATACGATTTCTTTGGCAGACCGACTAAGGTTACTGACAAGGACACCTTCAGTGAGTCATACAATTATAATGTTGTCGGGAACGTTACAACAACAAAAGTAACAGACAAGAAAAACTTACCATATTACCTCACCTATACCGCCTTTGGTGATCCTGTCGAGAAATACCTGATGGCTGTGAAGGATCAGAATTCCAAAATAACGAACTATTCCAGAAATATTCTCGGCAAGCTCACCCAAACGAGTCAGACAATGTCAACCGGCACTGTGACTCGCAGCTATGTATACGGCCTGTATAAGAATCTTGTTTTAGACCTTGCTAAACCAGCTTTCCTTGTTTCAGAAACCAATCCGGAAACCGGCACTATCACGTATGTAAGGGATAATGTCGGCAACATGAAACAGAGAACGGATGCTTCTGGTACGGCCACTTACACCTATGATGAAATCAATCGGCTTAAGAAAATCAGTAAAAACAATGAAATCATAGATTTTGATTATGACAATGCCAATAACAGGACATTGCTTTCAAACAGTACTGCGCGAATTGACTATACTTACGATGCAACAAATCGTCAGGAAACTAAAACTGAGAACATTGCAGGTAAAAGCTATTTAACCAAGTATGGGTATACAGGCAATGATGTTATAACTAAAATCACTTATCCGTCAGGCAGAATTGTTGACTACGGGATAAACACCAATAACCAAGTGACTTCAATCACTAACTTTGTAAACAATGTTTCCTACTACACAACTGAGCTTTCAGGCATCCATGCCGGTCTTCCAAAATCTTACACATTCAATAACAACAATTTGGTAACCACTCCTACCTACAATAACAGACAACTCATTACAGATATTGCTGCCGGTACATCTGGTTCTGCATTGACAGCCCATTATGAATATGATTCGCGTGGTAATACGAGAGTATTTACCAGCAATGTTGGTAGCCGCCAGGACTTTGACTACGACGATTTAAGCCGTCTAACGACGTTTACTGGAGCGTGGGGAAGTGGATTATTTGAATATTACGACGTAGGCAACCGTAAGACAAAAACGGTTGGCACTGCATCCACAACCTACAATTACAACGTCGGAAACAGTAATAACCGCCTTGATTCTACGACCAATGGCGAACCAGCATCATACACCTACAATGGCAATGGTTCCCTGCTTACCGGCATCTGGGGCGGAACCAGCTACACCCTCGGCTACAATGCCTATGACAACCTGACCAGCGTTTCGAGTGGCGGAATAACGCTTGCCAATTATGGCTATGACGGCGACGGCATGCGTGTGACCAAGACGGTAAACGGAAAAACAACAGTATATCATTTCGATCAAGGTGGAAACGTCATTAGCGAGACCGAGAGCAACGGGACACTGCTTACGGATTTCATATTACTGAACGGCAAGCTGGTTGCAAAAGTAGTCAACATACCTGTTATCTCTGTCACGCCGGTGTCCATCAGCTTCAATAATGTTTACGTGAACAAAATCTCCTCCAGTCAGACAATTACCATCAGGAATAACGGTACAGGTAGTCTTGTTATTGGGACAATCGCGCTTACCGGCTTGAATCCAAGCGAATTTGCTATAACAACGGATGGTTGTTCTGGACAAACACTTGCGACTTCAGCAAACTGTATTATTGAGGCGAAATTCAGTCCGACAACAACCGGAACAAAGAATGCCACAGTCTCCATTCCATCAAATGATCCAGTCACACCGTCATTCTCGGTGTCTCTAAATGGAACAGGTATACTGCCGACTCTCACCATTAGTAATCCCGGCACTGGAACCGGCACGGTGACCAGTTTACCTGGAGGGATTTCCTGCGGAAGTGTCTGTTCGGCATCGTTCACAACAGATACTTCAGTAACATTGGATACGAGTCCTGACACCTATGCTTTATTTACCGGATGGGGCGGTGCTTGTAGCGGCACAAACCCGTCATGTATTGTTACCATGGACAGCGATAAGAATGTTTCTGCTAGTTTTAATAGAGACACCGACCATCATGTATATTTGCCGAATGGAACTCCACTTTATTACACAACCATTCAAGCGGCCTACAACAATGCTTCAACAGGTTCCACCATCATGACATGGGCAACCGATTATGCCGAATCCCTTAATCTCAACAGAGCAGTAAATGTAATTTTGAAAGGCGGCTTCGACAGTGGGTATACAAATCAAGTCGGGTCAACGGTTTTAATAGGTCCCCTCACCATCAGCGACGGCACCTTGAGGGTAGACAAGCTAACCATTCAATGAGGAACAACTCAAAGGGAGAATTTATGGTGAAATGGTCTGTCATCAATAGCGGAAAAAGTCTGATAATTGCCATTGCAACCGTTGCCATTGGTATTGCTACCATGCCTCTTGCCGTTGCAGCTCAAACCGTGAAGTTAAATGTCAAAGATTCGGTTGGAACTGATAAATTTGTCGTAACTGACTCGGGATCTATTGGCATCGGGACTAGTGATCCCTTATCCCCAATTCAAGTCAATGTGTCCGGCAATAACGTGGCATCGGCAGGGATGATGTTTCGTTTCACCAACACCGGTACGTTAAGTCCCATTAAAGCTCCCAACATTACCTTGCAAAGGAATAACGACCCCAACCTGTGGCCCGGTGGACTACCCCGGAAAAATGACATCATCGGCATATTTCAATTTGGAACGTTGATTGGTACCGCGGGCTATAACATGGCCAGTCTGTCGGTAAGAGCCGAAGAGGACGTGACCTCAACATTGTTCCCATCGTACATAGCTTTCAGCACCACTCATGACAATGACGGCGTAAGCCAATTGACTGAGAAAATGAGGTTAAGTTCTATTGGCAATGTGGGAATAGGCACTACCACTCCTTCGCAAAAGTTGGAAGTAAATGGCGGGGCACGGCTTAATACGACTACAACTCAGCCTCCTTGTGAAGCAAATTCTCGTGGTACATTTTGGGTTACGCAAAATATGACGGGACTTGACACTGTTGACATTTGTATAAGAGAGGCAACATCTCCAGACTCCTACCACTGGTACCGTGTTGGTCTTACCAGATCTCCTTGATCTGACCTGACAACTCAAATTGCTTACACGGTCAGACAGTAGAGCTGAGAACCTGTTGGAACGATATTCCGCTTCGCTTACTGAATTTTTCCTGATACGCAACCATCAGAAGTACCACCAACGCACCATATCCACTACGAAAACATAGCACAATCCAAGAGCTTCAATATACTGTAATTCAGCGAAAGATTACGGATGGTCCCGCATTCAGGCTTGCATTTGCAGACCTGTTCTGCTAATCTTTTTGCCCTTTTACAAACCTATACAACGCACTGACGAAAGGATTTTAAAATAATGCTGAAGATATTTGATTACCTGTTCGGGATGTTTTCCAATGATCTGGCCATCGACCTGGGGACCGCCAACACGCTGGTCTACCTGAAGGGTAAAGGCATCGTGGTGCGAGAACCGTCGGTCGTCGCCGTCCAGAAGATGCCCAATGGCCAGCAGAAGGTCCTCAAGGTCGGCATGGAGGCCAAGCAGATGCTGGGCCGCACCCCCGGTTCCATCACCGCCATCCGCCCCATGAAAGACGGCGTCATCGCCGATTTCGACATCACCGAAGAGATGCTGCGCTACTTCATCCACAAGGTGCACAACCGCAAGACCCTGGTGCGACCCCGCGTCGTGATCTGCGTGCCTTCCGGCATCACCCAGGTGGAAAAACGCGCTGTCAAGGAATCGGCTGAATCGGCCGGCGCCCGCGAGGTCTACCTGATCGAGGAACCGATGGCGGCCTCCATCGGGGCCGGGCTGCCCATCACGGAGGCCTCCGGAAACATGATCGTTGACATCGGCGGCGGCACCACCGAGGTGGCGGTCATCTCACTGGCCGGTATTGTCTATGCCCAGTCGACCCGCATGGGCGGCGACAAGATGGATGAGGCCATCGTCCAGTACATCCGCAAGAAATACAACCTGCAGATCGGCGAACGCATGGCCGAATCGATCAAGATCGACATCGGCGAGGCCTACCCCGGTCCCGAGATGCTGACAAAACTGGTCAAGGGGCGTGACCTGGTCTCCGGCATCCCCAAAACCATCGAGGTCAACTCGGACGAGATTCGTGACGCACTCAAGGAGGCGGTCAATTCGATCGTCGATACGGTGCGCATCTGCCTGGAGAAGACCCCGCCCGAACTGGCTGCGGACATCGTCGACAAGGGTATCTTTCTGGCTGGCGGCGGCGCCCTGCTGCGCAATCTGGACATGCTGCTGCGCGAGGTAACCAAGGTGCCGGTACTGATCGCCGAAAACCCGCTGGACTGCGTTGTTCTCGGCTCCGGCAAGGTGCTGGACGAGCTCGATCTCCTGCGCCGCGTTTCCATCACGTCGTAAGACTTCGAATCGCCACACGGACACGGAGAAAATCAAACAGCAACGGACTGGTGATGCCAAACAAGATTCACTACATTGAACGTATGACATGTATTGCATCCATACCTTCACCGTGTTCGGGCTTGTTTGGCATTTCTCCGTGTCTGGGTGAAGCCGTGCTAAAGATTCCACTACTCATTATTCCGCGCTGACATGCCCTCACCATCCGTCGACATAATCGTACCTGTATGGAACAATCCCTTTGAAACACGCGCCTGCCTGGCGGCTATCCTGGAACATTCCCCGGAAGCGCGCCTGATCGTCGTCGATAACGGCAGCAACCGGGAAACCGAGTTGATGCTGGAGGAGTTTTCCGAACCGCTCGGGGAACGCGGACTGTTTATGGCCACTGCGCGCAATGTGGGACTTGTCCCGGCCATCAACAGGGGACTGGCCAGTTCGGACGCCGATATCGCCGTAATTGTGCAGCCTCATGTGATTGTGTGCGGGGGGTGGCTGAAGGCCTTGCTGGATGCCGCCGGGATGCCGCAGGTCGGCATCGTTTCGCCGCTTTTTTGCGGCAGCGGCGCGCCCGCGGTATCCCGTCCCGGGCCTGGATGTACGCTGATGGAAACCTTTTCACTGTCGTTCGCCACACTCCTGGTCAGGGGTGAGATGCGGAAGCAGCTGGGCGGTTTTGATGAAGGCCTGGATGGCGCCGAGTGGTGCCTGCAGGATTACGCACGCCGGGCGGAGACGGGCGGCTATCACACCTGTGTGACTGCAAACCCGGAGTTGGTCTGCAACCGCGAGACCATTTTCGGGTCGCAGGAGAGGCGCCGGGAACAGGCCCGCCTCAGCCGCGACATATACCTGGCGCGCTGGGGCGTCAACCGCCACTACTGCCTGTATTTCGGCCCGGAAACGGATGCCGCCGGCCTGTCCGATACGATCGACTCCATTGTAGCTTCCGCGCGACAGGGGCACCGTTTCACCCTGATGCTGCATCACCGGCAGTTCAAGGACTTCCGGCGCAGGGGCTGGTCCGGATTACATACCGCAATCGCTATCTGCAGGCTGCCGCTTTTTGGCGCGCTGCGCAGCCTTGCCCGTCAATATGCGGCATTACAGGCGGCCGACCCTGAGCTGATACCCGTGCGGGGTGCGGAAGACGTGGCCTTTCCCGGTGTTTCCGCGCCAATTGGTCTCCATGAAGTTGTACCTGCCCGCGTAACCGGCAACGCCCCCACCGTTCAACTGGACATCGCCCTGGAGGTCACATGATCGACGAAATCAAGAAACAGCTGCTGGAACATCGGGCGCTGATCGATGTATTGGAACGGGACATGGCCCCCCTGATCGCCGAGATGAGCAACCTGATAGCAGCCGCTCTCGGCAACGGCAACAAACTGCTGGTCATGGGCAATGGCGGATCGGCCGCCGACAGCCAGCATTTCGTGGCCGAGATCGTCGGACGCTTCAAGCTGGAGCGCAAGGCGCTGCCGGCGGTCGCCCTTTCAACGGACACCTCCATCCTGACCGCGATCGGCAACGATTATGGATTTGAAGCGATCTTCAGCCGCCAGGTGGAGGCGCTGGCCGCCCCCGGTGATATCGTCGTCGGTATCTCCACCAGCGGCAATTCCCCCAATGTGCTCAAGGCGCTGAAGGTGGCGCGGGAACGCGGCTGCCTGACCATCGGCCTGCTGGGCAAGGATGGCGGCAGCATCAGGCCGGCCTGCGACCTGTCCCTGGTGGTGCCCACCACGGACACCCCCCGCATCCAGGAGGGGCATATCACCATCATCCATATCGTCTGCGATCTGGTGGAAAGGACGCTGTTCCCATGAAGATAGAACCCATCGATCTCTCTGGCGTCACTACCTACCCCATCGGCGGGCGCCGGAACAAGGTCTCCCTGTCCCGCGATTTCGCCGGTGACATCTCCGCCGGCATGAGCGTCTCCGCCCTGCTGGCGGCCATGCCCAACCAGTTGGGGGGCGAGAGCCTCAATGCCGTCATCAATGCCGTGGTCAAGGCCCGCGAAAAGGGCAAACCGGTGGTGATCGCCCTGGGCGGACATGTCATCAAGTGCGGCCTGCAACCGGTCTTGAAAAAACTGATTGATGCGGATGTCGTCACGGCCGTGGCCATGAATGGCTCGGCGACCATCCATGACTACGAGATCTCGCTGATCGGTGAAACCAGCGAGGATGTCGGAGCCGTGCTGCACTGCGGCACCTTCGGCATGGCCGAGGAGACCGGGCGCGACATCAACCGGGCGCTCAGGGATGGCGTCGCCGATGGCATCGGCTATGGCGAGGCGCTGGGGCGTTTCATTGTGCGGAACAACAACCCTCACCGCGCGTCCAGCCTGCTGGCGACCTGCTTCGACAAGGAGATCCCGGCCACGGTGCATGTGGCCGTGGGCACCGACATCATCCACCAGCACCCCGACTGCGACGGCGCTGTGCTGGGCCAGGCCACCTTCACCGATTTCCGCCTCTTCACCTCGGTGGTCTCGACCCTGGGAGGAGGAGGCGTGTTCATCAACATCGGCAGCGCCGTGATCATGCCGGAGGTGTTCCTCAAGGCCCTTTCCATCGCCCAGAACATGGGCTTCCACGTGGACGCCTTCACCACCGCCAACTTTGACATGACCCAACACTACCGCCCCCTGCAGAACGTCGTCAAACGCCCCACGTCCGGAGACAGCCGGGGCCTGACCATCACCGGCCACCACGAGATCATGGTCCCGCTGCTGGCGGCGGGGATTCTGGACAGGATCGGACAGCGCCATGGATAGAAAGACCATCGAATCCCTCTTCAATCGTATCGGCAGCATCCGCTGCCTGGTGATCGGCGACCTGATGCTGGACGAGTACCTGTGGGGCAAAGCCGAGCGCATCTCGCCCGAGGCACCGGTGCAGGTGGTGGATGTCGTCCGCGAGGAATTGCGCCTGGGCGGGGCCGGCAATGTCGTCAACAATCTGGTGGCCCTGGGGGCGCGGGTGGCGGTCTGTTCTGTGATCGGCGAGGATGCCAACGGCCGGGCGCTGCTGGAGGATTTCACCCGGCGAGGTGTGGCTGGCGATGCGATTTTTCGCGATCCGTCCCGCCGTACCAGCCGCAAGACACGGGTCGTGGCCTCCCATCAGCAGATCGTGCGGATCGACCGCGAGTCCCGCGAACCGCTTTCAACCGGGATGGAGGAGCAGGTCTGCGCCTGGATCACCGCCCACGCGGCCGCGTTCAACGTGATCCTGCTCTCGGACTATCTCAAGGGAGTCCTCACCCGGCGGGTGATTGAAACTGTCGTCGCCGCGGCCGGCCCCACCGCGATACCGGTGCTGGTGGACCCCAAGGGCACCGATTTTGCCCGCTATCGTGGCGTTACCATCCTGACGCCCAACCGCAAGGAGGCCGAGGCCGCTGCCGGCATTCCCATAGTGGACACCGAATCCCTTGGCCGGGCCGCCGCTCTGATCATGGACCGGGCCGGCCTGAGCAATCTCCTGGTCACCCGCAGCGAGGAAGGCATGTCGCTCTTCTCGCACGGCGATGAGGCCGTGCACATACCGACCGTGGCGCGGGAGGTATTCGATGTGTCCGGCGCCGGAGATACCGTGCTGGCATCCCTGGCAATCGGCGTGGCCGCCGGACTGGGCATGGCCGAGGCCGCCCGCCTGGCCAACATCGCTGCCGGCATCGCCGTGGGCAAGCTGGGCACCTCCACCGTCTCGCCGGCCGAGATCATCAACGCCGTGGCGCTGACCCACAGCGACAGCGATTCCAAGATCAAGCACCTGGATGTGCTGGCTGCCATCATCACAGCCGAAAAGGCCCGCGGCAAACGGGTCGTTTTCACCAACGGCTGCTTCGATCTGCTGCATGCCGGTCATGTCAAGTACCTCCAGAAGGCCCGCGCCCTGGGCGATCTGCTGGTCATGGGACTCAACAGCGATGCCTCGGTACGCCGCCTCAAGGGTGACAAGCGGCCTCTGATCGGCGAGGAGGAGCGGGCCCATATTCTGGCGGCACTGGATTGCATCGACTACGTGGTCATCTTCGAGGAAGACACCCCGCTGGAGTTGATCAAGACCCTCAAGCCACACATCCTGGCCAAGGGCGGAGATTACACCGCGGACGGGGTCGTGGGGAAAGACGTGGTAGAAGCCTATGGCGGGCGGGTGGAACTGGTGACGTTTGTGGACGGAAAATCCACTACCAACATCATCGAGCGGATACTGGAGCGCTACGCATAATCTCAACGCTCGGATTCAGCACTGATTTGGGTGGTTTTTTGGCCGGAATTCTGCTATCAGAAACATTTGAAGGATGTTAAGTACGACAGGGGGAGGGGTATGCCGGATAAAATGGCCTCCGGGCGTGAATTGTGGGTGCTGGGTATCAAGGCTGGCAAAGGGCGGGAAGAGCAGCTCTGTTCCTACCTGGCAGCCGGTGGGTATGACTGCCGCCTTGAGCATGTCGAGAACCTTGCCAGCGGCCGTCCCCTGGGAATCCTGCTGGATATTTCTCCCTTTTCGGAAGATGGCTGGGGCCTGCTGCTGAAAATAAAGAGCGATCCGGCTCTCCGGAATATTCCGGTGCTGCTGGTCTTTCTCAGTGAAATGGGCACGGTTGGCGGGGTCTTCCCGGTGGCCGGGTTCTTTACCCTGCCGGTGGATGAGCACTATCTGCTGGAGCGCCTGGCGGTCTATGGGCTGACCGAGGATGCCGAAACCTGGGACCTTCAGGCCTTGGTGGTGTCACGGCTGGGAGAAGAGGCCCTCTCCCGGGTGATCGAATCGGTGGGGTTTGAGGTTGTCAAGGCCTATACGGCAAAGGAGGCCAGGGCGCTGGTCTCCATCCATCCGGTTTACATGGCCTTTTCCAGCTTGATGCTTCCTGATATGTCAGCCTTTGAACTGCTCGAAAAACTCCGTCTGAGTCCCTACAGCAGCAACACACCGGTATTTGTATTGCTCAAGACTGAAATGAAGCAGGGAGAGAAGACCGCCATGAGCCGCGAAATCGCACATCTGGTCAGTAAAAAGCAGCTTTCCTGCGAGGAGTTTCTCGGTTTTCTGCGCCGCCGGGGGTAGCAGCCACCATCCACCATCCGCACAATAAAAAAAAGCCGCTCGCCTTCCGGTGAACGGCTTTTTGCATTCATTGAAACAAGCCTACAGCAGTCCGCTCAAATCCTTTATCTCGATACTGGCCTTGGCACGCAGGTCCTTGGCCCACTGGTTGAAGCGTTCCTCCGATTTCTTGCGGTAGATTGCTTCTTCAATCTCCGCCTTGACACTCTCGAAGGGCTTCATTTTGCCGGTGATCCGTTCCTCCAGCTTGATGATATGAAAACCGCTCGGGGTATAGATCAGTTCACTGACTTCACCAGGTTTCATGCCCACTATGGCCGTTTCCAGCTCCGGCATCATTTCGCCTTTCTTGAACGTGCCCAGATCACCGCCATCCTTGCGGGCGGCCGGGTCCTCGGAGTACGACCTTGCCAGCTCGGCAAAGTCCTTGCCGCTCTTGGCTTCGTCCAGCACCATGAGAGCCGTGGTCATGGTGCGCTTTATGTCTTCGGGAGCGGCTTTTTCATTGATGCGGAAGTAGATGTGCCGCGCCCGAAAGGTGTCTTCTATGGCGTATTGGGCCCGGTTTTTTTCATAATATTCCCGCATCTCCGTTTCACCGACCTGGATCTTTGCGCGGACCTCCATGCTTACCAGTTTGAGCTTTTCGAGCTGTTCCTGCAATTGGGCGCGATATTGCTCAAAAGTGAGCCCCTGACCGGCCAGAGCCGAAACCAGGGCTTCCTGGGATGCCATGTTATTCTGCCGCTTGACATCGTCAATGGCTTGCGTGATCTCCTCAGCGGTCACCTTGATGTTCATCTCCTTGATCTTCTGGTCCAGCAGTAACTTATCGATCAGATGTTCCAACGCGGTATGACGTATCTGGGAGCGGGCAGCTTCATCAAGGGCGGACTTCTTTTCGGCCTCGCGGATCAGCGGCTGCGACTCGCGGTCAACCTCGTAGAGCGTTATGATCTCACCATTGACGATGGCGGCAATGGCGTTGATCACCTTTCCCGATGAAGCAGGCGTGGCTGCCGTCGCATCGTGCCGCACAACCTTGGGCTGAACGGCCTGTTGCGCAGATTCCAGCGGTTCTTTCGTCGCAACCGCGGTAGTATGTGAACAGCCTCCTGCCAACAACAGACTCAGACAGACGATCAGGAAGCCAAAACTGGATTGATTCATTAGCATGCTCATTCCTTGTTGTACGTTAGATGCATTTTTCCGCGCGCGACCGGTGTGGATCATATCTTCGTTAACGCACGGAAGGGTGGGCAAAACCCACCCTTCCGGTTAGTTGCAAATGCTCAGCGAAGTGTCACGGGGCGGAACACGGTACCTATTTTTTCCCGGCTTCCGCGGGCTTGGCCGGCTCAGCCGGTTTTTCCCCTTCAGCTTTGTTCCCTTCTTCCTTCTTGCCGCCCATTTCCTTCAGGACGTCTTCCTTGATGGTGATTTTGGCGTTTTTCTTGAGCTCTTCCTTGATCTTCTGGAAAATCTCCTGCTGTTTCTGGGGCATGATGGCGCCCTTGATCTGATCCTTGACTTCTTCCAGCGGACGTAAACCGGCAGCGCGCTTGCCGGTCAGCTTGATGATGTGATAGCCGAAGTCGGACTTGACAACATCTGAAACCTGCCCTTCCTTGAGTGCCATCGCGGCCTTCTCAAAGACCGGCACCATGGACCCCTTGCCGAACCAGCCCAGATCGCCACCTTTCGCGGCGGAAGAGTCAACCGAGTACTTTTTGGCAAGCTCCTCGAAATTTCCACCCGCCTTGATCTTGGCCAGAATGTCCTTGGCCTCTTTCTCGGTTTTTACCAGGATATGGCTGGCCCTGATCTGTTCGCCGGTCTTGAATTTCTCCTTGTTCTGATCGTAGAACTTTTGCAAATCCGCATCCGACACCTGGGACTCGGTCTCCACCTTCTTCTTTAGAAATGCTTCTACAATCAGGCGCTTTTTCAGATCCTTCAGCTTGTCCTCGAGATCGGCGCCCTTGTCCAGACCATCCTTGGTGGCCTGCTGCAGGATCAGTTCTCGAATGACCATGGTGTCCAGCATCTCTTTACGCCCTTCGGGGGTATCGGCCATTGCCTTCAGGTATTCGGGCAGATTTTTCAATTCACGGTTAAAATCAGCGGTTGTGATAGTGCCACCATTGACCTCGGCCAGAACCTGGCCCTCCTTCTTGGCGTCCGCCTTGGTGTCGCCTGACGGAGTGCCGCCCTGGCAACCGAAGAGTACCGCTGCGCATAAGGCGGCGGCAATAAATTTTGCAGTGTTCTTGGCGTTCACAAAAATCTCCTTTTTCTGCATAATTAGATGTCTATAAAAACTTTAGAAAAATAACATGCCGGACGGCGCAAGCGCAACTGTTTTTGTCTTCGGCCCGACCCGTCCACCTCAATTCCGCCATGCCGGCCAAGTTTGCCCGGCATGGCGACTTTCCAGTTTCCGTACTTGATTCAACGGTAGTTACGTGGTATTCATATACGCTGTTTACACTGTCAGACCGCTGATCGCGGGATTCCACGCCACAGGCGTTCCTGGAGGAGGGTACGATGGAAAAGCAGAAGGTACACTACAGCGAGTTGGGGTTGGTCAATACGAATGAGATGTTCGCGAAGGCCATGGCGGGCAAGTACGCGATCCCGGCTTACAACTTCAACAACCTTGAGCAGCTCCAGGCCATCATAACCGCCTGCTCCGAGACAAATTCCCCGGTGATCATCCAGGTTTCCAAAGGCGCCCGCAGCTACGCCAACGAGACCATGCTGCGCTGCATGGCCATGGGCGCGGTGCAGATGGCCCGCGAAATGGGCTCCTCCATCCCGATCTGCCTGCATCTGGATCACGGCGATTCCTACGAACTGTGCGTATCCTGTATCGACAGCGGTTTTTCATCGGTCATGATTGACGGTTCCCACCTGCCCTACGATGAGAACGTGGCCCTGACCCGCAAGGTAGTAGAATACGCCCACCGCTTTGATGTGACCGTCGAAGGTGAACTGGGCGTTCTGGCGGGTATCGAGGACGAGGTCTCGGCCGAGCATTCAACCTACACAAAGCCGGAAGAGGTCGAGGACTTCGTGAAAAAGACCGGTGTCGATTCCCTGGCGATTTCCATCGGCACCAGCCACGGCGCTTACAAGTTCAAGGCCGGCCAGCCGGTGCCGCCGCTGCGTTTTGACATACTGGAAGAGTGCGAAAAGCGTATCCCCGGCTTTCCGATCGTCCTGCACGGCGCCTCGTCGGTCGTACAGGAATACGTGCAACTGATCAACACCTATGGCGGCAAGATGGAAGGCGCCGTGGGCATCCCCGAAGAGCAACTGCGCCAGGCAGCGGCCAGCGCCGTCTGCAAGATCAATATAGACTCCGACGGGCGCCTGGCGGTAACCGCCAAGGTGCGTGAATATTTTGCCAAGGATCCCAAGGAATTCGATCCGCGCAAATACCTGGGCGCGGCCCGCAATGAGCTTGTCAAGCTGATCAAGCACAAGAATGAAACCGTGCTGGGTTCTGCCGGCAAAGCCTAATTATCTCCTTTTATCAACACACTCTGTATGAGCCAGGGGTACCTCGCATGAACGCCAGAAAGTTTTCTCGTGTCAACTTCCAGGTCGATGCAACAGTCAAGGCTGCCGGACACCAGTTTCACGGCCAGGTTGAAAACCTCAGCATGAGCGGCATGTTCATGATCTGCGATGAGCGGCTGCAACTGGGGGAACACGTGGACATGTCCATCATCCTCAGCGGAGTAGTCCCCGAAATAAACGTCACTATCAGCGGCAAAGTCAGCAGAATAGTTGAGAACGGCATCGGATTCATCTTTGAAAAAACCGACATCGACTCCTATACGCACCTGAAGAACATTGTCTCCTATAACTTCGAGGATGCCGACAAGATTATGGATGAGATTCACCACGCAATCGACGAGAAGATAGCCGCTGAAACATGATCGGGGAGCTTTGACACTATGGCAAAAAAATCTGCGAAATACTCCTTCTCCGGGTTCATGCTCGGCATCGGCGCGCCTATCGGCTGGACCACGATCAGGTTACTGTTTTTCTATGACGACAGCCAGACCTTCCTGGGGCAGATCTTCAGCGACGTCATCCAGAATACCAAGCAGCTTTCCCTGTATACCTATATGGGGATCGGAACGGCCTTTGTCCTTTCCACCCTGGGATACCTGATCGGGAAAAGCGGGGATGATCTGCATGAACGGGCAGTGGAGTTGGATATTCTCCACCGTGAGGTAGCGACCCAGAAAGAGATCTTCGAAAACCGCTACAAAGTGCTGGACAGCAACATCAAAAACTTCCATCACATCAGCAGCAAGATGCAGACGTCCCTCAACCTTGAGGAAATCCTGCGGTTGTGCGCCGAAGGCCTGCATGAAGTGCTGGGTTACGAGCGGGTCAACGTCCTGATGGCTGACAACGGGAAAAACCTTCGGTTCGCCGTTGCCGCCGGAACAGATGACTTCAACACAGCCGGAGTCAGGATGCCGCTTGATCCGAGCATCGGCGTGATTTATAAATGTTTTATGGATAAGAAAGTCTATCTGATCAACGATATTTCCCAATACCCCGAGGATTATCACCTGCAACCTCCCCATAATGATCTGGAACCTCTCCGCTCAAAGAGCTTCATCCTCTGCCCGATCGTCGTCAAGGGGCAGACGGTCGGCGCCTTCGGCATTGACAACAAATCAAGCAAGCGGGCCCTCAACGATTCGGATGTGGACACGATCATGCTGTTCGCGGATCAGATTTCATCGGCCATGACCCGCATCAACCTGCTGACCTCCATCGACACGCTGACCAGTGAAATGGAGAGTTCCTTCGCCTTCCTGCTAGGCAGCCGCGATCAATATTCCCGTAATATCATGACACTCAAGGAGAATGTCGATTCCGTCGCTGACGGCACCGCCATCATCTCATCCGCCTCGGAAGGGGTCATGGCCTCGGTGGACGAGACCAGCGCCGCTGTCAACCAGATCTCGGTCGCCATAGAACAGGTGGCCCGCAATCTGGACCATCTCTCCGGCATCGTGCAGCAATCGGCCACGGCCATGGAAGAGATCAACAGTACCATCAACAGTGTTGAGCAGAATGCGGCCATTTCCCACGAGGTATCCAGCCAGGTAAAATCCCAGGCAGACGAAAGCATTACCGTCGTAACGGAGACCATTAATTCCCTGGCGGAGATCCAATCCTCGGTCGGTCTCTCGTATGACGCCATCACACGCCTCTCCGAGAACAGCAATCGTATCGAGAGCATTATCGGCGTCATTAACGACATCACCAAGCGCACCAATCTGTTGGCCCTGAATGCCTCCATCATCGCGGCTCAGGCCGGTGAATACGGCAAAAGCTTTGGCGTAGTGGCCGACGAGATCCGCAACCTGTCGCTCCAGACCGGCCATTCCACCGGCGAGATCACCAGCATCATCGAAGAAATCATGAGCGAGTCCAAAACAGCAGCCAGCAACATCACCGTGACAAAGAGCCTGGTTCAGCGGGGTGTCGATCTGGGCCATACCACCGGCGAATCCCTCAAGGCCATTTTCGACCGTTCCGTCTGTTCCATGGATATGACCCACCAGATCAAGCAGGCAACCGAGGAACAGGTTATCAGCGTGCAGATGGTTTCAAAGTCCATAGATGACATCAGTTCCATGACCTCGCAGATATTTACCGCATCCACCGGCCAGTCCACGGCCACCAGAAGTATCGCCCGCTCCATCGAGGCCATCAAGGACATGGCTCACGAGATGGTCAGTTCTACTGGCCGGCAGGTGGAAGATAGCCGCAGGATTCGGACCACGGTAGAATCGGTCAGTGAGATGGTCACGGAAATGTTCGACAACATGGAGAAGCGCCGGCTCCAGAGTGCCGAGGTGATTAAGGAACTGGAGTCCATGAAAAACCGGACCGGCCAGATTTAGTCACGTTTTTTTGTAGCTCCGGCTGGCTCTTTTGTTATAAGGTCACTCCGGCCACGACGGCTACCCTGTGCGGGGGTCGATCGGGCAGCAGGCCGGGCAGCAAAAGCAGACATACCGCACGGATTCGAGGAAGAACCGGGACGGAAGGGAATATCCCGCAGACAAAGCAGCAGTAGCTCATGTCTGTCCGTTCACGCGCCTTTTGGCGCGTTTTTTAGTGCAGTAGAAATCAGTCCGTTAGACTGATTTCGTGAGTGCACTTATCTGCGAAGCAGGCGGTGCAAACGATATCAATCTTGTTTTCTTCAGAATTTATTTCAATTACGTACTTATACGACTGAAGGCGGCTTCGCATGAGAAAAAAAATCACCATACCGGACGTGCTGAACATGAAACCGGAGGGACACAGGATCAGCATGCTGACCTCCTACGACTACCCTTTCACCCGCATCATGGATGCTGCCGGGGTGGATGTCATCCTGGTGGGTGATTCGGTCGGTGTGGTCGTGGCCGGTCATGACACCACCCTGCCGGTGACCATGGACGAGATGCTCTACCATGTGAAGGCCGTGCGCCGGGCCGATCCGAAGGCGCTGGTGGTGGCGGACATGCCCTTCATGTCCTGCCAGGCCGGCGTTGAAGAGGCCTGCCGCAACTGCGGCCGCATGATCAAGGAAGGTGGCGCCGAGGCGGTCAAGATCGAGGGAGGCATGAACATGGCCCACATCATCCGCGCCGTCAGCCAGATCGACATCCCGGTCATGGGCCACATCGGCTTGACGCCACAGTCGGTTCACCGCATGGGGGGCTACAAGGTGCAGGGTCGCAAGGAACAGGCCGAGCGTATTATGGAGGACGCCTATGCCGTCCAGAACTCCGGGGCCTTTGCCGTGGTGCTGGAGGGGATCCCGGCCAAGCTGGCGGCGGAGATCACGGCGGAGCTGAGCATCCCGACCATCGGCATCGGCGCCGGGCCGGGCTGCGACGGCCAGGTCCTGGTGATCCACGATATCCTCGGGCTGTGCGAAAAATATTCACCCAAGTTCGTCAAACGTTATACCGACCTGGGTCCGATCATCAGCGAAGCGGTCCAGCGCTATGTGGCCGAAGTCAAAAGTGGAGAATTCCCGACCGGGGCACATTCCTTCTCATGAAAATCATCACCTCCATCACCGATATGCAGCAGACCGCGCTTTCGCTCAAGCGTGCGGGCAAGCGCATCGCCTTTGTGCCGACCATGGGGTTCCTGCACGAGGGACACGCCTCGCTTCTGCGCGAGGGGCGGAAAAGGGGCGATTGCCTGCTGCTCTCGATCTTTGTCAATCCGATCCAGTTCGGCCCCGGCGAGGATCTGGACCGCTACCCGCGCAACCTGGAGGGCGACTGCGCTATTGCCCGGGAATGCGGCGTGGATTTCGTGTTTACGCCCACTGCCGCGGAGATGTATTCAACCGGCTTCCAGACCTCCATCAGGGTAAAGGATCTGGCCCGGCCATTGTGCGGGTCCAGCCGCCCTGGCCACTTCGACGGCGTCGCCACGGTGGTGGCCAAACTGTTCAACATCTGCCAGCCGGATGTGGCCCTCTTCGGCAAGAAAGACTTTCAGCAACTGGCGATCATCCGTCGCATGACAACGGACCTGAGCCTGCCGGTGGAGATCGTCGGCATGCCGATCGTGCGCGAGGCGGACGGCCTGGCCATGAGTTCGCGAAATGCCTACCTGTCGCCGGAGCAGCGCCAAAGTGCCCTCTGCCTTTCGCGGGCCATCCACCTGGTACGAGAGCGCCATGCCGCCGGGGAGCGGAGTGCCGCACGACTGCTCGAAGCCGCGCGGGGATTGATCCTGGCGGAGCCTGCCGCAACCATCGACTACCTGGAACTGCGCGATGCAGACACACTTGAAACCGTGCCGACGGCTTCAGACACCACCCTGATGGCCCTGGCGGTCAAGATCGGGACGACCCGGCTGATCGACAACACCGTGCTGGGCGACGAAACATGAAAGTGACCCCCTGATGCCCAACAAGGCTCGCGCCAACCTGGAAAACCTGTACCGGATCTTCACCGTTCCCGAAGCACCCGATTCAACCCTGGGCGCCATCGATCAGGCGATTAGCGACGATGTCACCGGCTTTCTGCAGACCCATATCGTCGCCATCGAACGCAACCTGGAAGAGATCGAAGCTAATTTCTCCTCCTCCGCCATCCCCGAAGAACCAACCTACGTCTCCGAATATACCGAGTTCGTCAAAGAACACCTGGTCGCCCAGTCGGTCCATACCGCCGCCCCCGGCTTTGTCGGCCACATGACCTCGGCGCTCCCCTACTTCATGCTCCCCCTGGCACGCCTCATGACCGCCCTCAACCAGAACCTGGTCAAGGTGGAGACCTCCAAGGCCTTTACGCCGATGGAGCGGCAGGTCCTGGCCATGCTCCATCACCTGGTCTACCGCCGCGAGGACGCATTCTATCCCCCCTGGATCCACAACAGCCAGGCCGCCCTGGGGGCCTTCTGCTCCGGCGGCACCATCGCCAACGTCACCGCCCTGTGGGTGGCACGCAACCGTCTCTTTGCACCGGAGGGGGCCTTCCGCGGCATCGCCCGGGAAGGGCTGGGACGGGCATTGAAACATCACGGCATTGACGGTGTCGCCGTCCTCGTATCCGAGCGCGGACACTACTCCTTCGGCAAGGCCGCCGACCTGCTCGGCATCGGCCAGGACCAGCTGATCAAGGTGCGGACCGACGCCAACAACCGCATTGACCTGAAGCTGCTGCGACAGGAATGCCGTCGCCTGCAGGATAAAAATATCCGGCCGCTGGCCCTGGTCGGCATCGCCGGGACAACCGAAACCGGCAACGTCGATCCGCTGGAGGCACTGGCCGATTTCGCCCTGGAGATCGGCTGCCACTTCCACGTGGATGCCGCTTGGGGCGGGCCAACCCTCTTTTCGGACCGCTATCGCCACCTGCTCAACGGTATAGAGCGGGCTGACTCGGTCACCATCGATGCGCACAAGCAGCTCTATGTGCCCATGGGAGCCGGGATGGTCGTCTTCAAGGACCCCACGGCCCTCTCGGCGATCGAACATCACGCCGCCTATATCCTGCGCCATGGCTCCAAGGATCTCGGCAGCCATACCCTGGAAGGGTCGCGGCCGGGGATGGCAATGCTGGTCCATGCCGGTCTCTCGATCATCGGCCGCAAAGGGTACGAACTCCTCATCGACATGGGGATCGAGCGGGCGCGGACCTTTGCCGACATGATCCGGCAGCATCCCGATTTCGAGCTGACCAGCGTTCCGGAACTGAACATCCTCACCTACCGTTACTGCCCCCAGGCCATACAGCAGACCCTGGCCGGAGCAACGCCGGAGTTGACCGCCAGGATCAACGCCCTCCTGGACCAGGTCTGCCAGCTGCTGCAGAAACATCAGCGGGAAGCGGGCAAGACCTTTGTCTCCCGGACACGGCTGCGCACGACACGCTATGGCGAGGGAATCACCGTATTGCGCGTCGTTCTGGCCAATCCGCTGACAACCGATGAAATTCTGACATCGGTACTGGCTGAAGAGTGCCAGATCGTACAGCAGCCTGAGATTCAGGCCTTGCTGCAACAGGTTGCGGAAATGGGCACGGCTCCGGGCCTGACGACAGGGTAACGGGCATCGGGACCGCCCGGTCACCGATTGAGTAAACGCAGGCGGAACATCCCGGTTTTCCGCCTGTTCTGTTTGATCTCTCAGGATAGGATTTGGATTTCCACTGATATGCGGTATCATATAGTGCACGATCAAGATCCCGCGGAGGTTGACCATGCCCGACTCCACCATCCATACAGCCGCCTGGCTGATCAATCCCGATGTCCCCCCGATTGCCGGCGGCGCGATTCTCGTGCGCAACGGCCTGATAGAGGCGACCGGAACCCTGGCGGAGCTGAAAAGCCGCTACACGGCACAGGTAGTCGACCACCATGACAGCGCCATCCTGCCCGGCTTCATCAACGCCCACACCCACCTGGAACTGACTCATTTCTCATCCTGGCGCCTGCGCACCCATATAGACTATAATCCGCGCCGTTTCTGCGACTGGATCATCCAGTTGATCAAGATCACTCGCGGCCTGCATGCTGAAGATTTCCGGGCCTCGCTGGGCGAAGGCATGCGCAAATGCCTGGAATCCGGCACAACCGCCGTCGGAGATATAGTATCCCGCTATGAACTGCTGCCGTACTACCATGCGCTGCCCATGCGTGGCCGCCTGTTTTTCGAGGTACTCGGGCACGACCCGTCCCGGTTCCAGGAACGTCTGGAAGAGGCCCTGACCTCAATGGACGGCCTGAATGGCGAAAACCTGCAGTCCGGCCTGTCCCCCCACACCCCCTACACGATCGGCGAGGCGAATCTGCCGCTGATCCGCGAGGCGGCGATTTCCCGAGGCAAGCCGCTGGCCATCCACATCTCGGAATCCCAGGCGGAAAGCGACTTTATCTACGATACCAGCGGCCCGCTGGGCACCGAACTGTACCCTTTCGTCGGCTGGGAGCAGTATCTCATGCCTCCCCGCCACTGCACCTCTACCGATCTGCTGGACCGCCATGGCCTGTTGACTTCGACAACCCTGGCCGTGCACTGCGTGCATCTGACCCTGGCTGATGTGCAGATCCTGAAACAGCGTGACGTAACGGTCTGCCTCTGCCCCCGCAGCAACGACCGCCTGGATGTTGGCCGCGCGCCTGTGGCCCTGTTCAAGAAACTCGCTATCCCGCTGGCGCTCGGCACCGACTCCCTGGCCAGCAATGACTCCCTCTCCCTCTGGGACGAGATGCGCTTTACCCTGGACCAGTTTCCGGAAGTTCTCTCGCCGGCCGACGTATTCCGCATGGCCACCTCCGGCGGGGCTGCCGCCCTCGGTTTCAGCGACAGCCTCGGTACCCTGCAGGTCGGCAAACGCGCCGATTTCCAGGTAATCGCCCATGCCGGCAGCGAAGATAAAGGCCTGCTGGAGCGGGTCATCGGCCAGGGTAAAGTTGCCGGTGTCTACCTGGGCGGGCTTTCCGGCGCTGAGTGACCATCCCGAAGCATTGATCCGAAGATGTTTCTACTTCAGATATGACCGGCAGCCTGTAACGTCTGTTATTTCGATTGCTGTAATCGACCGAGCTTCAGTGAAGCTGCAACGAGGGGATCTCATTGTAATCCCGGGATTGCATGAAAAGAGCGAATGTTACTTATATAGGTAGCCCACCAGATTACCTATATAGGTAACAAGCGCCTTATATAGGTAGCAAGTTCCTTATATAGGGAAACCGTAGATTAACGAGTTGGAGGAATAAATGAAAAATCATGATTTCAGACTGGCGAAAATATCGTTCAACTTGCAAAAGAGCATTAGCCCCTTGTTTTTGCTATTTGCTCTCGCAGTGTCTATCCCTGTAAATGCAGAAGAACAAAATACCAACAACAAGGTTGAATCTCGCTATTTGAAAGAATTGTATAAGAATGATTACAGTGAAGTAAAGACGCCGAAAACTGCCCCAATCTTCCGATGGGACTTTTCAAAAAAGAATGTTCGGGCGTATTCATACGATCAGGAAGTAATCAACAAAACAGAGTTGGGTGCTGAAACCGGGAGTGAAATAAGTGACCCTGAGCAAAGCATGTCTGCAAAAGGATCTTTGTTGATAAATAGCCAAGCAGACGGTACTGCCGAGCTTGTTCTTAAAGACATGAAAACAAGCATGCGAATTGCCTTCAACAAAACAGATGATCCAAAAATAATGGAACAAGAAATGCCGCCTTTTGTTGTGCAGGGTATGAAAGAAGATGGGACCGGACCATTTGGCGACAGTTCTCAAGATATGTTGTTAAAGTTGATATTTCCTTTGCCAACAAAAACGTTAAAAATCGGTGAATCTGTCGATGTGCCCGCACAAATGCCCTTCAATGCTATGGGATCGCAATTACAGGTTAAAGGTCGCTCTCGCATTACTCTGACAAAATATGTGCTTATTGGAAATCATACGTGCGCTCAGTTCAATGTTGACATAGATATATCTGACCTCAAAGTGCCGTCAGCGCTTGAAGGGGAATATTTATGTTCAACGAAAGGTTCCGCCGTTTTTTTCTTTGATATTAACAGTCGTACCTTTGTATCCGGCTCTACAGCCTTACTTATGCAATTCAGCATTGACGCGCCGATGCCGAAAATGAACATTCAAGGTGAGGCAACTCCAAATATTCCTGCAAGGTCAAAGATGTCGATGAAAAGTGACAATTTCATTAGCGTTTCTCTGCAAGAATGACATTCAACCTCCAACCAGGAAGAAGCAGCGGCCTAAAACCGCCGCTGTTCTCCCACAGCGTTAGAAGGATAAAGGATGACACCAGAAATTCCAAAACCTGATGATCCTGTAACTCCGTGGTTATTGAAATGGATCTTCCTGCCGCTGTTCGGAGGCGCCCTTTTGATAGTTTTCGGCGGAGTCCAAATAAACCAATGGAAATGCAGCAAAGAGGCGAAAAGACAAGGGTACCTGCAAGGCAGTTATGTTCCAGCAAATAGAGTAGGTGTGGGTGAAGCGTGTGTTTGTGAGAAAAAATTGAGACCCGACGGAACAGTCGATTCTTCGGCGAGATTAGTCATTGACCTTGAACATAGGAAATTATCCTGGTGATAGTGTCTGAGTTATTTATTGAAATCATCAAAATCATTTTCGGTGCAATTTTGCAGATGTTCCTTGTTGCGACCGGCGAAGCTGTTTTGATTGTTGTTACATTGGGGCAGCGAAAGCCAAGATGGGATCTTTACACCAATGAAAATTTTGGGAGATTCTTTCTATTCACAGAACTGAGCGGATGGGTAGGAATCACCTTCTGGATTGCCACTATCGCCCTGATTGTTAATCATGGAAGTAAATGAACTTCCAACAAGGCGGCGGCACACGGTCTCCGCTCCGCTCCGCCGGTGCGCCCCCAAGACGTTGGAAGGATAAGAAATGACACCAGAAACTCCAGAGCCAGATCCAGATGACAGAGTGGCTCCGTAGTTGCTCAAATGGATCTTCTTGCCATTGTTCGGCGGAGCTCTGTTAATTGTTTTCGGCGGAGTCCAAATAAACCAACTGAAATGCAATAGAGAGGCGAAAAGACAAGGTTACCTACAAGGCAATTATATTCCATCTAACAGAGTAGGTATCGGTGAAGCGTACATTTGCGAGAAACAATTGAGACCAGATGGGACAGTGGATTCTTCAGCGAGATTAGTCATTGATCTTGAACACAGGAAACTATCTTGGTGAACAACCCTACGCTGCCATCAAAAATGGATGTACTTGTTGCACCCTCTGTACCATCGCTTTTTGAGCGGTTTTAAGGTCATAGCTGGTTTGCAAGTTCATCCAGTAGGTAGGTGTCTGACCAAACACTTTGCCGAAAAGAACAGCCAGCTCTGCTGTAACAGGCCGCGAGCCCTTGATAACATGAGATATTCGCATGGGTGAAACGCCTATTGCATGAGCAAAAGCGTTCTGCGACATGCCAAGTTCTTCAAGAATTTCCTTCAGGAAGACCCCTGGATGTATGGGGGGAAGCCCGTTTTTGATAGCCATAAAGTTTCTCCTAGCCCAGATAAACTGGATAAGTGCGTTAACAAAATCCTTTTCTGTTTAAAAACACAGAAAAAGATTTCTAACTTACTAATGGTAGTCGGTTATTTCGACATCGGTTGCTTCTCCGTTGACAAACCGAAAGCATATTCGCCACTGGTCATTAATCCTGACACTCCACTGCCCCGCCCTGTCGCCAGAGAGTGTTTCAAGGCGGTTTGACGGGGGTAAGAGCAAATCTGTAACCTCGGATGCACTGTCTAGTTGCGTCAAACGCATGATCGAACGGGTGATGATTTCCGGAGGAAGTTTTTTGGACTTCCCCGTCGTAAAGAGTTTTTCAGTTTCTTTGTTCGCAAATGACGAAATCATGGACACAATATAAACAATTTGTTTACCCAGGTCAATTCCAAAAGAGCAGACAAAGCTAAATTTCCAACAAGAAAGAAGCACCGGCCTAAAACCGCCGGTGTTCTCCCAAGCCGTTGAACAAACAGAATAAAGGAGATTGTAATGCCTAGACAGGATACTCGATGGGAATCTGAAGGGGCTGAGTTTCTCACACTTGGGAATCTGCTACTTGAAAAAATACCTGCATACAAAACCTATACAAACATGCCCGGATATGATCTGGTTGCCACAAATCCAGAACTGAACACGTCTGCAAAAATTCAGGTCAAAAGCCGATGGAAGACAAGAGCTAACGGGTTCATTATTAACAACTTCGGGTGCGACTTTGTTGTTATCGTCAAATTAAACAGAGGCTCTCAAGATGGCCGGATTTCACCCACGCCACCGGAGTTTTATGTAATACCGGTTGCGACGATTGCTTCGTTGCCACGAAGTGAAGGTTGGGGTAAAATCTCGTTTACAAGCATCACTGACATGGAGACGTACAAAAATAATTGGAGTCAAATATCAAATTTCCTTATCAATTCTGCCAAATGGGAGATCATTTTAGATGTTGGCTGTGAAGGTGGCGGCTACAAAATTGAGGGTACAATAACTTCTGATGCATGGCAATTCAGGCTAGTATCAAATTCAATGTGGTCTGGAGTTAGTGAAACTCCGATCGTTACCAGCTATGAAGGCTCTTCAACGTTTCAAGTGGGTTGAGCATATAGCTTGTTGAATCTGAGCTTACCCGCAATGAGGTAGGCCATGGAAATCATGTTTCGAGGATTACGATAGCCACGTGCTCTTGCCTTGGCAGC
>JAJYBH010000114.1 GCA_021779135.1 Deltaproteobacteria bacterium
ACATTTCAATACCGGTGCTGATGTGCGATCCGTCTTGATCCGATGTTTCCGCCTTTTCTGCGTTCCATTGCCTTTCAATCTTGCGGGACGGAGTTGCGCAGTGCGTTCACCCTCTCAACGACCGGCGGATGGGAGTAGTGGAACGTCGCGTACAGCGGGTGTGGGTGGAGGTTGGAAAGGTTTTCCTTCGAGAGTTTTATGAGCGCCGAGGCCAGGGCGTCGGGCATGCCGGAGATCTCCGTGGCAAACCGGTCCGCCTCCCGCTCGTGGCGGCGGGAAAACCAGCTGGAAAGCGGCGTGAACGGAAAGCTCACGAGCGACATGAGGAACCCGAGGATCATTGTCTGGCCGGCGAAGGAGAGCCGGCCGATCCCGAGAAGCCCCGGCAGCCCGCCCCACCGGAGCAGCCAGTACGCCGCCACCAGCCCGGCAAAAGCCGCCGCCTCGCTCGCCACGATCCGCTTCCGGATATGCCCCTTCTTCCAGTGCCCCGCCTCGTGGGCCAGCACCGCCAGGATCTCGCGCCGGTCCATCTGCTGCAGCAGGGTGTCGTACAAAACGATCCGCTTCGTCCGGCCGATGCCGGTGAAGTAGGCGTTGGAGTGCCGGCTCCGTTTCGAGGCATCCACCTGCAGCACCCGGCTCACCTGCAGCCCCGCCCTGTCCAGCATCTCCCTTATCTCCTCCGCCAGCTCCTCGTCCTTAAGCGGCTCGAACCTGTTGAACAGCGGCTCGATGACGTAGGGGGAGACGTACATGATGAAGAGACCGATGGCGACAAAGAACCCCCAGACCCAGAGCCACCAGTGACCGGGGCTCCACTGCACGAGCTTCAGCGCCCCGCCGGCGAGAAGACAGAGGAGGACGGTGCTGAGGAGAGTGGATTTGACCAGATCGCCGAGCCAGAGCCGGGGGGTCGTGGTATTGAAGCCGTAGCGGTTCTCGATCCGGAAGGTGGAGTAGAGGCTGAACGGGATATCCAGCGCGGTCTGGAACAGGGTGAGGAACAGGAAGAACATGACGCCGTTCACCGCGAAGGAGCCGCCGAGGGAGACGACCCATCGATCGTACAGCGGCAGGAGGCCGGCGAAGAGAAAGACCACCAGGAGGATGTTGTCCAGGATCGACTCGGCGAGCCCCACCCGGCTCATGTCGAAGGTGTAGGCGGAGGTGCGCCGCAGGAGCTCCGGGTCGATGGCGTCCTCGAAGCCGGAGGGGACCCGGTCGCCGTAGCGTTTGAGGTGCCGCAGGTTGAGAAAACGGAGGAGATAGCCGAAGCCGGTGACAAGGAGGAAGAGGAACAGGAGTAATGTGGTCATATAGACAGCATACCCCATGGCGAGGCGCTGTCGAGGATACAGCTTCCGTTCACTCTAAAGGGCGTCAGATACCGTGCGTCGAGGTTGCCAGCCGTGCCATATCCTCCGGGGCGTATACCGGGATGCGCGCATTCACGAAGTCCTTCAGATTCCGCGTGACGATCGCGTCGGCGCCCACATGGCAGGCCGCTTCGTGGATGACCGCATCTTCGAAATCGCCGAATGCGGCCGCCAGCGCCGATTCGATGACGGGTCTGTTCGCCGGGGCGATCTCGAAGAGGTTCAGCAGCTTCCCGATCTCCGCCCGGGCCTGCGCGGTGCCGATCGCTTTGGCGGCCAGATAGAACACGGTGGTCACGGTCGTGCCGCACAGATACCCCACGACGCTTCCGTCCTCCACCAGCGAAAACAGGCGCACGGCGGCATCGGCAAACGGCATCCGGTCCATGAGCAGGTCGAGGACGACGTTCGTATCGAACAGGACCTTCACCGGTGCTTTTCCTCGAGGTAGTTCCGGTAATCCTCTTCGTCGAGCTGCGCACCCCGCAGAACGCCGCGCAACGATGCGGCAATGGGGGTAACCGGCTGTTTATGGGGGGGCTTCCCCGAGGTCAGCAGGCTGAAATAGTCCGCAACGAGCTGCGACACGGACTTCCCCGTCCGTGCGGCGTACGATTTGGCCTGCTCGATCAGCCGATCTTCGAGGCGCAGGGTAAGTTTTGTCTGCATGGCAACTTCTCCCGTCATGGGTGACGTACAACTTCTAAAATACGATACGTCATACGGCATCGATTGTCAACCGGCCACAAAGCCGGCGCCGCCACGAGACACGCGACGGTTCACGACAGCAGCAAAAAGGCCACACAGTAGGCGCCCCAGATCCAGAGCCCCTGCGCCAGCCCGGCAACAACACACACCCATGCGCGGCTCCTTTCCACCAGCGACATCGCCGCGGGGAGGCTCAGGACGATCAGGAATTCGCCGCCGATAATGTACCAGGGGGTGTGCCCCAGCAGGGGACAGTTCCGGTACGACCACCAGCCGGCGCCGTTGGCCCACTGTTCGTAGAGCGGGATGTTGATCGCACCGAAGAGCCCGATCAGAATTGACGCGGGAACCAGCCCGAACCGCCTGCGCAGCCACCAGGCGAGGTACCCCAGCTGGGTCGTGACGATCGTCCAGGCAAACGGCATGTACAGGGGGGAACGCCAGACGAACGGGCCGCCCGGCGCATAGACCAGGGTGCCGGTCACATCCACGAGCCAGCGGTCCGCCAGGAGTTCCGTCCAGCCGGCCGCCAGGGAGAAGAGAAGTATCCGGGCCATGACGCGGTCGTTGCGGCGCCAGCTGTAGGTCACGTACAGGCCGGCCTCGACGGCGGTGATCGCCGCAGCGGTCGTCCACCCCCATCCGACCAGCGAGCTGGCGAAGTTGCAGCAGAGCACGAGGAGCAGCGTGAACAGCACGAAGCGGGTGCGCCCGGGGAGATCGGTGCTGGCGGGCGAGGTGTGCGGGCACATGGCCGGTGTCTCTGTCGTGTCGTTCATTCTATGCGGACGAAGCCGTGGTCAGTCAAAATATGCGCGGGCTAGCCGTTGATGTCGCCCGCCGCGACCCCTGCGGGGCGTTTGCATGCCAGCAGCATGGCAACGAAATATAGCGCTATCGGGATGAGAACTCCATACCTGAAGCCTGTATAGATAACGCTCCACTCGAACAGCCCCCCGATACACCCGCCGATCATGTTCCACATCTGCATAATCATGATCTGCCGTGAATCGAGTTCGCGGATGAGGGTGGTGTAGATATATCCGGCACAGGCAAAGGGAAGAAAGATCTGGATCGAGGCGACTATGGTCCCGGGGGTGCTTGATCCGAGAAACAGGGCCGTCAGCGGAATACTGCCGGCCAGGGAAACGAAGAGGGCTATCCAGGCGATGATGCGCAGCCACGGGACCTTGACCGCGAGCAGGCTTCCCGCCAGAGACCCGACGATGGTACCGATTACCACCAGCGACAACCCCAGGTATGTCGAGCCCACTACCGGCGTCAGCAACGAAACCGCCCGCAGCTGCATGAAGAAGAATGCCCCCCCGAAGAGGACGGCAGTGGCAGACAGGGTGCCACGTACCCCCTTCATTTCGTCCCACGGCCTCAGCTTCGCGACGGATTTTGCCGCCAGAGGGATGCTGAGCAGCAGGACAAGCAGATACGCCGTAAGCCGGAGGTGTTCCGGAGGAACGGCTCTATAGCGGTTATACAGGAACGGCGAATCGTCGGTGGGCAGGTAGCTCGCTTTGGGCATGGATTCCAGCGCGGGAGAGATGTCCGAAAACGAAGGAGCGGGAATGAGCGGCGACTGCCGATCTTTGCAGGCGACAAACAGGGTCAGGTTCCCACCATCATTAAACCAGTAGGCCCGCGTCCGATTGCCGGTAACCTTCTGCAACATCGCCCAGAGCCGCATGGGGAGCCAATCGGTCCCGGTTGCGAAGCTCAACACCAGATAGCCGTCCCGGTCGACCCGGTTCCAGATGGCCCGCAGTCCATCCAGCGTGTAGAGAAAGGAATCGAGCCGGAACCGGGCAAAGTTGGAGGCGTTGGTCTGGGAGTCGAGCGTCGGCAGAAACACCATATTATAGGTGCGTCGGTCGGAGTTGACGAACCTGCGGGCATCGGTATTGACCAATTCAACCCGTGGATCTTGATAGGTATGCTGCGGATCGAAACGGTTCGCGAGGGAGATGATCTCGGGATCTATTTCCACGGCAACAACGCGCTTCACTCCTTTATTGAGGGCCAGGGCGACATCGTTCGTCCCGGCTCCCGACCCCAGAACGAGTACCCGATCGTCCGGTTTCAGTCCGTTGAACGCGCTGCCATGCATGATGGTTTCGGTCGGTGGCCGGTTTTCGACCGGCGCCGTCTCCAGATACATGATGAAGATGTCGTTCGTATAGATGCTGTAATGCGTCGGGGATGTTTTCTTGATGGTCAGGCGCTGGTAGGGTGACCAGTAATGATCCTGGATGAAACTGTGCATCATCAGGAGTATCACCGCAAACGGGGCGACAACGTACAACAGTTTCTGTCGCATACCGGCGGGTGACGCCAGCAGCAGCGTGAAACACCAGACGATCAAGAGCCAGCCAAGGTTCGACGCGTATTGATTTTGAAGCATGAACAGCCCGGCGCCGGTGATGCCTCCAGCCGCCGCCGTAAGATACGAAGCGACCCCGGATACGGCTTCGAACGCCTCGGCCTGCGCCGCACCGATGAGAATGAGAGGTGGAGCCATCGACAACACGAGAATGAGCACCGCCCATTGCAGACTGAAATCGACCGGCTTTGGTGCGGTATTGGCGAACGCGTACCACTGGAACTCACCGGTCAACGTCTCCAGCATGTTGTAGTGACTGAGCCACCAGGCAGTAAGAGCGGTAACCGCGAGCAGCATGGCGATGAGGTTCCGCCTGCGTTCCAGCGGACGAACCATGAATCCGCACCCGATAAAGAAGAGCGCCGCAACATAGAAGCTGCTGCCGTAGTACGACATCGCACCGACAATGGTTGTAATCATCCTCACAAGCGCCAGTTCGCTGAATACGGCAGCAACTGACCACCAGAACAACATCATATAGGGGAACACTCCTTGGGAAAATTATCTTGTGGCCAGATGCAACCTGACAGTAAAGGAAGAAATGGGATGGTTGTCCTGATGGGCCGTTGCACGTACGATATTCTCAGCACCATGCCATCTAACGCATTTGACAAAAATAGTACCATCACCTTGCGGAATACTACAAATAAATCATTGCTGGATAAATGGACAGGGAAGGATTTTAGGCTGAGACACGACCGACCGCACCTTCACCTGCCTCCGCCTTCAGCGGTTCCAGGAGGTGCACCTCGCACTCCCGCCGGTGTGCCTCGAACCAAAGTTTGGAGTTCATTGCAGATATTCCTTCTGGCGGGACGTTTCACGCTGCCGGGATTGCCACGCCTTGGTCCAGAACGCGGCAATCTCCTCCACCAGATGGGCGCTCGCAACCTTCTCCCACTCTCCACGGTCAAACCAGATGCCGCCACAGCCGATGCAGCGGTCCAGGAAGAACGTATCGTCCGTGACAACTCTGGCGCGCGTCATCAGGCCATGCCCCTCGGGGCAGAGCCCGGTAACGGCGTCGACCTCGGCATCTGCCTTCGGCGGAGCATCGGCCCGATCGTCAAACAGCTCCAGTTCCATCATCGGCAGGATCTGTTCCATCTTGACCCAGTACCCTCCGCATGCGCTGCACCTGAGCGACGAGATGCCGGAATGCGGGTTAGTTCCAACAAGGGAAGGCGTTTTGCACTTTGGACAGTTCATAACGGATAGTTCCTTTCCTGCCTGCCTTCCGGAGGTTTCAGGGGGCGGTGTTCATTGATTCACGACAGCAGATGGAAAGCCACACCGTAGGCGCCCCAGATCCAGAGCCCCTGCGCCAGCCCGGCAGCGATGCCTACCCTCATCGACCGCCGCTCGACCAGCGACATCGCCGCGGGGAGACTCAGGGCAATCAGGAACTCGCCGCCGATGATGTACCAGGGGGTGTGCCCCAGCAGGGGACAGTTCCGGTACGACCATCAGCCGGCACCGTTGGCCCACTGCTCGTAGAGCGGGATGTTGATTGCACCGAAAAGCCCGATCAGCATTGACGCGGTAACCAGTCCGAACCGCCTGCAAAGCCACCAGCCGAAGTACCCCAGCTGGGTCGTGACGATCGTCCAGGCAAACGGCATGTACAGGGGGGAACGCCAGACGAACGGGCCGCCCGGCGGGTAGACCAGGGTGCCGGTCACGTCCACGAGCCAGCGGTCCGCCAGGAGTTCCGTCCAGCCGGCCGCCGGGGAGAACATGAGGATCCGGGCCATGAAACGGTCGCGGCGGCGCCAGCAGTAGGTGACGTACAGGCCGGCCTCGACGGCGGTGATCGCCGCGGCGGTCGGCCACCCCCAGCCGACCCGCGAACTGGCGAAGTTGCAGCAGAGCACGAGCAGCAGTGTAAACAGCACAAAGCGGGAGCGCCCGGGGAGATCGGGAAGGTGCGAGGTGTGCAGGCTCATGGCCGGTGTCTCTGTCGCGTCGTTCATTCGGTGCCGTCCATGGCGCTATCAGATCTGCGCCGCCACGTCACCGCTGCCGCAGATCCGTGCGTACACGGCGCCCAGCGCCGCGAGGAACGAGCCGTGCACCTGCCTGGCGGGGATCTCCGTCCCGTTGAAGGTAAGGGTCCGGGTGGCGCAGGCGTCGTGGGCCACGAGGCAGTCGAAACCGAGGTCGAAGGCGGCGCGCACCGTGGCGTCCACGCACATGTGGGTCATCATGCCGCCGACCACCAGCCGCCGCACCCCCTGGTCCTTCAGCCGGACCAGCAGTTCCGTCTCCCGGAAGCTGTTGGGGAAATGCTTCCGGACGACCGGTTCGCCGGAAAGCGGCGCCACATGGGGGTGGATCTCCACGCCGGGGGTGTCGGGGAGGAAGAACGTGGCGCCCGGCCGGTTGGAGATGTGCTGGACATGAACGACCGGCAGCTGCCGCTCCCGGAACAGGGCGAGGAGCTCCCGGGCCTTGAGGCTCGCGTTCCAGCTGCCGTCAAGCTCCATCCGGCCGCCGGGGAAATAGTCGTTCTGGATGTCGATGAGCAGTAGGGCGGTTGTCATGATTGGAGCTCCTCCTGAACCTTGTTGGGCATCTCAGGCACAAACCTAATTTCTAGGTGGCACCCGACAGCATGAGCATATTTTTTGAGGGTGGTTAAGGAAGGTGCGTGTTTTCCCACTGCCTCAAGGCGTGATATGGCACTCTTTGTAGTGCCCATGCGTTCAGCGACGGCTTCCTGCGAAAGGCCGACACGCGCACGAGCAGCGAGCATCTCTCTTGCCAGGGCGTATTCTTCTTCCAAATCTTCATATGCTTTTTTGAAACCTTTTTGCTTTCCGGCTTTCTCAAGAAACTCGTCATGGTCATGAGCTATCGGTTTATATTTCAAGTCAGCCATTTTGGACCTCCTTCAATCGTTTTCGTGCAATTTTCAGCTCCTGCTCCGGGGTAGCTTGTGTTTTCTTGATAAAGGCGTGCAGTATGATGATGCGTTGGCCCACAACAAAGCATTAGAACGCTCGCCCGATCCCCTCCCGTCCGCGCGGGCGTACTTCGAAGAGGCCGTCTCCCATCGCTCGCGAGTGCGGCATGCGGAGTTTTGGCCCGAACTCCATCAGGAGTTCTGCGATCCGAGCAAAGTCTGCCAGCATACTGACAGGCCAGCCTTCAATCTCGGCTTTGACTCGTTTATGAAAATATTCGATGGTATAGTTCACGCTTTCAAACCAAGTTAGCACATTTGCTAACCGCGATCAATTGCCTTTCTACTTTTGAAGGGAAGAGGTCATATGTATCCAAGTAATCGTGTCAGTCTTGCAATACTGCAACTTCTCAATCATTGCGAAATTGCATGCCAGGCACCATTGGTTCCCTTCTTGTACTTGATCCTTAAGAGGCTTTTTTTCGTTCATTTTGTTTACCTGTGCAACGGGCCGGGCCTTGACCCGCACCGGGGCGCTTCTCAGCCCCGGTCGGCGTCCAAGGGCCTGGTTAAGCGATCGTCTATTTCAAATCAACTTTCTCAGTTCGCGGAAACTCAGAATAAATTTCTATTTTTTCAATATCCGTCAATGCAATCTCTCTTGTCATGCCTGGGACTAAACGAGAACGTAAACCAACTAATTTGTTTTTTTCGAAAAACACCGTGTCAAAGTACATTTTGACTACATCATTGGTAGATTTTGATGTTATTTCTAGTTGTGTATTTCTATCTGGAACCAGATATAAGAGGTTCCCATCCTTATCCCGACATAATACTTTCCTTATGTTATTTGCATCATATTTTTGATTGAAAAATAATGACGCAAGTGGTGAAACAACATAGAATCCTGTCGGATTTACCGTCTTATATTGCTTCTCCGCCACCTGATTTATAAACTCATCTGGGGTTACGTAGTAATTTGCGGTACACCCTGTTGTCAGAAGGATTAATGCCGGAATTGCGATATTAATCTTTGTCATTATTTTTCTGATCATATTTCCTCGCTTAACGGGCCGGGCCCATGACCCGCCCGCCCAGCTTTTCAGGGCGGTCGGCGTCTATGGCCCTGGTTGGGTGTCGCTTTCTGCCTTAAGTCACAATAAGAAAAATCCGACAGGAATTACAAGTCCCGCCAGAAAAATCAGGGCCTTATTCATGGTTGGGATGAAAAGCACCCATGCATTTCCAATCAGGACAATTGCAAAGTAGATCGGTGCAACGTAGAACAGGGCAAATCCTGTGAAGCTGTCATGGGAAGTAGCTTCTTGATACTTCCAGTGGATCGTATAGATGATGGTTGAAATGAGCACAGCGGGAAGATATCCGTAGAGAAACCTTACTATCGCGCAGTATACCCATGGCAGTTTTTGCTTTTCATCAGGTTTTATCATCATTTTCTTCACCCAACGGGTCGGGAGATCACCGGGCGGCATTTGGGCCCGGTGTATCTTTCTGGTTATGCATCGTGTTTTTTCTGGACAGTAGATGTGCAAGGAGGAAGAGAGTGCCCCTTTGGAACACAGCACACAGTGTTACCCATGCCAGTTGCACAAGTGGCTTTGTAAACAGGTTTTGCCAATGTTCATACATAATTCCTAGCGTCATTGATGCCGGAAGCGTCGCACAAGCTAAGCACACGTCAGGTAGCAAATGTTCTGTTTTGGAATTGATGAACTTAATATCTACGTACCATGCCCACAGTCCAAAGACGCAAACCGTCACCGCGTAACCTCTAGAAATAAGATTCATAAAGCTTTTCATAATGTTTTCTTTTTTAATGCATAACGACTCGGAAAATCACCTGACGGCTTCTAGGTCAGGTGTATTTTTCTGGTTGGAACGCCCTTTTGCCGCCCGGCGTATTCGGCACAGCCATGTCTTCTCTACCACGGCCCCTCAGCCATTTGATTGATCTGTTCATTCCAAAAGGTGTTGCCTTCCAGTGCCTTCGAATCGATACTCTCTAACTCAATTTTAAATTGTTCTTGGAGATGTTTAGGGAAGTCATTGTTGAGAACGGCATCATTGCCATTCTCTTTTTCTGTTTCAATAACAAGCCACATAAACTTCGCCAGACATTCTGCAAGGCAAGTTACTGATGTGTTCATCATGACTTTTTTGAATCCGTCATCGTGATTAAAATATGAAACTTCGCCGTTTGTTGAATCTACTGCAATTGATTCGCCAGATCCATTGAAACCGATTACTTTATACCTTTCAAACTCCTCTGACAGGTTCCAAATTTCCGAAACAGATTTAAGCTTTTCGTTCACGTTCTTTTCAAAGCAAAGAAATGTGGCCGCAGAATCTGGTAAACCTACTACCTCTAGAAATTCCTTCTCATTCTCAGGAATATCCAAATCACACAGAGATTCTCGTCTGTAGAAACGAATTGATGCATGTTCGAAGTCTGACCAAAATTCTTCAGAAGCTGGCAGAACTATTCTCATGGTTCTATCCTTTATTTATTACCAACGTCTTGAGTGTCTGCTGTAAAGCGGAGGAGGACCGTCGGGGGTAGATTCTATTCGTAAGTGCACCACGTGAGCTAAGCAGAGGACATGGCAGGCAAATCTGGTAGTGTGTGAAGCGCGACCAACACATACCCCAGGAGGAGCCCACCATGT
>JAJYBH010000115.1 GCA_021779135.1 Deltaproteobacteria bacterium
CCTTCGGGCGTGACTTCGAAGGGGACATAGGCATAATCAAGTCCACAGGCGCGCAGAGCAGCATTCTGCATGACGGGCGACAATGAATGCCTGACGGGATACCCTATGATACCGAGGATTTTAGTTGCCCCATTTACCAGGTTGATCACGGCCTGTTCACCTCGCTATGCCGTAGCGCATCAACAGCTGCTGCTTTGAAGCCAGCAACTCCGGTGAAATCCGCACAGCCTTATCAAGCATCTTCATCCCCTCTTCGTATCTGCCGATATTAAACAGGAACTCACCAGCCTCCAGATAGCTGTTGGCATAGATCAATATGGCCTTGCCGGTATCCAGGTCCAGAAAGGAGATCTTGTCCAGTATGCCTCGATTGCTGTAGTTATCCCACACCGAGATATCCGGGATGCCGCGCGGTTCGCTGGCGCGCATCAGTCGGTAGACAATCCCCTTCTGAACGGGGACATAATCACTGAACGAAACTGAATACCGGGTCGAAAAATCGATGTAGACCGGGCGCAGATCGATCAGGTCGTTGACGGCGATACGCAGGCCAACCTCGGGTGGTGAGTTTTGAATGTCAAATTTTCGCAGATTGCTGTCCTTGAAGATGCGCGGCATCGAATCCAGATACCAGTCGAATACGATGTGGGGGGTATGTGGCAGATCGACATCTTCACGCATCCTCTCGACCCCCTGTAGATACCAGAGCGGGAATGCGCCGCTGTCACCCCAGGTGAACATGACGGCGTTCTGCGGCAAGGAGCGCAGGGAATTGGTGGCATAATCGAAGGCAATATAATTGTTGTGCTGGTCATTTTCGTAATAATTCACGGCACAAAGTGAGGTCGGCAGCACGAAGAGCATCACGACAATCAGACCATAAACCTTGAAACCGAACTGTTCCGGCAGTTGCGCGGCGCGGGTCGCATACCCCAGAAGATTGACGAGACCCACGCCGACAAGTACGGCAGTCAGCAGATAGAGCGGGGTAAAAAATTCCTCTGTCAGGAAAATCAAATCGAGGACTGTATTGAAGTAGCCGGCGATGACGAGCAGAAAGGTAAAAACGGCGGCCAGATATGCGATCACGAAATGGCGCTGATGTTTCCAGAGACAAAGCAGTGCATACAGCACAAGAAGCGCTCCCAGCCAGGTGAATTCCCGGGGGACATTAAACGCCTTGATTTGAGCCCACAACAGGGAAAAGTCACGGGGGTGCGGTTCGGCTGGATAGCCCTTACGAAGAAAGTGCCAGAGAAACTGGGTGGACGTCTTGGAATCACCCCAGTTAAGCAGGGGGTTTTGGGTTGCGCGCAGCGGAAGATAAAGATGCACGGAGAAGCCGACCATGGCAAAAGACGTGGCGAGCACAAGCTCCTTTATCCGGGTAAGCATGCGCCAGTCGGCAAGGACGATCAGAAGAAACCAGGCCGGCAGGAGCAGCACGACACTCTGGTGGAGCCCCATGGCCAGGCCTGCCAGAAATGTGCAAACATAGACGTACGCGGGCCGTTCTTCACCACATTCATAATGATCCCGCCATGCAAGAAGCAGGTAAAAGATTATGGCGGTCATGAATGCCAATAGCGGATATGGTTTGTCGTGGTTTGACTGCAGCCAGAGCCGCGGCGTGACGGAAAACGTAACCGCGGCCGCCAGTGCGGCGGTTTTCACGATAAACCTGGACAACTGCTCGTTGTCGGCAAGCGTTTCCTTTTTCAGGAGCGCCAGTGTCAGGAGATACACGCCGAAACAGGCCAGCGAGGAAGAAAGCGCCGTGGCCATATTGACACGGAAGGCCACATTTCCGAGGGGAATCCAGGTAAACACCTTGGCATACATCAGAAACAGCGGGTATCCGGGTGAATGCGCAGATCCCAGGGATGCGGTTGCGGTAAGAAATTCACCACTATCGAAAAATGTGACCGAAGGCGCCAGCGTCGCCATGTACACCGTAAATGGTATTATTACCGACAGTACGACATACCAGTCCAGCCGTTCGGCCAAGCGTGATAGTACACTTTTAGATATCCTCATGCCGGATCACCAGCCTTTCTAACCGAACTCAATGAAATCTTGCCTCGCCAGAGGTGGTAAGAACCGGCCAGTATCACCGGGAAAAAAGAGATGCCGTGAATGACCAGAGCGATACTGACAGACGTTGACCCATCGATACCGAAAGCGGAAAGTCCCTTGAAGCAGGCATAGTGATAGGTGCCGATGAAGCCTGGCGAAGCGGGCACCATCACGGCGAACACCAGAAGCACCAGGATGAACATGGAGGCGGTTATCGGCAGGCTGATGCCAAAACCCCGCAGCACAAGGTCAATGGGAATTATGCAAAATATCCAGATGGACAGTGACGACAGCAGCACCGCGGCAACATGCCCTCCCTTGGAAGACATCCTGATGCCGCCGATAAATGAACCGAGCAGCGGGATAACCCGCTCGGTCAGCCGCTGCGGGAATGGTTTCAGCAGAATTCCCGTCCATGCCAGGGTACGCATGGTTTGACGCTTCAAAAGAATCAGAAAGGCAACCACACCCGCATAGAGAACAAAGGTCACGACACCACCCGTCCGCAACACGGTCTCCGCTTCCGTCAGGCCATGGGGAAGCCGCAGGGAAAACAGGGTGAACAGCAGGATCAGCATCACCGTAAAGCCGTCGAAAAGACGATCGATCACCAGCGAAGCAAAAACTGTCGGAGTCTGCAACCCCTCCCGTTGCGCCAGAACGTACGCACGCACAAATTCACCCAACCGGGCGGGAAGCACATCATTGGCCATATAACCGATAATGGTGGCAGGATACAACGATGAAAGCGGTATACGTTTTACCGGTATGAGCAGGTAGTACCAGCGCACCGCGCGCAGAAAATAACTGACAAATGTACAGACGACAGCCAGAAGAATGTAGCGGTAATCCACGGCAACCAGGGCCGTCCACAATTGATTGAAGTCGATCTTTCTGAACAACAGCGCCATGAAAAATACACTGACACCAATGCCAAGCCAGAATTTAATATCAAATTTCGTGTTCATTCATCCCCATTCTCACGACAGGGTTCACCTTTTGCAGATCCACCGTTGCCAGAATATTCCTAGTATGCAGCACATCCTGTGAAATTGCATCGACAAGTGCCTCTGCATCGGGAAATTTTATTATGCCCCGCAACCGCTGAACGAAACAGAGGACCATCTCCCTGCCATAGATCTGATCGGCATAGTCCAGCAAGAACACCTCTATCGTACGCGCGCCGCCTTCAAACGTTGGATTCAGTCCGATGCTGCAGGCTCCCTTGACGAGCCTGCCGTCTATCGAAACCAAGACAGCGTAGACGCCGTCGGGAGGCAACAGTTCGTTGTCCGTGGATATGTTTGCTGTCGGAAAACCCAGAGAGTGACCTATATCGCGGCCATGGACAACGGTGCCGGAAATAAGGTGATAGCGACCGAGAACCCCGGATACGGCCTCCATGTCACCGGCCGCGATCAACCGGCGGGCCAGACTGCTGCTGAAAACGACCCCATCTTCACCGATCGGGTCCATGTCTTCAAGGGTGAACCCTTTTTCGCCGCCGATACGTTCCAGGGTGGCGTAATTGCCCGCGCGTCCTTTACCGAAGGCATAATCATGCCCAATAATGATGTGACGCATCCCGAGCGAATCACAGAGTATATCCCGCACAAAATCTTCCGCCGTCATGCCGGCAAACTCGGCCGTGAACGGCACTACGACCAGAAATTCCACACCGGCGGCGGCAATGAGCTCAGTCTTCTGGGCATAGGTCGTGATCAAAGGGGGCATGTCTTCCGAGGAAAGCACCTTTAACGGATGCGGCTCAAACGTAACCACAACCGACTGCAGCCCGCGCTGCAGCCCGCATGCCATGAGACGGCGAAATATTTCCTGATGTCCGCGGTGGACGCCGTCAAAGTTGCCAATGGTTACCACGGAATCATGAATGACTCCCCTGCCTATGTCCGATCCTGTCACGATACGCATGATATGTCCCTACCCTATGGCAGCCAGTTCCAGACGCTGCCCCCATCGCCTCAGCAATTCTTCCCTGAGTGAAATATGATCTACCGCGGACAATTCAGGATCAGACTCCAGCAGTCCAAAAGCGGTCTGTCGCGCCTGCTCCAGGATGGTGCCATCCCGCAGTATATTGGCAACCCGGAAATCGGGCATGCCGGACTGGCGTGTCCCGAGAAAATCCCCCGGTCCCCGGATTTCAAGGTCGGCCTCGGCAATCCGGAAACCGTCAGTCGTGCTTTCCATGACACGCAAACGCTTCTCGCCATCCTCCGACATTCTACCCGGGGTCAGGAGGATACAGCGCGATTTTGCCGCGCCGCGCCCAACCCGGCCCCGCAACTGATGCAACTGCGACAGGCCGAACCGTTCCGCGTGTTCAATTACCATAAGGGTGGCGTTGGGAACATCGATGCCGACCTCGATTACGGTAGTAGCCACGAGGATGTCCAGTTCCCGTGCCTTGAAAGAACTCATCACCGCTTCTTTTTCTTCAGGGCTCATCCTGCCATGCAGCAGCCCGACCCGCAGATGGGGAAAGATGTCTCTCTCCAGATGCTCCGCCATCTGACTGGCTGCCTTCAGGTCGGATTTTTCGGTCTCCTCCACCAGTGGGTAGATGATAAAGGCCTGATGTCCCTGGGAGATTTCCTCGGAAATCATTGCATACACCTGGCTGCGCCGGGATTCGTAATAGACCTTCGTTTCAACCGGTGACCGCCCGGGCGGAAGCTCGTCTATTACTGAGAGAGAGAGATCACCGAAGAGCGTCATGGCCAATGTACGCGGGATCGGGGTGGCGGTCATGACGAGGATATCGGGGTTGAAGCCCTTCTTCCTGAGGATGCCGCGCTGCAGGACACCAAAGCGATGCTGCTCGTCGATAATGCCAAGCCCCAGACGTGCAAACTCGACCTTGTCCTGGATGACCGCATGGGTACCGATAACAATCTGGGCGCTGCCATCGGCAACCATCTTCAGCACATCAGCCCTGGCCTTGCCCTTAATCCCCGCGTTAATCAGAATGCTCTCTATCCCCAGTTCGGCACACCAGCGGCGAATAACGAGCCAATGCTGCTCGGCCAGGATCTCGGTCGGTGCCATGATGGCCACCTGATACCCGTTTTCCACCGCCACCAGTGCAGCCATCAGGGCAACCAGGGTCTTGCCGCAGCCCACGTCACCCTGGACCAGGCGATGCATGGGATAGGGGGCCATCATATCATTCTTGATTTCGGACAAAACCCGACGCTGGGCGGCGGTCAATTCGAACGGAAGCAGCCGTGCCAGCTGTTTGGTGTAGCGGTGGGTGACCTGAAAGGCGATCCCCTCTTCCAGGGTTACTCCACGCCGTTTCAGGGCAAGACCCAGCTCCCAGAAAAAGAACTCATCGAAGGCCAGGGACCGGTGAGACAGGGTCCGTCCGAGGTTCAGGTCGTCCAGCAGCATGTCGGACTGTGGCAGATGCACATTCCGCAGGGATTCGCGCAGTCCCGGCAAGTTCAAAGGCTGCAAGACCTGAAGAGGGATCAGTTCCTGGATATTTGGAAGGAAACCATCCAGAACCTCTTTCATCACCCGTCGCATGACCTTCTGGCTGAGACCTTCCGTCAACGGGTAGACCGGGACAATCCTGCCAAAATTGATCGGGTCGGCCGCCAGTACATCCGCGACACTTTTTCCGGCTTCGAGCCACTCTACATCGGGGTGATGCACCTCGCGCTGATATCCGAACTGGGTCACCTCGCCAGTGAAAACTCCTATCCGGTCAACCCGCCATACCCGTTTCATAAAGGTCGGGTTGCTGTTGAACCATTTCAGCGTCACACTGCCGCTATCATCTCCAACGATCACCTCGAAGAAACGCCGGCCGCCTTTCGTAGCCGTCATGTCCGCCGACAGCACCCTGCCCGAGAATACCTCTGTCAGACCGGGTCGGAGCAGTGCTATGGCCCGCACCTCGCGACGGTCTTCATAGCGATGCGGCAGCAGGTACAGGGCATCCTCGACATTCCTGACGCCCCGCTTGGCCAGCAGGTCGGAGAGTTTCGGTCCGACCCCCTTGATAACCTGCAGGGGGGTCTGCAGATTTTTTATGGCAATAGCCTCTTTCAGAGCGCGGGTTTCCAGCGCTTTTTCAGTGGGCGGAGCAACAGTCTGCCCCTGAGAAGGCTGACAAGAAGTGGAGCCCTGCTGGAGAATGAAACCGCCATCACAAGGTTCAAGACACACCTCGTTGCCGGCCGACAGGCCGAGGGTCCGCAGAACATCTGCTGGCAACCTGATGCTTCCATCTTTCTCAAGCCGCAGTTTCATGAATAAAAATACCGTCCCTAAGCAAAAACCCTCATAGAGCGCACCATGAGGGTTTTCAATTACATGTCAGACTTTGTTTAGGCATCACTCGAAGATTGCGTTCAGATCCTTCAGAAGCACATCAATATCCAGACCATGGGCATTTGCACCCTGTTCCAGACTTTCATTCTGGGCCCCCATGCAGCCGACACATCCCAGGTTGTGTTTTTGAAGGACCTTGACCGTATCGGGATGCATCCGCATTACTTCGAAAAATGTCATATCTTTTGTGATTGTACCAGCCATTGCCATCTCCTTGGGGAAGTCGTGATCAGGGCGCGTGGCTAAAAATATCAACAGCCACCTTCACCCAGGAACATTATTCGTATTTTATATCAATAATCTCGTATTCCCTGGTCCCGGACGGTACCGATGCCTTGACGGAATCATCCAGCTTGTGGCCAATCAAGGCTTTACCGACCGGCGATGTGCAGGATATCTTGCCCAGTTTGATATCGGCCTCGTCCTCTCCAACTATCTTATAGGTGATTTCTTCCTCGGTCGCGGTGTCGTAAAGCGTGACTGTGCAGCCGAAAACGACCTTGTCCGGCTTCATGTTGGAAAGATCAACCACATAGGCCCGGGCCAGTTTGCCATTGATCTCCTGGATACGCCCTTCGATGAAACCCTGGCGATTCTTGGCGGCATCATATTCGGCATTCTCCGACAGGTCGCCGTGAGCGCGGGCCTCGGCAATATCCTGAATCACCTTGGGTCGCTCCACTCTAATGAGACGTTTAAGCTCTTCTTGAAGCGCTTCGTGGCTTTCTTTTGTCAATGGTATGGAATGGGACATCTACACACATCTCCTGATAAATATTCTGTTTACAAGCCGCAATAAATCAAGAAAAACTAAACTTCCAAGTAATCCTGCAAAGCCTTGACACCAATTTTCTGCGACTTTAAGGCTATAATGCTGTCCACCGCGGCCTTTGCCCCTGCCGTGGTAGTAAAATAGGCAATGTTGTGCATAAGCGCTTCCCGGCGGATGGAAAAGGAATCAGCCACCGCCTGCGCCCCTTGCGTGGTGTTGACCACCAGGCTGATTTCACCGTTCTTGATGGCATCGACTACGTGGGGGCGTCCCTCAAGAACCTTGTTGACCCTCCTGACCGGGATACCCTTTTCCTTCAAGTAGGTTGCTGTTCCACCGGTTGCCAGAATGCCGAAACCGTTTTTATACAACTTTTCCACTGCTGAGACAACATGTTTCTTGTCGGCGTCACGTACGCTGATAAAGGCATTTCCGTTCAGCGGCATCCTGACGTTAGCGCCCAACTGGGCTTTGGCAAAGGCCTCGGCAAAGGTGTCTCCGATGCCCATCACCTCGCCGGTTGATTTCATCTCCGGTCCCAGAAGCGTGTCCACACCGGGGAATTTGACAAACGGGAAGACCGATTCCTTGACCGAGATGTGCTTCGGCACGATATCGCCTGAGACACCCAGCTCCTTGAGAGATTTTCCGGCCATGATCCTGGCGGCGATCTTTGCCAGGGGGCGTCCGGTAGCCTTGGATACAAAAGGCGAGGTACGCGAAGCCCGGGGGTTGACTTCCAGGATATAGATAGCGCCATCTTTGATGGCATACTGTACGTTCATCAGACCCTTTACGTTCAACTCAAGCGCCATCATGACGGTTTGGCGGCGAATCTCGGCAACCTGTTCGGCGGATATCGAGTACGGAGGCAAGGAGCAGGCTGAATCACCCGAATGGATACCTGCCTCTTCAATGTGTTCCATGATCCCGCCGATTACAACTTCCTTGCCGTCGCAGAGCGCGTCAACATCGATCTCGATGGCTTCATCCAGAAACTTGTCGATCAGAATGGGGTGCTCGGGTGAAGCCTGTACAGCGGTTGTCATATAGCGACGCAGGTTGTCAACGTCGTAGACAATCTCCATGGCACGACCACCCAGAACATACGAAGGTCGCACAACAACAGGATAGCCAACCCGCTCGGCCACCTTTTCGGCGTCCTCGAAGGAGCGGGCCATACCGTTTTCGGGCTGAAGCAGACCGAGCTTGTGCAGCATCTCCTGAAAACGCTCGCGGTCCTCGGCCCGGTCGATGGCATCGGGCGAGGTACCGATAATCGGCACCCCGGCCTTTTCCAGGGCAACGGCCAGCTTGAGCGGCGTCTGACCGCCAAACTGAACGATCACGCCCACCGGCTTTTCCACGGCGACAATCGCCAGGACGTCCTCCAGGGTGAGCGGTTCAAAGTACAAGCGATCGGAGGTATCGTAGTCGGTAGACACCGTCTCGGGATTGCAGTTGACCATGATGGTTTCATAACCGTCCTCAGCCAGGGCGAAAACGCCATGCACGCAGCAGTAGTCGAATTCTATACCCTGTCCGATCCGGTTGGGCCCGCCTCCCAGGATCATGATCTTCTTGCGGTCGGTCGGCGCGGCCTCGCACTCTTCCTCGTAGGTAGAGTACATGTAGGGGGTGTAGGCCTCGAACTCGGCCGCACAGGTATCCACCCGTTTGTAGACCGGCCGGACATCCAGGGACAATCGCAGGGCGCGGACATCGTCTTCGCTGCGGTTCCAGAGCTTGGCCAGGGTCTTATCGGAGAAACCGAACTGTTTGGCCTCGCGCAGCTGTATCCGTGAAATCGTTGCCGGATCAAGGCGTTTCAGCTCTTCTTCCTTTTCGATGATCTGGCGGATATTGTGCAGGAACCAGGGATCAATGGCGGTATGCCCGTTGATCTCCTTAACTGTCATGCCGCTGCGCAAGGCATCGCCCACATACCACAAGCGCTCCCAGTTGGGCCGGCGCAGTTTTTCCAGCAGGAGCTGCTGCTCCTTGGCGTTCAGGGCCCGGCGGGTCTCCTCGGACAGGTCAAAGAGGCGCGAATCAAAACCGGAGACGCCGATCTCCAATGAGCGCAAGGCCTTCTGCAGTGACTCCTTGAATGTTCGTCCAATGGCCATGACCTCGCCAACCGACTTCATCTGCGTTGTCAGGGTGGCGTCGGCGGCCGGGAATTTTTCAAAGGTGAAGCGCGGAATCTTGGTGACCACATAGTCGATGGTCGGCTCAAAACAGGCCGGGGTCTCGCGGGTGATATCGTTGGTCACCTCATCCAGGGTGTAGCCCACGGCCAGCTTGGCAGCGATCTTGGCGATGGGGAAGCCGGTAGCCTTGGAGGCCAGGGCAGAGGAGCGAGATACCCGCGGGTTCATCTCGATGACGACCAGACGGCCATTGACCGGATTGATGCCGAACTGGATATTGGAGCCCCCCGTATCCACACCGATCTCGCGAATGATCTTGAGGGATGCGTCCCGCAGTATCTGGTATTCCTTGTCGGTCAGGGTCTGGGCCGGGGCAACGGTGATCGAGTCGCCGGTATGGACCCCCATGGGATCGAAGTTTTCGATGGAACAGATGATGACCACGTTGTCGGCGGTATCGCGCATCACCTCCAGCTCGTATTCCTTCCAGCCGATAACAGATTCTTCGATCAGGATCTC
>JAJYBH010000014.1 GCA_021779135.1 Deltaproteobacteria bacterium
TAAAAACCAGAACGTTGGCGCGGCAGTCAATGAATATCTGACCGAGGCCCGTAAGACGGCAAAAATCGAGTTGTTGCTCAAGTAAGAACTTAAAAAGAGACCGGGGCCGGTCGGATGTTGCCGGCCGGCCTCGGACTACATGCCCACGGAAATTACCTTCGTCCTTCCTGATGAAATCCCTTCAAACCTGAACCTGCCGACATACTCCCCGTTTTTGTAGAGGTTGGCCTCGCCACCTGGCAGAGACATCTGTTCCGGATTCTTCATAACAAAAGAAAACGAGCTCTGTATGCCTGTTCCGAAATGTTCCCCCGTGACCGGCAGGCGAAAAGATCCCAGGCCTGAGAGCGGGCCGGGGCTGACCGGAAACACGCGGGCAGAATCACGATCAGCCAGCTTCGCCGGAGAAGCCTGGAGCTGATAGCCTGAAAATGCCCCGCTGAACAGGCCCGAGAGATGCACATGGGCGCTTTCGTCGCCGTTCAAGTGGATGTCGTAGCGTGGAGACCAGCCCTGTCCGGCAACGACGTAGCGTGCCGTGACCTTGCCCCGTGCCGGAGACACGAGTATGCGGGCAACGGTTCCCGATTCAATCGCGCTGTTCTTTGCGGCGGTTATGCGGTTATCGATACGTCTGATCTCCAGCTCTGTCTTGCGCCGCGCGGTGTAGACCGCTTCCAGTTGCGCAATGGCAAATTCGGTCCCCTGGCGGATTGTCAGCATGGGGTCTGGATTGACCTTGCTTTTGCGCGGAGATTTGCCGCTCTGGGATTTGGCGGCGGATTTGAAAATCTCTTCACGGGTTGTCAGCGCCTGCAGCCGGTCGCCCAATCGACTCCTCTGCTCAAGCAGCGCTTCCAGCCCCTTTTCGTCTTTGCCCAGATCCGTCCTGGCCGCCGTGATATCAACCCGCTGCAGCGATGTGCCTTTGCCCGGCCTGATCCTCAGGGAGCCTTCCATCATGGAGGCGGGCAAGGGGATTTCAATCGTGCCTTTGGTTGCGGTTGCATCCTGATCGACCAGGTACCCATCCGAATAAAAGGTCACGCTGCTGCTTGCAGCCGGTAAAACATCCAGCGCGCACAGCGCCAAAGCCAGTAGGGTGATGAACATCTTCATGATGAGCTCCTTTTCCTCGATGGTAATCAGAATCTTGCGCTTGCTGTCTGATGCGGCTATACTCCGCTGGCCCCGTATGCAGGTCAAGAGCGTACAGGGAAATATTATCGGACTACTACCAATTCCAGATCAAGACCCTATCTTCGTTGGCTCGTCTTCGGCTGCTTAACGTACTGTATGTACGCCTCGCAGCCTCAATCCTCGCCGCCTTGATGTCATCCTTGATCTGGAATTGGAATAATCAACGAACGAAAGGTGTCTGCAATGGATTACGAAGAGGAAGTATCCGTCAAGGACATAATAAATTTCTACATAAAAATCAACGATGCCGCAAAAGCCAAGAAAGATCTTGCCCAGCTTTCGTCCCGTGACAAGGCGGCCGCCCTCGAAATCATCGTGGCCTCTTCCGGCAGTCGGGAATTCAAGATCGAGATCGCCAAGTATTTCCTCTACGACCTGGATGCCCGCGTTCGGAAAAAAGCCGAATTCATGATGGAGGATCTCGTCCCGGACTGGGTGTCAGACCCGGCCGAGAGTATCCTTAAACTGCTCAAAAGCGCTGATGATAAAGGCCCCGCACGGCGCAACGCGGCTGTCAGATTCCTGTTCGGCATTGTCGACGCGGTCAGCCTGCGCGGCACATTCATGACGCTGCTCAGCAGCCGCAACCGCACAAACATGGCAGAAATCATCGCCATTTTGGAAGATTACATCGACGCATCCACTGATGAAAGCGAGCAGGTCAAAATCTTTGATGCCTGTCTGGACATCATCCTCTCGGACGATGCGGACAACAACACGAAACATTACGCATCCACCCTGATGAGTGTTTTCTTCAAAAAAGTCCAGGCAACGAACCTGGGTGCGGTATTGCGACAGAAGTATATTGAAAAGCAGGTTGAAAAGGCTGACGCGGTTTATCGCTACCTGTGCAGCGGTACCTCGGGGCTTAACGCCACCTATCTCGAGGATCTCCTCCGGCCGCTTACCGGAGCCGGCAGTATCTATCAGGTGAAAATACTGACCTACTTCAATTATGTCATGGACAAGATCAGGCGCTCGGAAGACACCGATACGGTGCTGGACATCTACCCGGATTACTGGAATCAGGACGAGCCGGCCAAGGAAGACAAGGTCAGGGCCATCAGCCGCAGGATCATCGCTGCGGTTGATGAGCTGTGGGATTACAGTGATGATGCCGAGGTGCGCGGTCTGATCGTCAGGGTCAGGTATGGTGAGTATACCAACAAGCGTGAGTTGCTTGAACAGATCAGGTCGAAAATAGAGGGCTCGGAACCGCTCGCCGAAGGCGCCCGCGAAAAAATTGCCCATATGCTGCAGTGCTTCCTGCTTCCCGAAGAGGACGAGACGCTCAAGCTGCTGGTCGCGCACCTCTTGCTCTTCAAGCTGGGCGGGAGGGAAAACCAGCTCCCGGCTCTGGGCTACCTGCAGTATTACGTTGAGAACAAGAGTCTCAACTATGCAGAAAAAGGCAGTATTGCGGCGGTGATAGACGAGTTGTACAAGGACTCTGCCCTGGCGGACGATATCCGGGATATCGTCCGGTATATCCTGTTTTTATCCGCTCCCGAGCGATTCACGAATGAAAATGAACAGAAAGAGATTCTGGAATACTTGAGCGGGAAAGTCGATGGTCAGGGGTTCGGGAGTGAGGCGGCGGAAATGCGTGTGGTGCAGTCCTTGATAATTCTGTCGGACAAGATGCTCAAGAAAGAAAAATACAAGAAGGCGGCCCAGCACCTGGAGTTCAAAATTCGCAACCCCAACAGCGAACCAAGCCAGGTCAAGGCGAAGGTCAAAAAATAGAGTTTCTCCCGATTCGCTGCTTTGGCGCGCGAAGCGCTGAAACAATTCTGCCCCCACCCAGCACTTCATCCCCCCGATAGAAGACCACCGACTGTCCCGGAGTAACGGATTTCTGCGGATTGTCGAAAGACACCTCGCTTGTTCCGTTCTCCAGAATACGGACCTGACAGGCAACCGGCTGGTGCCGGTAGCGAATCTTGCAACTGCTTGCAAATTCAGTCGCCGGCGGATCGATTATCCAGCTGAGGTCCGCCGCCAGCAATCCTTCCGCAAAGACGTGCTGCTGTTCCGCCACCACCACCCGGTTGTTTCCGGAATCAATCTCCACAACGTAAAGCGGCTCGCTCCAGGCGATGCCCAGCCCCTTCCTCTGGCCAATTGTGTAACGGTGCGTGCCTCCGTGCCGCCCCAGCAGTGTCCCGTTCAGGTGAACAATGTCACCCCGCGTGTCAGCCCGCCCAGATGACGATTCCAGAAATGCGACATAATCATCTCCCGGGATGAAGCAGACCTCCTGGCTATCGCCCTTCTCCGCTACCGGCAGGCCGAATTCCCTGGCCAAACGGCGCACCTCGTCCTTGCTATCGATCTCGCCCAGGGGGAAGAGCAGGTGCCTGAGCCGCGCCTGGGTCAGGGTGTACAGAAAATAGGACTGATCCTTGCGGGTGTTGCGCGCCATGCGCAGGTGGCAGGTACCGTCCGGATCGGTACTCATTCTGACGTAATGACCGGTGGCAAGGAAATCGGCGCCCAGTTCGCGGGCCTTGTCCAGCAACAGACCGAACTTGATGAAGCGGTTGCAGCGGATGCAGGGGTTAGGGGTCTGGCCGCGGGTGTACTCCGCAATGAAATCGTCGATGATCAGATCGCGAAAGTCAGGTTCGAAATCCACTACATGATGGTTAATGTCCAGGTGCCGGGCGACAGCGGCAGCATCGTGGGCAGCCGAACCACTGCCGGTTGTGCAGGGGGCGAACAGGCGCATGGTAATGCCGATCACCTCGTGCCCCTGTTGTTTCAGCAGGGCGGCCGTGACCGAAGAGTCCACTCCGCCACTCATGGCGACGGCTACTTTCATGCGACACCTTCCCCGAGAATACAGCGTACGACCTGATTGGCCTGGTGTCCGGCGGCGATCCCGACCCGCGGCGCCATCAGGCCGCTGCCCGGTTGTGCCTCCGAGATGCCATCCCCGACCAGGTAGAGTCTGCCGGATATTTTCGAGGTGACAATGGCGTTGTTCGGTCCATGGCCGGCCAGTCCCGAGGCCGCAATAACGGTTGCCCCGGACAGCTGCTCCAGAACCGTATCCACCAGCATGGCCTTCATCTCGGCCCGGTCAAAGGCCTCCACGATGACGGTGCATCCGGAAAATATGGCCGGGATATTTGCCGGATCGAGCAGGATAGCGTGAACTTTCACGGCAACGTAGGGGTTGATGCGCCCCAGATTCGCGGCCAGGGCCTGCACCTTGGGGAGGCCGATCTGGTCGATGAAATACTGCTGGCGATTGAGGTTGGAGGGCTCCACCACATCAAAGTCGGCGATTACCAGATTTCCGACTCCCACGCGTGCCAGGGCCATCGCAACGGCCGAACCCAGGCCACCGACTCCGGCGATACCCACGGTTGCGGCCTTGAGCCGTGCATGAACGCCGGGTGTGTGCCGGGCGGCCATCAGGCCTTCCAGCTCCGCTTCTGACGGTATCTCTCCCCGCAGGATCAGGAACACCTCGTCGCCTTCATGGAGAATCGTTTCCGCCGGGACCGGGAATCCGTTGAGAATCAGCACATCGGCGCCAGGTTTATGGCAGGCGGCAAGTTCTCCCATGGTGAGACCATCGGTTATTGTGGCCAGTTTTTCGTTAAGTCGGATGTTCATCTGCTTCAACCCATGGCCTGGTCCAGATCAGCGATCAGGTCGTCCGGATCTTCCAGGCCGACCGAGAGCCGCACAAGGCTGTCGGTGATCCCTTTGCGCTGGCGTTCCTCCGCCGGAACCGAGGCGTGCGACATGCGCGCCGGATAGGAGATGATGCTCTCCACTCCGCCCAGACTGACTGCGAAGGCTGCCAGCTTTGTGCCCTCCAGCAGTCGTTTGGTGGCCTCGAAGGAGTCCAGCTCGAAAGAGAACACCGCTCCCGGGCCATCGGCCTGGCCGGCATGTATCGTGTAGCCGGGATGATCGGCCAGGCCGGGGTAGTGAACCGCCGTGACCCGCTTGTGCTCTTTCAGCCAGGTTGCAATCCGCATGGTGTTCTGCTGGCTCTGGTCCATCCTGACTTTGAGGGTCTTGATACCGCGCAGGGTCAGGAAGGAGTCCTGCGGCCCCAGGCCGGTGCCGAAGGCGTTCTGGATGTAGCGGATGCGCTGTCCCAGCCCGGCATCCTTGACCACGGCAAAGCCGCAGATGACATCACTGTGGCCGTTGAGGAACTTGGTGCCGCTGTGCAGGACGATATCGCAGCCCAGCTCCAGCGGACGCTGCAGGTAAGGGGTCATGAAGGTGTTGTCCACCAGGGTGATCAGGCCGTGTCGGCGGGCGATTGCCACTGCGCCGCGCAGGTCGGTGATCTTCAGCAGGGGGTTGGAGGGGGTCTCCAGGTAGATCCCTTTGGTCTCGGGCCGGATGGCCGCTTCAATCGCCGTCAGGTCGGTCGCATCCACAAAGGTGGAGGTGATGCCCAGGCGCGAAAAGATCGTTGAGAGCACACGGTAGGCGCCGCCATAGACATCGTCGCAGACCACCAGGTGGTCGCCGGGGGAGAAGATCAGCAGGCTCGTGGAGATGGCCGCCATGCCGGAAGAGAATGCCAGGCAGCGGCTGCCGCCTTCCAGCACGGCGATCGTCTCCTCCAGCGCCTCACGGGTCGGATTGTCCCCCCGGGCGTAATCGTACTTTCCGAAGTGATCGACCGAGGTCTGCCGATAGGTGGAAATCTGGTAGATCGGCACCCCCAGCGCCCCGGTCTGGGGATCGATGGTCGGACCGCCGTGGATCATTCTGGTCGCAAGCTTCATGGTAATTCCTTTCTAAAGTTCCAGCGCCTGTCGCAGGTCTTCGATCAGGTCGTCAACATCCTCGATACCCACCGACAGGCGCAGCAGCACGCTGTTGATCCCCAGCCGCGCGCGCAACTCCGCCGGAATATCGGCATGGGTCTGCACCTCGGGGAAGGTGATCAGGCTCTCCACCCCTCCCAGGCTCTCGGCAAACGAGATCAGCCGGGTCTTGAGCAGAACCTGCTCGACCAGGGAGTGGTCGTCCACCTCGAAGGCGATCATGGCGCCAAAACCGCGTGCATCGCGCTTCATCAACCCATGCCCGGGATGGTCGGCCAGGCCGGGATAAAACACTCTAACCACACGCGGATGATTTTTCAACCAATTGGCGATTCGGGACGCATTCTCCTGGTGGCGGTCGAGGCGCACCCCCAGGGTCTTCATGCCGCGGATGGTCAGCCAGGCGTCCTGCGGCCCCAGCACGGCGCCCACCGAGTTCTGGTGGAAATAGACCTGCTCGGCCAACTGGGGGTCCTTGACAACTACCAGTCCTGCGACGGTATCGTTGTGCCCTGAAAGATATTTGGTTGCGCTGTAGACCGTGATGTCGGCGCCCAGCTCCAGGGGGCGCAGCAGGTAGGGGGTCAGAAATGTGTTGTCGGCGATCATCAGCAGGCTGTGAGCGCGGCAGATGGCGGAAAGCGCACCAAGATCGGCAAATTTCAGGAGCGGATTGGTGAGGGTTTCGACGAACAGGGCTTTGGTGGACGGCGTGACCGCAGCCTGTACGGCAGCGGTGTCGCTGGTGTCCACATAAGTGAAGCTCAGGCCGTACTGGCTGAAGATCCTGTCGAACAGCCGGCAGGTGCCGCCGTAGAGGTCTTCGGTGACGATCAGGTGGTCGCCGCTCTTGAACAGCAGCAGCAGGTTGGTGATGGCCGCCATGCCCGAGGAATAGGCGAACCCGCGGGCCCCGCCATCCAGGCGGGCAATACCGTCTTCCAGGGTCTGGCGGGTGGGGTTGCCGGAACGGCTGTAGTCGTAGCCGGTGCTCTGGCCGAGCCCGGGATGCCGGAAGGTGGCGGTCTGGTAGATGGGAACGGCCAGCGATCCGGTCCGTGTGTCCCACTCCAGTCCTGTCTGAACAGCCTGTGTCGAGATGTGCATGTCATACCTCCGTATCCTGTTGAACAGGATCAAAAATGGAAATCCCCATCCGGGGTGGAAGGGGATTGCTCCATCCTTCCTTATCTGCCGGGATCAGGGTGATCCCGCTGGAATTGGCACCTTGCCTGTTCAGGCTGGTTGCCGCGACGTCCCAGGGCCAGTCCCTCGGTCGCTCTCGATAAGTAGTGCAGGTATGTTTACTTTTTTGTGTGTAAACGTTGGTACTACTGGTATCAGTATTACAGCGATCTTGTCAATAATAAAAATAATTGTAAGTTAAATAGTACATCAAAACAGTGTAAAAACATCAGACAAACGGTTCAAAACCGTATAGTTACAGCAGCTGCTTGGTCATGATGTAATCGTCCATGACAAAGCCGTTGCCGATATCGACCACAACGGTTTCGGAAATCTTCCACCCGGCCCGTTCATAGGCGTGGATGGCCTTGGTGTTGTGCCGGTTGACGTTCAGGACCAGCTTTGTCGCGGCGTTGTCCCTGGCAATCCGCTCTACTTCGGTCAGCGCACGTGCTCCGATCCCCATTCCATGGTAGTCAGGGAGCAGGTAGAGCTTGTGCAGCTTCATGGTATTCGGGGCGTAGGGACCAAGCGAGGCAAATCCGATCATGCTGTCACCGTGCCTGATAGCCAGCCAGATTACGCCCTGATGGTTCATCTCATCCAGAATAACCTGTCTGGTGTAGCCCCGCTCCAGCATGTAATCGATCTGTTCGGTTGTGATCATGCCGGGGTAGTGGGCATGCCAGATACGGTGAGCCAGGGGGATGAGCGTATTGATGCCGGATTCGGTCAATCTGGTTATAGAAGTCGGGGTCATGTCCATCCTTGCGCTAGAAAACGGTCCTGTTGCGTGAGCGGATTATACCATCGGCAAAGGCCATTGTCATCCTCTCCTGACGGAGGAAAGCCTGATCCGGCAGATGCTTCGGGTGCTTTTGTCGATACGGGATTGGCCATCATCTGTCAATGATGGCCAATCTCGTGCAGAAATTTATTGATCATCTTTTAGGTGGGTTTCTAAATCAGTGTTATTTGGAATTCATCCGGGATAACGTGAAGATTCGGCGATGGATGCATTGCTTACACAATATGCCGCCACCTCATTCTGTTGTTGCAGGTGTCTTTCATAGTAGGTTTCCTGTTTCCTCCAGATTGATTCCGTGGCATGGTCCATAACAAATCTGAGATTTTGAAGAGAAGAATTTTCGTAGTGTCTGGCAATTCTGTTCAAGACCTTACAGGTTCTGACCGGGTTGGTATACCATGGCATTTTCCTCATCCCCTTCCTATGGTAGTTTGCTGAATCCGAAGAGATTTATCGGCAGCATAATAAAATTAACTTAAATCAAGCATATGGTGTGCCAATTGATTAAAACATAATTATAACAGTATGTTATAATTAGTAGGCCTGTACTGAAACAAACAGGCACAAACGGCTGTAAAATAATTCGACAGGATGCACGCCTTGAGAGATAAAAACACAAAAGGGTTACAGCTTATAACTGTAACCCTCTATCTTGACTGGAGCCATTTGTCGGAATCGAACCGACGACCTCATCATTACGAGTGATGTGCTCTACCAACTGAGCTAAAATGGCGATGAAATTATGAGGTTCATTTTCTATAACAAAAACGGACGGTCGTCAATGGTAAAGCACGGCCATCATCCCTGGACCGATGCCGCCGGCAAAATTGATTATAGATCTCGGGAAATAATTCTTGACTCATTCAGTAAATATGTTTATCTATAGTCTTACTAGATATGTTATCCAAAAAAACGATATATGCCTTCAAGGCGCTTATACATCTTGCCGGGGTACCCAGCGGGCAACCGGTGTTGATTGCCGACCTGGCCCGGGATGAGAATATACCCAGGAAGTTTCTGGAGTTCATCCTCTTGTCGCTGAGAAAGGGTGGTATACTCCAGAGCAGGGTTGGCAAGGGAGGCGGCTATACACTGGCGCTTCCGGCGAACAGGATAACTATCGGGTCGGTTGTCCGGACGCTGGAAGGTGACCTGTCACCTGTGCCGTGCCTGAGCAGCACAAACTATGCGCGCTGTGAAGAGTGCCAGGATGAGGCAACCTGCGGCATCCGCCTGACCATGGCCGATGCCAATGCGGCTCTCTCCGCTGTGCTTGACAACCTGACACTGGCGGACATGGTTGAACGCAGCGAGCACGAACGGAACCGGCGCCTAAACGTGGTTGATTTCAGCATCTAGATTTTTGCCGGCTACGTCTAGTAATCTCTAGACAATCAAATAGCTGAAAGGAGAGCAGCATGAGCAAGATATACGCAGACAATTCCCAGTCCATCGGCAATACCCCGCTGGTGAAACTGAACCATGTCGTCGGGGACGCCAAGGCCACTGTCCTGGCCAAGGTGGAGGGGCGCAATCCGGCCTATTCAGTCAAATGCCGTATCGGCGCCAATATGATCTGGGATGCTGAAAAGCGCGGTATTTTGAAGCCGGGTGTCGAGATCATCGAACCGACTTCCGGAAACACCGGCATTGCTTTGGCGTATGTTGCTGCTGCCCGAGGCTACAAACTGACCCTGACCATGCCCGAGACCATGAGTGTCGAGCGTCGCCGCGTGCTGGCCGCCCTGGGCGCCAATCTGATCCTGACCCCTGGCGCCGAAGGCATGAAGGGCGCCATCAGCAGGGCCGAAGAAATCGCCGCGGCTGAACCGGAAAAATATTTCCTGCCGCAACAGTTCAAGAACCCGGCCAATCCGGAAATTCATGAAAAAACTACCGGCCCCGAAATCTGGAACGATACCGATGGCGCTGTCGATGTTGTTGTCGCCGGAGTCGGTACTGGAGGAACCATTACCGGGATTTCCCGCTATATCAAGAACACCAGGGGCAAAAATATCATTTCGGTTGCGGTTGAACCGAAAGAGAGCCCCGTTATCAGCCAACAATTGGCCGGTCTCCCCATTCAGCCCGCCCCCCACAAGATCCAGGGAATTGGCGCCGGGTTTATCCCGGACACACTGGACCTCTCGGTTGTAGACCGTGTTGAGCAGGTGGATAGTGCCGAAGCGATAGATTTCGCCCAACGCCTGGCAAAAGAGGAAGGCTTGCTGGTCGGGATCTCCTGCGGCGCGGCGGTGGCGGCGGCGGTCAGGCTGGCGCGGTTGGACGAATTCGCCGGCAAGACGATCGTGGTCATTCTGCCTGATAGTGCCGAACGGTATCTGTCAACGGCTCTATTCGAGGGGATCTAATGTCAACTACCATTACCGAATACCGTCTGGACGGGATTTATCGCCAACGCCAGGATGGTTTTTTCATGCAGCGGGTCAAGCTGGCTGCCGGTGTAATCTCGGCTGATCAGGCCCGGGTAGTTGCCGCTGTATCCACCCGCTTCGGCAGGGGAACGGTCCATCTGACCACCCGCGGCAGCATGGAGATTCACTGGCTGAAGGAAGCCGACCTGCCGGCGGTCAAGAGCTCACTTTCGGCTGTCGGCTTGACGGCGCGCGGCGCTTGCGGCGGAGCTGTACGGGGGGTGACCTGCGCCAGTCAGGGTGCGCTCGGGTTCCCGGCGGTCGAGACAATGGCGCGCCGCCTTCATCGGCACTTTACCGCCAACCCCCGTTTCGAGCGGCTTCCCAAGAAGTTCAAGATCGGTGTCGAGGCCGACGCATCCGGACGGCGCCACCTGATCCAGGATGCGGGCCTGGTGCTTTCCGGTACCGATGGAACCGGCGCCCGCTACGACCTGTTTGTGGCCGGTGGCTTGGGTCGCGAACCGCAGCCCGGCTTCCTTTTTGAGGCCGGGGTCAGCGAGAATCGCGTCATCCCCTTGATTGAGGCTATCGCCAGGGTCTACGCCGCACATACCCCGGCCGGCAAGCGGCTCAAACACCTGGTCCGTGAGATTGGTGAGGCCGAGTTCCGCCGGCTGGTCGCAGCCGAGCCGTCTGCCGCGGAAGAGCTTCCTGCAGTGTCAGGGTTGCCGGAGAATCTGGTAGAGGTCGCCAATACCCGACGGATCGTAGCTCCTGTCCATGCCGGCGAACTGACCAGCGGCCAGTTGCTCGACCTGGCCGGTTTTGCCGACCGGTTTGGCGGCAGCGTCCTGATGGCGACCGCTGATCAGGACATCGCTTTTCATGTCGATGCGGCGCTTGAGGCGACGGATACGGCCAGTGCCTTGAAACAGATCGGGTTTGGCGAGCAGCAGGTTGCCTTCCGTATCTGCCCCGGCAGTCATCAGTGTCTGGTGGGGTTGTCCGCGACCCGTGATGTCGCCCTGACGCTGATCGAACAGATGGGACCAGCGGCATCGAACCTGGGTTGGGCGCTATCCGGCTGTCCTAATTCCTGTACTCAACCGCAATTGGCCGACGTCGGTATTGTCAGTTCCAGCCTGGTAAAAGATGAGCACGGCAGGCGTTCTCCCCGCTTTGATCTGTACCGTTCGGGTGGTGAGGGATTGGGTAAGGTCAGGGAGAGTTCCCTGACCCTCGAAGAGCTGTGTGGCAAGGTGCGGGAGATCGGTTGATCCCTCGCGGTTTTTTCTCATATAAGTCTATTAAATAGATAGTTTTAATATTGTTGCGGCTTGATGCTGGCAGACACGCCAGCTAGTTGAAGTAGCCCGGACACTCTATGATTCGTGCCATTGATTCTCATAAACTGAATATGTTGCGTGAGACGCCCGTCAATTATGCACAGCCGGACGATCTGCAAAGAGTGGGGAAGGTCTTTTTTATCGGCGGCAACCTTCCGATCTACAGCACCCTTGAAACCATGTACGAGAGCTATTGCCTGGAATCCAGCGAACTGTTTCATGTCACGTTCGGAACCGCGGGGCAGTTCGACCATAACCTCGAGATGGTCCGCCAGATCAAGCGCAACTTTTCGATCCGGCTGATGGGCAGGACCAGCTATCCGTTATCCGCATCCCAGCTTGAACGGGTCTATCTGGCCGGCCTGGATGTCCTGGATATTTCCCGGCAGGCTTTCAGCAACCATTCGGAGGCCAATACAGCAGGTGATGGCGCACAATGGCTGGAGGCCCTTGGCGCAGCCGTATCCGCCTTTCCGCGCTGGTCGATCGTTTCAACGATCCCCGTCGATCAGGCCACCCCGGATGAGGTCCGTGCCACAATCCATGATCTGCTGGGTCTCGGAGTCATACCTTTGCTTGACATTACCGGCAAAGACTGCGCCAGGGACCAGGCAGAAACCGGCGGCCTCTTCAGTTTTCTGGCCGCGGAATGGCATCGGCACCGGGTCCCCCTCAGGCCGGTCATGCCGCTGTTGAGGCTGACCACGCCCTTTGACATCGCCGAGTCATCCGGATTCCTGAGAGACGCCATCGGCAAGCTTCAGGATCGCGGGGTTATGGCAACATCCGACCTGCGCCGTCATCTGCGCACCAGCGGTGCCCAAGCGTCCTTTGACTCGGCAGGCCTGTAAATGGACCCGATCTCGTTAGACAAGCCGCTCAAGATCGACACACGCCCCATCTGGCTGATCGTGATGGATCGCACCGTGCGGTATCAGGTGCTGGCCGGGATCCTGCTGCTAACCGTGATTGCCTATAAGCTGACGCCCCCGGCCGGCCTCACGGCGGCCGGTTACCACACCCTGGTGCTGTTCGGATTCACCATATTCCTGTGGGTGTCGGGACTGTTGCCGATTGCGGCGACCGCACTGCTCTCCGTGGTCATGCTACCGCTGGCCGGTATCCTGCCTGCCAAGCAGACCTACTCGCTCTTTGGAAACGAGGCGGTGTTTTTTATCCTGGGCGCCTTCATTCTGGGCGCCGCCATGGCCGGTACCGGTCTTTCCTCACGCCTGGCCCGCGCCATGCTGGTGCGGTTCGGCAGTACCCCGCGGCGGCTGGCGCTGACGGTCTTCCTGCTTGCCGCCGGTTTATCCTTCTGCATGAGCGAACATGCCGTGGCTGCCATGCTCTTTCCGGTCGTGCTGGAGATCTCCGCGAGCCTCGGGCTGAAGCCGGGCAAGAGCACCTATGCCAAACTGCTCTTCATGTCCATTGCCTGGGGCTGCATAATCGGCGGCATCGCCACCTACCTGGGCGGGGCCAGGGCGCCGCTGGCCGTGGGGATGCTGCGCGAGATCAGCGGCATCGACATCGACTTCTTTGACTGGAGCATGGCGGCGATCATGATTGTCCTGCCGCTCCTCTCCATCGGTTTCACCCTGCTGCTCTTCTTCTTTCCGCCCGACCTGGCCGGTGTGGAAGACGGTCTGCGCGTACTCAACCGAAAGAGGCTGGAAGTCGGCAAGATCAGCTATGACGAAATCATCACCGCCCTGGTCATGGTCGCCACCATCAGCGGCTGGGTGTTCTTCGGCAGGCAATTGGGTCTGGCCGCCATTGCCATTCTGGGAACGGCCGTCCTGTTCACCTTCCGTGTCGTTTCCTGGCAGCGGATCGAGGAGTACGTCAACTGGGGGATCATCCTCATGTACGGCTGCTCCATCGCCCTGGCCAGTGCCCTGGAAAAGACCGGTGCTGCCCTCTGGCTGGCCAACAAGGGCTTGACCACCTTTCCGCTGACGCCTTTCGCGATCATCGCCCTGATCTCACTGGTCTCGATTCTCCTGACGGAATGCATCAGCAATGCCGCGGTCATCGCCATCCTCATGCCGATCGGTCTGAGCCTGGCCAGCGGTCTGGGGATCGACCCGCGGGTCATGACCCTTTCCATCGCCCTGCCCGCCGGGCTGGCCTATTGCCTGCCCATGGGCACCCCCGCCACCGCCATCGTCTTCGGCTCGGGATTTCTGAAAAGCCGTGATATGATCCTTCCCGGAGTTGTGGTCATGGGCATCTCCTGGCTGCTCTTCCTGGGCTCTGCCTGGTTTGTCTGGCCCCTGCTGGGATTGAAAATATGATTGGAGTCACCATGAACACGAGTCTTCCCAAGCTTGCGAACGACGCAAGCGCCCTTGAAATCCTCAGAGCCGGCATCGAAGCGGCCAATGGACCGGTCTCTCTGGCCTGCTCCTTCTCGATGGAGGATGTGGCCATAATCGACATCGCCCACCAGGCCGGCCTCACGCTGGGCGTGTTTGCCCTGGACACCGGCCGGCTGAACGAGGAGACCTACGAAGTCGCCGAAGCACTGGTCGAGCGCTACCGCCTCAAGATAGACTGGTACTTTCCTCGTCATGAGGATGTGCAGAAGCTGGAGGGCGCCGAAGGACTGTTCTCGTTCCGCGAGTCGCTGGACAAGCGCCAGGCCTGTTGCGCCATCCGCAAGATAGAGCCGCTCTCCCGTGCCCTCAAAGGGCTTGCGGGGTGGGTCACCGGCATGCGCCGCGAGCAGAGTGTCACCCGCACCGATCTGAGTGTGATCGAAACGGACGAGCTCAACGGCGGTATCCTCAAGATCAACCCGCTGCTTGACTGGAGCGAGGCGCAACTGGTCAGCTACACCGAAGAACAGCGTCTGCCGAAGAACCGCCTCTACAGCCAGGGGTACCGCTCCATCGGCTGCGCCCCCTGTACCAGGGCGGTCAAGCCGGGTGAAGATGCCCGGGCGGGCAGGTGGTGGTGGGAGAATGCGAAGAATAAAGAGTGTGGACTTCATAGACGTTGATCGATAGATATATATTAGATTTTTACCGGGTGCGGATTTTGCGTCAGAGCAAGGCTGTCAAGGGATTGCGCGGAGGCGTAGCAGCGCTACGCCGCACAAGGGATCCCGAAGACTTACGCAGCTCTGGCGTAAAAGCCACATCCGTACTACGGAGAAAACTATGAACAGCAGCAATCTGACTCACCTGCAACAGCTTGAAGCCGAGAGTATCCATATCATCCGCGAGGTGGTGGCTGAATTTGGCAATCCGGTGATGCTCTATTCCATTGGAAAGGATTCGGCGGTCATGCTGCACCTGGCCCGCAAGGCCTTTTTCCCGGCAGCGCCCCCTTTTCCACTGATGCATATCGACACCACCTGGAAGTTCCGCGAGATGATCCAGTTCCGGGACCGGATGGCCGCCGAATGCGGCCTCGACCTGATCGTGCATGTCAATGAAGAGGGGGTCCGGCAGGGGGTTTCACCATTTACCCACGGGGCGCTCTATACCGATATCATGAAAACCGAGGGGCTCAAGCAGGCGCTCGATCGCTACAAGTTCGATGCTGCCTTCGGCGGTGCCCGCCGGGACGAGGAGAAATCGCGGGCCAAGGAGCGCATCTTCTCCTTCCGCAACGCCAATCATCGCTGGGACCCCAAGCTACAGCGCCCGGAGCTCTGGAAACTGTACAATACGAGGATCAAGCCGGGTGAAAGTATCCGTGTGTTTCCCCTCTCCAACTGGACCGAGCTGGATGTCTGGCAGTATATCCATCTGGAGTCAATACCGATCGTGCCGCTCTACTATGCCGCTGTCCGTCCGGTGGTCGAGCGGGACGGCATGCTGATCATGGTGGACGATGACCGGCTGGAGCTCCAGCCGGGGGAAACGGTGCAGTACAAATCGGTCCGATTCCGCACCCTGGGGTGCTACCCCCTGACCGCTGCCGTCGAATCGGAAGCGGACACGCTGCCACGGATCATCCAGGAGATGCTGCTGACCCGCACCTCGGAGCGCCAGGGGCGCCTGATCGATCATGATTCGGCGGGGTCGATGGAGAAGAAGAAACAAGAAGGATATTTCTAATGATGAAGGATGATGGATGAGTGATGAGGGATGAGGGATGAATCGGCGGCTGATGACATTCAGAAGTAAAGGCCGGTATCCTTCATAATTCATAATTCATACCTAGAGGGTATGTATGGCACACCAATCAGATTTGATCGAAAAAGATATACTGGCCTACCTCAAAAGCCAGGAAGAAAAATCGCTGCTGCGCTTCATCACCTGCGGCAGTGTCGATGACGGCAAAAGCACCCTGATCGGGCGCCTGCTGTGGGATTCGAAAATGGTCTTTGAGGACCAGCTGGCTTCGCTGGAAGCGGACAGCAAAAGGGTTGGCACCCAGGGGGGCGCCATCGATTACGCCCTGCTGCTGGATGGGCTGCAGGCCGAGCGGGAACAGGGGATCACCATAGATGTGGCCTACCGTTTCTTCTCCACCGACCGGCGCAAGTTCATCGTGGCCGACACCCCCGGTCATGAGCAGTATACCCGCAACATGGTTACCGGCGCTTCCACCGCCCAGGTGGCCGTGATACTGGTGGATGCCCGCAAGGGGCTTCTGACCCAGACCAGGCGTCACAGTTTTCTGGTCTCGCTGGTCGGCATCCGGCATGTGGTGCTGGCGATCAACAAGATGGACCTGGTCGGTTTTGATGCGGAGACCTTCGATGCGATCGAGCGCGACTATCGTCAATTCGCCGAACCGCTCGGATTTGCGTCCATTACCGCCATCCCCCTCTCGGCCCTGAATGGCGACAACATGATCGAAGCCAGTGTCAATACGCCCTGGTATTCGGGACCGGCCCTGATGGACTTTCTGGAGACCGTGCAGGTGGAAGGGGACAACCGGGCAGAGCCGTTCCGGATGCCGGTCCAGTGGGTGAACCGCCCCCATCTCGACTTCCGCGGTTTCTGCGGCGTGATTGCCGCCGGCACGATCCGTCCGGGAGACGAACTGCGGGTGGCTGCATCCGGGCACACCAGCCGGGTGGCGCGCATCGTCACCATGAATGGCGACCTGGCCGAGGCGACCGCCGGCCAGGCGGTGACCCTGACGCTGACCGATGAGATCGATGTCAGCCGGGGCGACATGCTCACGGTCCCGGATTCTCCCCCGATCCATGCCCGGCATCCGGAGGCGCATCTGGTCTGGATGCACGACGAGCCTCTGCAGCCGGGACAGATCTACCTGGTCAAAACCGCCACCGCCGTGACACCCGGCCGGGTCACCGCCGTGCAGTATGCGGTGGACGTCAATACCCTGGAGCAGAAACAGGTGCCGACTCTCGGGCTGAATGGAATCGGGGTGGTGCGCCTGGAGCTTGACCGCCCGATCTCGTTTGACACGTACCGGCAAAACCGGGATACCGGCAGCTTTATCATGATCGACCGCTTCACCAATGCCACCGTGGCTGCCGGTATGGTGATCGCGGCAGCGCCCCTGGAAGCGCGTAACACGTCGCTGACGGGACCCGGTCCGGACCTCGCGGAGCCTGACGGAGGGCATCTCCGTCGTATCAGCCTGAGTGAATCCTTCATCAGCGGCACAGGGGTGAGCGTGGTTGATCTTACTGGAGAGTGGGGTCCCATTGGATTCGATGTGACCGCCAGCTTCACAGACTACCTCGGGAAGGGCAACCGGGTTCTTTTCCGTCTGCGCGATCTGGCCCAACTGGAAGCGGTGGCCCTGCTGGCGTACGACCAGACGTTGACATTTGAATTCGATCGCACCGCGGAAGGGGTCAGCATCCTGATCTTCAAACGGGGTATACGCTCCGAGGGCGGTTTGTTGACTGACGAAGGGACCGGCATATGAACGACACTATCGATCCGCGGCTGGCGGAAAAGCTTGAGCACCTGGAACGGATTCTGGCCGGCATGGAAAGCGCGGTTGTCGCCTTCTCCGGAGGCGTGGATTCCACCTGCCTCCTGGCAGTGGCGGCCCGGGTGCTTGGAACGCGAGTCCTGGCGGTTACGGCGACCTCCGGGACCTATCCCGAGCGGGAACTGATCGAAGCCCGCTCACTGGCCGCGCAACTGGGGGCACGGCACCGCGAGGTCCTCTCAGAGGAGCTCGATATCCCCGAATTCAAGGACAATCCCCGTAACCGCTGTTACTTTTGCAAGCAGGAACTGTTCGGCAAATTGCGCAGTGTTGCCGATGAGGAAGGCTTGTTGCACGTGCTGGACGGTACCAATCTGGATGACCGCAGCGATCACCGTCCCGGACGCCAGGCCGCGGAAGAGCTTGGCGTGCGCAGCCCCCTGGAGGAGGCCGGTTTCACAAAAGCCGACATCAGGGACCTGTCGCGGCATATGGGCCTGCCGACGTGGGACAAGCCCGCCTTCGCCTGCCTCTCCAGCCGCTTCCCCTATGGAACCGCCATAACAGCCGAGCGCGTCGGCAGGGTGGGCCGGGCCGAGGAGGCCCTGCGCGATCTGGGTTTCCGTGTCCTGAGGGTTCGCTACCATGATACGGTGGCGCGCCTGGAACTGGGCCCGGAGGAGTTTGCCCTGGCAACCGGTCCGCTGCGCGACGATGTGTGCAGGCTGGTCAAGGCGGCCGGGTTTGTATACGTGGCGATCGATCTGCAGGGATACCGTACCGGAGCGATGAATGAGGCTCCATAGTCTGTTTGTGGCAGATGACGGCGATTCATCGCCTAAGACAGCCCCCTCTGAACCCTTCATTTGACCTCCCATCCGCAAGCTGATGCAAAAATGCAACAATCGTATTTGCTTCATTGAGCACTTATGATATGTTTCTCAGCCATGGATATCAAACTGCCGGCACATGAGCGCAAAAAACGGGTCCGTGAGGGTGTGGTAATCGTCTTCGCCCTGGTCCTGATCATTTTCCTCACCCGGGCGGAAATACATCTTACACGAATGAGCGCCGATGCACCCATGGGGAGCAACATCGCTATCTTTGGTGTGATCAATGTAGTGATTCTGCTGGTGATCCTCCTCGTGTATCTCGTGTCGCGGAATGTGGTCAAGCTGTTCATGGAGAGCCGCTCCAATCCGCTCACCACCCGCCTGCGCACCAAGCTGGTCCTTTCCTTTGTCGGCCTTTCGCTGGTTCCCACCATGCTCCTGTTCTTCGCCGCCGCCGGCTTTATCAACAACACGGTCCACAACTGGTTCAATACGCAGGTTGAAACGTCTTTGAGCGAGTCGCTGGAGGTTGCCCAGACCTATTACAAAAATTCTGCCTCCAACTCACTCTACTATGGCCGCCAGATCAGCGGCTTTATCAAGGCGCAGAAGCTCCTCAACCAGGAGAATCTGCCGCAGTTGAAGGCGCTGATCCGCCAGAAACAGAAAGAGTACAATCTTGGCGTCGTGGAAGTCTATTCGGCCCAACGTGAAGAGCTGGTGCAGGCGTCCAACCCGGAGGTGCCCAAGGGGGAGTTTACCAACCCCGCCTCGGAGGATATCAACGTTGGATTGGCGGGGAGTGAGCTGACCCGCATCAATCAGGCCGGCAAGGCCGATCTGATCCGCGGTATTGTCCCGGTCTATTCGACCTATAACCAGAAGGATGTCGTGGGTGTCGTGGTTGTGAACTACTACGTGCCGTATTCACTGGTTAACAAGATGAAGGAGATCACGGAATCCTACCACGAATTCCGTCAGCTCAAGATTCTCAAGAACCCCATCCGAACCGGTTACATCATTACGCTCTTTCTGATCACGGTCGTCATCGTCTTTTTTGCGTACTGGATGGGTGTCTATCTGGCAAACAGCATGACAAAACCGATCCAGGGTCTGGTCGAGGCAACCCGGGCCGTTGCCGATGGAAATCTCGATGTCCATATTGAATCGTTCTCGAAGGATGAGATCGGCATGCTAGTGCAGTCGTTCAACCGGATGACGGACGATCTCCGCTCAAAGCAACAGGCTCTCAATGCCTTCAATGAAGAACTCTCGCGAATCAACCAGGAGATCGAGCAGCGGCGCCGCTACATGGAGATCGTGCTCCGCAACGTGGCCGCCGGGGTCATATCCGTGGACAAGGATGGGGTCATCACCACCATCAATACTTCGGCCGAGAAGCTTCTCAATATCAATACCGGCTCGGTGATGGGCAAGAATTTCCGGGACATCCTGCGTGAAACGCATCTCGATATCGTCAAGGAGAGCCTGAAGGATCTGGTGATAGCCAAACAGGATACCATCAACCGGCAGATAACCCTGGAGGTCAGTGGCAGTCGGCTTTCATTGCAATTGCATCTCACCATGCTGCGCGACGAGGCCGGCGACTTCATGGGGACCGTGCTGGTGCTGGACGATCTGACCCAGGTCATGAAAGCCCAGCGGATGGCTGCCTGGCGCGAAGTTGCCCGGAGGATTGCGCATGAGATCAAGAATCCATTGACGCCGATACAGCTTTCGGCCCAGCGGTTGCGCAAAAGGTATCTTTCCCGTTTTGGAGATGACGAGAAGGTCTTTGACGAGTGTACCGAGATGATAATCAAGTCGGTTGACGAGATAAAGAACCTGGTCAACGAATTCTCCAACTTTGCCCGCATGCCCGCAATCCAGCCGGAACTGAACGATCTGAACGCGCTGATCCGGGAAACGCTGACCCTGTACCAGGAGGCTCACCGGGGGGTTGACTTCAAATTCACCCCGGACGATCAGCTCCCGCAGCTCAAGATCGATCGGGATCAGATCAAGCGGGTTGTGATCAATCTGCTGGAAAACGCCGTCGCGGCCATGGAAGAGAAAGGTACCATCGAGATCAGCAGTCATTACGACCCTGAACTTAAGATTGCCGGTTTCCGTGTCGCGGATGATGGTCCGGGGATACCGCCAGACGACCGTGCACGTCTTTTCGAGCCATACTTCTCGACAAAAAAAACCGGCACCGGCCTCGGCCTGGCGATCGTCAACAGCATCATAAACGATCACGGCGGCTTTGTGAGGGTCAAGAATAATGTTCCGCGCGGGGCCTGTTTTGTGGTGGAGCTGCCGGCGGGGTAGTTGCTGTCGCTGGCGCCGGCAGGTGGCGCATGCACAGGTTATTCAGAAAATATGAGGGGTGAAGTGTGTCAAAAACAATACTCGTAGTGGATGACGAAAAAGACATCAGAATCTCTTTGACCGGTATCCTGGAGGATGAAGGGTATCAGGTCGTATCGGCGGTCAGCGGTGTCGAGGCGTTGGAAAAACTCCGCGAAGATCTGCCGGATCTGGTGCTGCTTGATATCTGGATGCCGGGGATGGATGGACTTGAAACACTGGAAAAGATTAAAAGCCTGCTGCCGCACCTCACGGTCATCATGATTTCGGGGCATGGCACCATAGAGACAGCCGTACGGGCGACCAAGCTGGGCGCCTTCGATTTCATCGAAAAACCGCTGTCGCTTGACAAGGTACTGATTTCGGTGACCAACGCGTTGCGGATGAAGGACCTTTACACAGAAAATGAAGAACTGAAGCGGGTGGCGGGTAACGAACACGAGCTGGTTGGGGCCAACGAGCTGATCGTGGCGCTGCGTGAACAGATCATGCGTGTTGCTCCCACCAATGCCTCGGTGTTGATCAGCGGAGAAAACGGGACCGGCAAGGAGCTGGTGGCGCGATCGATACATTACTACAGCCAGCGGCACAACAAGGCCTTCATCGCCATAAACTGCGCGGCGATTCCGGAGGAGTTGATCGAGAGTGAACTCTTCGGTCATGAGAAGGGCGCTTTTACGGGGGCACTTGCCCAAAAAAAGGGCAAGTTCGATCTCGCCGATGGCGGCACGCTCTTCCTGGACGAGATCGGCGACATGTCTCTCAAGACCCAGGCCAAGATTTTGCGCATCCTGCAGGAGCGCTGTTTCGAAAGGGTAGGGGGAACCCGGCTGGTGTCGGTCGATGTGAGAATTATCGCGGCTACCAACAAGCAACTCGACGAAGAGATTCGTCAGGGCCGGTTTCGGGAGGATCTCTACTATCGGTTGAACGTGGTCCCGTTCAGGGTGCCGGCCCTGCGGGAACGAGCCGAGGATATCCCCATGCTGGTGCAGCACTTCATACATATGTTGTATCGAAAAGAGGGACGGGAACCCAAACAGTTCGACCCGGAAGCCCTTGAGGCCCTCAAACGGTACCACTGGCCGGGAAATGTCAGGGAACTGAAAAATATCATCGAGCGGATTATGATCATGACGTCCGGGATGTCGATCACCTGCGACGACATACCGGACCTGCACGGGGGGCACGCGGCGTCTCTCCCCGCCAGGGCCACGCTCGAAGGGGCGTTGTCGATGTCCACTCTGCGGGAAGCTCGTGAGGAGTTCGAACGTGAATATATCATCCAGAAACTGGAGGAGAACGACTGGAACATTTCGCGCACGGCCGAGATCATCGAACTTGAGCGAAGCAACCTGCATCGCAAGATCAAAGGCTACGGGATTGATGTGCGCAAGTAGCGCCGGACTGGTTGAGTGCGCATCAGCTCCGGCAGGTGGGAATATCGTCAGGTTGGTCCTGCTTAACGTAAGATTGGATGTATGGGGTGCCTTTTCCTTATGAAAAAACCGAAATTCAAATTCATGGTGTCAGCCGTACTGGCTGCTATCATTATCTGCCTGGCCCTGATCATTGCCAGTCGCTGGAAACCGCAGGGAAGACATCCCGATGCCGCCTATCTGTCACTGCTGCGGGAGGCGTACGCTGCCGTCAACAGGTCGTATGTGGACAAGCCGGACGGGAAGAAACTTGTCCTGAGCATGGTCAATGGCATGCTGGCCTCACTGGATCCTCACAGCGCCTACCTGCCTCCCGAGCCTTACAAGGAGATGGAGGTCCAGATGTCGGGCGCCTTTGGCGGCGTTGGCATCGAATTGGGGACAAAAGAGGGGCGGCTGACGGTGATCGCACCCATAGACGGTACGCCAGCTTTCCGAGCCGGAATCCAGGCCAATGACCATATCTGGAGAATTGACGGGACCGCTACCCAGGGCATGAATATTTCAGCAGCAGTGAAGCGCATGCGGGGCGAAAAAGGGACACCGGTCACGCTGACAATTTTGCGGGGAGATTCTACCCGGCCGCTGACGTTCAAACTGATTCGCGACATCATAAAAATAAAGAGTCTGAAATCCCGGGTGCTGGAGCAGGGGTACGGATACATCAGGATAGCACAGTTCCAGGAACGTACCGGCAGCGAGTTCAGGCAGGCGCTCAAGGATCTGCACGCAGCCAGCGGAGGGGATCTTAAAGGACTGGTCCTTGATCTTCGCTACAACCCCGGAGGGGTGCTCGGCCCGTCAATTGATGTGGTCAACTGTTTTATCGGAGATGATATCAAGAATACGCAAATCGTCTCCTTGAAGGGCCGGCTCCCCGATTCCAACCATGTATTCAATGCCACGGTGGGCACCAAGGAACCACATTATCCGCTTATCGTCCTGATCAACGGCGGCAGCGCCAGTGCCTCTGAGATCGTGGCCGGAGCGCTCCAGGATCACAAGCGCGCTATAATCATGGGGAAACAGAGCTTTGGCAAGGGATCGGTGCAGAGTATTTTTCCAATGCGCGGGGATGCCGCTCTCAAGCTGACCACGGCGCGCTATTATACGCCCAGCGGGCGATCGATCCAGGCCAAGGGGATTGAGCCTGATATAGTTGTAGACAGCGTGAAGCCGGTTCCTGCAAAGGGTGTCGTCGAAGGGACTCTGAAGGAGAAAGATCTTGAAAACCGGCTGGCGCCGGAACCAGGCAAGGAAGCAGCGAAACCGCTTGCGCCATTACCACACGGAATGGCTGCCGACGCGGATCTGGCCAAGGATTATCAGCTCCAGCGGGCGCTGGAACTGCTGCGTTCGTTGAATATGATTAAAGATCGGGGCTTCACTGGTAGATAGGGTGTCTCAGGTCAGTCCACGATTGCGGAAGATTCTCATCAGCAGCACACCGAGAACAGAGAGGCAGAGTCCCACGCAGAGGAAGAGGTAACCGATCGACCGTCCCTCGCCCCATCCCAACAGATCCTTGTTTTTCATGAAAAATATCAAGGCAATGCCGCCAAAGGTGCCGATGCCGCCGATGATGTACACTGCAAATGCTGCAACCGCCAAACCGATCCCCTGTCTTTTCACGATCTGTTACCCCTCGCTGGTTTATTGATTATTGAGCAATTCCCGCAACTTGGCTCCGATGTCAGCATCACGCATCAATGTCTCACCAATCAGAAATGCCGCGGCGCCATCTGCCTGCAGGCGCACGATGTCGGCCCTGGTGTTGATGCCGCTCTCGGATACGAGAAGGCGACCTGACGGCAACATTCGGGCAAGACGGCCGGTGGTGCCCAGATCGGTCACGAATGTTCTCAGGTTGCGATTGTTCACGCCGACCAGGGTGCAATCGGTTTGCAACGCGATCTCCATCTCCGCTTCGTCATGCACCTCCAGCAGCACATCCAGATGAATCTCCCTGGCAATCGCATGGAACTCGCGCAGTTGATTCAGATCGAGCATGGCGGCAATCAGCAGGACGGCATCGGCCCCGCTGGAGCGGGCTTCATAGATCTGATAGGGATCGCAGATGAAGTCCTTGCGTAACAGAGGCAGGGACACCGCCTCGCGGATCAGTGCCAGGTAACGTAAATGCCCGAAGAAGAACCTCTCGTCGGTCAGCACTGACAGGCAGGAGGCGCCGTTTTCCTGATAAATCCTGGCGATCTCCAAGGGATCAAAATCGGAGCGGATAACCCCCTTGCTGGGAGAACCTTTCTTGACTTCGGCAATGATGGCGGTCCAGTCAGATGCCACGGCTTCACGGAGATGGCGCTCGAAACCACGCGGCACGTCCTCCAGGTCATATATGCGGGCCTGCAGTTCGCTGACGGACGTGGACAACTTGGCCGCAGCCACTTCTTCACGTTTATGGGCGATTATCTTCTTCAGGATGTCAGGCGGGTTTGTGGTCATGGCTTTTGTCTCACTGGTTGATATGATTTACCGGCAACGGGGCAACGGAATCTGCTGCTAGACCTGATTTGTCATGGCCGCGAGTTTCTCAAGTTGTTGCAGTGCCCGGCCGGAGTCGATCGCCTCCGTGGCCAGGAGCATTCCGTCCGCGGGTGTGGCGACTTTGCCGGCGGCCACCAGGGCGTAGGCGGCATTCAGGAGAACAATAGAGCGTCGAGGCCCTTTCTCACCTTTGAGTACCGATTGGACTATCTCTGCGTTGGCAATGGCGTCGCCCCCCTTGAGATCCGCCATGTCGCAACGGGTCAGGCCATGCTGTTCCGGGGTGACGCTGCTCAGCCTGACCCCGTTCGACGTCACCTCAGCCACCAGGGTCTCGCCGGTCAGGGTTATCTCGTCCATTCCGTCCGAACCGTGCACGACAAAGCCGTGGCGGCACCCCAGTTTGTGCAGGACACCGGCCAGTTTTTCCACCAGGTCGGCACGGTAGACGCCCATAACCTGACAATCAGCCCCGGCCGGGTTGGTCAGAGGCCCGAGGATGTTGAAGATTGTGCGGATGCCGATCTCGCGGCGCGGACCGATAGCATATTTCATGGCGCCGTGCAGCGCCGGCGCGAACAGGAACCCTATGCCGATATCGGCGATGCATTTCTCCACTGTTTCGGGAGTCACGTTCAGGTTGATGCCCAGCCTCTCCAGAACGTCGGCGCTGCCGCAGGCCGAGGAGACCGAACGGTTACCGTGTTTGGCCACCTTGACGCCACAGGCTGAAACCACGAAGGCGACGGTAGAGGAGATGTTGAAGGTGTTGGTGCCGTCGCCGCCGGTACCGACAACGTCCAGGATGGTCTCCCGGTCAATGTTGATGTCGTCGCGATCGATGTCTACCGTTCCTTTGCCGACGCGGATCGGCGTGGCCCTTTCACGCATGACTCGCGCAGCGCCGGTGATCTCCTCGACGGTTTCACCTTTCATGCGCAGGGCGGTAACGAAGGCGCCGATCTGGGCCGGTGTGCATTCTCCTGACATGATCTGATTCATGACCTCGATCATCTCGCCTTCAGTCAGATCTTCGCGTTCGACAACCCTGGCAATGGCTTTTCTGATCATGCGCGTCCCTCCTGAAACAAAAATGGGGATGCGTGAACATCCCCATAGTGCTTGTATGGACTTGTTATAGCAGGATAACTTCAGCCTGCCTTATTGACCTTCCTTTATCTTGCGGATGGCTTCCTTGATGAGCACCTCGGCCAGATCGGGTACAACCTCCCAGACGATTCGTTCGATAACGTCCTTTGATGCCGAAGCAAGTGCTTCCCTAAGCTGAGCCTCAGTCAGTCCTGCCGGGGTTGACGTGGCTGCTGGCATGGCCGGTACACCGGCAGGTGCCTGCTCCATGACAGGAACGGCTTTAACTTCCGGGACGGGTGGCGGAACAGCGCTTGCACCAAAATCGCCATCACCGAACATGCTTTCCTCGACAGTTGGCTCCGGTACGCCAAAGGCAGGCGTCATGTGCTCATCTACAGTTTCTTCCTCGTATTCGAATGTTTCTTCCTCCACCGGAATCCACTGGGAACCGGTACCCTTGTCTGTCGAAGAAGAATCCGCTGATGGAGATGTCGTTGGCGCTTCAGGCTCTTCACCGACCATGTCGAAAATATCGAAACCTTCGGCCGGATCTGGAGCGGCTGGCGGTGTGGCAGCGGCAGCCACCGGCTCTTCAGGAGCCGTAAATGCGCCCCATATATCGTTGGCCGCTTCGGTTGCGACGGATGCTTCGGTTACAGACGGTGCCACCGGTGCCACCGGTGCCGCGGTCCGAGGGGAACTCTGATCGACAAGTTCCTTGACCTTGGTCACGATCTGTTGAGATTCGAACGGTTTGGCCAGAAAGTCATCAGCGCCGCAGTTTTTTGCCTTTGTCTCATCGAATGGCTCGAATGAACCGGTCAGCAGGAGGATCGGCGTGGTCGAAATTGCCGGGGTGGCACGTACAGCCTCGCAGACTTCGTATCCGGACATGCCGGGCATCAGGGCATCGATCAGCAGGACATCAGGTTTGAGCTCCCGCGCCTTTTCGACGGCGGCCTTGCCATTGTCCACCACGGTAAGGGAGTATTCATCCCCTCCAAAAATGATGCCGACCACCTTTTGTATGGTGATGCTGTCATCGGCAAGGAGAATCTTGATGCTCATGTGTCCCTCCTGAACAGGCTCATAACTGGCACGCAAAAAAAGCTCGAAAAAATTACCATACCGCTTATAACGTGTCAAGTTATAAGCGGTTCAGGGCCGTTACATGTTTTTAGATCCAGTGCCAATTTCCTGGTAGTGAGAAAAGACCGATGCGGCAATCGTGGAGATGTCTCTTCGGAGTCTGTTGATCTGCCGTGGATCTCGGTAGTTAATTCGTACGGTTAGCAGGATAACAAACAGGTCGCGCTCCGGGTCGATCCAGATGGAAGAGCCGCTGTAACCGGTGTGTCCGAACGACATTTCGGAGAACAATGTCCCGCGCGGTGATGAGTATGGCGAGGAAATATCCCATCCCAACCCACGTATCACTGCACCGTTATTGTAGAAATAGGGGGTGGTCATCTGTTCCAGTACCCGTTCGGTGAGGACCTGAATGCCGTTAAGTCTGCCGTTATTGAGGATCATCTGGGCGTAGCGGGACAAGTCCGAGGCGCTGCAGAAAAGTCCGGCGTGCCCGGCGATGCCACCCAGAAATCGGGCATTTTGATCCTGAACAATCCCGGTGAGAAATTCGTTGGCGATCCCCAGCGTTGGTGCAATGCTCCCGGCCAGCTCGATCGGCGGGAGGAACATGGTGTCTCCCATGCCTAGCGGACCGTACAGCTTTTCACGGCAGTAGCGGTCGAGCGACTCCCCTGTAGCACGATGAACCAACTCGGCCAGCAGTATGTAATTTATGTCGGCATACTGGAAGTGGCTTCCGGGAAGCCTGACGTTTTTTTGAAGAGCTACTTTGTGGATTGCAGTACTGAGCGGTTCAACAGAGCTGATGGCAATATCGCTGAGGCCCGAGGTGTGGGTAAGCAGATGGAGTATGGTGATGTCTTCCCGCTCGGTGCCCTCAAATTCGGGAAACCAGCGGGTGAGCGGATCAAGCAGGGTGATTCGCCCCTCCTCAAGCAGTTTCATGATCGCCGGCGCCGTGGCAACCACCTTAGTGAGTGAGGCGATGTCGAAAATCGTTCTTTCAGTAAGTGCGGGTGAGTCCACCGCGAAACCGATTTTTCCGCGTGACGCGCTGTAGGTCACGCCCGAGCGGTTCCCCACCACTACAACGCCGCCATTGATAAATCCTTTTGCCACTGCCCGTTCCAGCATGTAATCAATAGTGGAGGCCCGGCCAGCATCCAGCAGGTCATCCGCGGCAAAGAGAGAAGAAGCCCGGAACAGCAGGCAGATTATAACAATGGTGCGGATAGTGCGCACGTTTCTACCTCAGTGAGTCAGGAGGGCATGATTTGAATGAGGGGAATCCCGACCCGAGATGGCTGATAAAAGGTGGCCAGCCAATGTCGGCATCAGGTCCGGTAATCGGCATTGATGCTGACATATTCGTGAGAAAGATCTGATGTGTACACCGTTGCGGTTCCGTTTCCAAGACCAAGATCGACGCAGACGGTAAATTCTTTCAGTTTCAGAACCTCTGTGCCACGCGCCTCGGCATCCCCACCGGCAAAGACCCCTTCCCGTGCCATGCAGACGTCATTGAAGCTCAGTGACAGCCGTGACTGGTCCACGGCCGCTCCCGAGTAACCCACGGCGGCAAAGATACGCCCCCAGTTGGCGTCCTGACCGAAGAAAGCGGTCTTGACCAGGCTGGAATTGGCTATGGCCAGCGCCGCCCGCTTGGCATCGGCATTGTTTGTGGCGCCGGTTACCCGTACTTCAACAAACTTGGTGGCACCTTCCCCGTCCTTCACGATCTGTTTGGCCAGGGAGAGCAGTACGTCGTGCAGCAGGTTTTCAAAGCCGTCTGCCTCGGGGGAACCGGCCGTTATGGGCGCGTTTCCAGCCATGCCGTTGGCCATGATCAAACAGGTATCGTTGGTGGACATATCGCCGTCAACGGTAATGGCATTGAACGACGAATCCACGGCTTTTCGGAAAGCGGCATCCAAGAAGGCAGGCTCCACGGCGGCATCGCAGATTATGAACGAGAGCATGGTGGCCATGTTGGGCATGATCATGCCGGCGCCTTTGGCTATTCCGGCCACTGTATAGCTGATGCCGCCGGCCTGACAGCTTCTGGCCTCCATCTTGGGAAACGTATCGGTGGTCATGATGGCCTGGGCGACGTCGTCCAGCGTGCCGGAGGAAAGGCCTGTGACCAGGGCCGGCACTGCGTTATTGATACGGTCAACCGGCATCTGCACGCCGATTACGCCGGTAGACGAGACCTGAACAGCATCATCGGCAATAGCCAAGATCTCCGCCACCAGGTGCGAGGTCTCGCGGGCCACCACCATCCCCATCTCGCCGGTACAGGCGTTGGCGTTACCGCTGTTGACGAGCAGCGCCTGGGCGGACCCGGATGCGATACGTTCGACAGAGAGCAGCACCGGAGCCGCCTTGACCGCATTGACCGTGAAAACGGCGCAGGCCAGTGCCGGAACTTCCGAGAAGATCAGTGCCAGGTCTTTACGTCCCGGCTTCTTGATGGCCGCCTCTACGGCGGAGAATTGAAATCCTTTTATGTCCATGATAGTCTCCTTCGGAGACAGGTTGAGGTAGAGGTAAAGGTTGAGATAATACCTTTACCTGCGAGCGAAGCGAACGTCTACCTCTACCTGTTTTTGCTCATTTTCCGCAGCACTTCTTGTATTTTTTACCGCTGCCGCAGGGGCAGGCGTCGTTACGACCGGCCACCTTCTGGCTTTTGGCTGGTTCCTGATGGCGATCTTCATCGCCGGAGAGGTTGAAGACCAGTTTCTTGCTGCGCTGCTGCTGTTCTTCCTCCATCTCCTCAACCTCATCCGGGTGTTCCACCTGAACCCAATAGATGCGTTCCACCACCTCCTCGCGGATGCGGACGATCAACTCCATGAAGAGATCGAAAGCCTCTTTCTTGTACGCTTGTTTTGGGTCCACCTGTCCGTATCCGCGAAGGCCGATGCCTTCCTTGAGGTGATCGATGTTGAGCAGGTGATCCTTCCAGTGGGTGTCGATAGCCTGCAGCATCATCACCTTGATCAGGTGATCCATCAATTCATCGCCCATTTCCTTGACCCTGCCGTCGAAGATGGCATGGGCCTGTTCCTTGAGAGTGTCCCTGAAGATGGTCGGATTCAGGCGCTCCATGGTTTCCTGCGGCAGATCCAGTTGCAGGTTGAAGCATTTGAAGACGATTTCGCTGATGCCATTCCAGTCCCATTCGCTGGCGGGTGTCTTTTCGATGGTATAACTGTCGACAATATCCTCGATCGTTTCGTCCAGCATCTCCAGGAAGCTGTTGCGGATCTCCTTTCCGGCCAGGATCTCCCTGCGCTGGGTGTAGATGACCTCACGCTGCTTGTTCATGACATCGTCATATTCGATCAGATGCTTGCGAATATCGAAGTTGTGCGCCTCAACCTTCTTCTGGGCATTTTCGATGGAGCGGGTGATCATGCCGTGGGTAATGGCTTCACCTTCTTCGATCTTGAGCAGGTCCATGATTTTGGCCACCCGTTCGGAACCGAAGATGCGCAGCAGGTCGTCCTGCAGCGACAGGTAGAATTTGGACGAACCTGGGTCACCCTGGCGACCGGAACGGCCACGCAACTGGTTGTCGATGCGGCGGGATTCATGGCGCTCGGTACCGAGGATGTGCAGACCGCCCAGTTTGATGACGGCGTCATGCTCTGCGGCGCATTCGGCCCGGAATCTATCGAGAACAACTTGGTATTCCTCGTCGCTGGCTTCCGGGTTTGCCTTGCGCCACTGTTTGGCCAGGGCATCCGGATTGCCCCCCAGCAGGATGTCGGTACCACGGCCGGCCATGTTGGTTGCAATGGTGATGGCCTTCAGACGTCCGGCCTGGGACACGATCTCGGCCTCTTTTTCGTGTTGTTTGGCGTTGAGTACGGTGTGGGGTACTCCCTGCTTTTTGAGCATTTCCGAAAGGACTTCGGACTTCTCAATGGAGATGGTTCCTACCAGGCAGGGTTGGCCGACCTCGTAATGCTCCTTGATATCCTCGATGACCGCTTTGAACTTCTCCATTTCGGTCTTATAGATAACGTCCGGAAAGTCGGGACGCAGAAGCGGACGGTTGGTGGGGATGACCATGACGTCCAGTTTATAGATCTTGTGAAATTCCTCGGCCTCGGTGTCGGCGGTACCGGTCATGCCGGAGAGCTTCGAGTACATGCGGAAGAAGTTCTGGAAGGTGATGGTGGCCAGGGTCTGGTTCTCATTCTCGATCGTGACCCCTTCCTTGGCTTCAATGGCCTGGTGCAGTCCGTCGGACCAGCGTCGGCCCGGCATGAGCCGGCCGGTGAATTCGTCGACGATCATGACTTCGCCGTCTTTTACCACATAGTCAACGTCGCGCTTGTACATGGCATGAGCACGCAGGGCTTGTTGCGTATGGTGCAGAAACTCGATATTGCGCGGGTCGTAGAGGTTGTCCACCTTGAGCAGTTTCTCTACCTTCAGGACCCCCTGTTCGGTAAGGGTGGCGCTTTTGGCCTTTTCATCGATGGTATAGTCGCCGCTGTAGGCCTTGCGTTTTCCGGAAAGGGTGTTGGCCTCCACATCGTAGGCTTCACCCCGCTCCAATTGTGGGATGATGCGGTCGATGATGTAGTATTTGTCGGTGGACTCCTCGGTCGGTCCGGAAATTATCAGAGGGGTACGGGCCTCATCGATCAGAATCGAATCCACCTCGTCGACGATGGCATAGTTGAATTCACGCTGCACATAATCGTCCAGGGAGAATTTCATGTTGTCGCGCAGGTAGTCGAAGCCGAACTCGTTATTGGTGCCGTAAGTGATGTCGGCGGCATAGTTCTCGCGGCGCTGCTCATCCTCGATACCGTGCACGATCACGCCGACGGTCATTCCCAGGAATCCGTAAAGTCTGCCCATCCATTCCGAGTCGCGCTTGGCCAGATAATCATTGACCGTAACTACGTGTACCCCCCTGCCGCTGATAGCATTCAAATAAGCGGGTAGAGTGGCGACCAGGGTCTTGCCCTCGCCGGTCTTCATCTCGGCGATCTTGCCGGAATGCAGCACCATGCCGCCGATCAGCTGGACATCAAAGTGACGCATGCCCAGTACTCGCTTGCCGGCCTCACGGCAGACGGCGAAGGCCTCCGGCAACAGTGCGTCCAGGGTCTCACCCCTGGAATGTCGCTCCTTGAATTCGATGGTCTTGCCGCGGAGTTGGTCATCGGTAAGTGAAGCGATGGAAGATTCCAACGCGTTAATTTTGGCGACGATCGGCCAGAGTTTCTTGAGCTCACGCTCGTTTTTGCTGCCGATTATTTTCTTGATAACGGAACTAAACATTCACTTCTCCAGGACAAAATAATTTAAAAAATAGCTTATAAAACTAGCACAAATAAGAAAGGGACTCAATAAAAAAGGGGATTATACAATTCCCATCCCTTGAGCCCGTAACGCTCGGACTGGTTGAGGGGCTGAGAAGGAGGGCACACGACAGCGCCATTTACTGAATGAATTCCTGAAGAAGCGCAAGCCCTTCTTCAGGGGGGAATAATCGGATGCCATGTTGGGGTAGGTTGCATGTCGCAAAAAAGATGAATGCAGGAGACTGTTTATTCTTCAGGCGGTAAGCGACCGGTTTTGGCGAGGTACACCAATTGCTCATTTTTCTTTGATATGCTTTCCGAACAGTACGACCAGATACGATAGCTCTCAACGCCGAGAATAGTAATGCCTGCGGCGGTGACGGCCCAGTAATTGTCGTTCAATGCCTTGGCGAAGTGGTAAAAGAGGAAAAATGCCGTCAGATAGCCGACATGACAGAAACTGCTGCGATGCTCGATGGCAGCGGTCATTCGCGAAAGACTGAGGATGATGGCGGAAAAAGTGTAGATCAGAAGCACCATGCTGATGGCCTGTGCGGAAGGGGGCTTGCCCAGAGAGGCAACGAATGATTCCGGCAGTTTTAAAAAAGAAAAATTATTCCAGGCAGCCATGCAGACCAGGAGGAAGAGAGACATTGCCCACAGACCCCGGTTTGAAAATCGTCTGAGGCGTGCGATTTCACGCTGGATATCCTGGCTGTAGCTGTCCCGTTTTTCGGATTCAGAGTGGGGGGCGACAGCAGGTTGTTCGTTTTGTTTCATCATCAAGATGTTTCCCGATGCGTTGCTGTCTGGAGAGTGGATCGAAGGACGTCTTCAGAAAAAATATCATTCCTTTGGATGGCTGTCTATCGATTCCGTTCTGCTGTGATCGGAGTTCTCGTTTTTGACCAGGAGGTCATGGTAGCAGTGCGCTATTCTGTCGAGATCCTGCGGGAGATGGGGTGGTGTGGCCAGCCGGCTGTTGCCGTTTGCGGACCCTTCCACGAATTTTCTCAGCTTCTGCATGGGAAGAAAAACACTTCTGCGCAGTAACGAGGTTACGCCGCCAATCGTCAGCACCAGGGTCATTACGGTGAAGATTATCATTTGTAGACGGATGGTTGCCAGTGATTTGATCAGTGAATCCTGAGAAAGTCCGATATCAAGAGTGCCGAGGATTTTCTGGTTTGGTGGGTGGAAGTGGCATGCAGCGTTGGAGCATTCCGGCTCGTTGTATATGGGGGCCGTAATGGCCAGTACCTCCTTGTTGTCGCTGTTATTGAATTTTCGTGCCTGTTGCATAGTCCCGAGGGTGGTTATGGGGACGGGGCCGCTGTGACATGAAATGCAGCCTTCCGACTTCTTGTCCAGTTGACGATTGACCTCCCCGGCCTTGGCGGAGATGTTCACGATACCCTTCTTGTTGAAAATCCTGACATGCTCTACACCCTTTTGTTCGCCGATATTGCGGATAATTGTGGCGAGCATCTCCCGGTCGGATTTGAGCATGGCATAGTGCGTTGACTTCAGGATGGTGTCGGCCAGGTTGGTGGCTTCCGAGATGGCATAGTCGTTAACGCCGTTTCGAATGGCCGAATAGAGGAGCAGGCAGCAAACTACGACAAAGCCGGTAACTGCCAGACCTACCGGAACGAGCGCTCTTCCAGCGAGAGTTTTGAACATGGCGTCTCCCCTTCGTCATTACCCGAATTCTGCAATCAGTTCCCCCTATGCATCAAAGACACGGCAGTGTCACAGAAAGTATGCCCCTGCGACCCCCGTGTCTTCGATGCATAGTATCTCGAATTACATCTTGTGGCAGGTATCACATTTGTCCTTCACGCTGAAGGCGGTTTTCGAGTCGTGGCACGCACCGCACGATTTCCCCTTTTCCATTTCCTGCATCGATACCTTCACCTTGCTACGTGTTGTCTGGAACTTTGAGACGTGGCAATCGGTGCATGTGTAGAGACCTAAGTGAAACTTATGACTGAATAGTACATTGCCGGCATCCTTGTCTTCGAATACCAGTTCCCGGGCCGGGTGACACTTTGTGCACTCTTTTATCGGGAACGCTTCTTTGGAATTGTGGCATGCACCGCATGATTTCCCCTTTTCCATATCAGCCATGCTGACTCGCTTGTTCTTCTGATTTGGAGAATACAGGCCAGGATGACATTTGCCGCATCCGGCAACTTCAATGTGGAATTTATGACTGAAAAGAGTGGGACCGGTCTCCTTGACCTTGTACGTTATTTCCCTGACGGGGTGACACGTGACACATTTATCGAGTCCGAAGGCTTTCTTGCCATCATGACAGGCACCACACGATTTTCCTTTTTCCATGTCGCTCATGCTCCTACGCGGGTTGGAACCTGTTTTAAACAGTGTATTGTGGCATGTGCCGCATTCAGCGTTCTTCTTTAAATGAATTGTATGTTTAAACAACACGGGGCCAGTTTCCTTTACCTTGAAGGTAACGTCCCTGACCTTGTGGCAGGCTGTGCATTTGGCCAGAGCAAAGGCCTGTCTGCCGTTGTGGCACTGGCCACATGACTTGCCGCTTTCCATCTGTGCCATGGTGTAATGGACATTCTTACTCATGGCGTCATTATGGCAAGCCTTACAGCTTATGTTCGGAGATTTGCTGTTTTTTTTCTTTAGATGAATGGCATGACTGAAAACAACCTTGCCGGCATTTTCAGTCGTAAATGTTACGTCCTTGATATCGAGCGCCCCCGCGGGGATGGTACAGCACATTATCACAGCTGTGAGAACTATCCAGCGAAGTCTCATGATGGTCTCCTGATTGATTTAGAGTGTTGTAGGTGCCCAGAAAAATGGGGGGCTGTAAGGCCCCCCCAAGTATAATTGCACAATGGAGTTAGGATGTTATTGTCTCTGCGTTTCTGAAGGCCTTCGCTTCGGTTTTACTGGCGAATACCAACGCAGGCTCGGTATCTTTTAGAATCGTTGTTTCAGGTTTGGCGGCATACGCAAGAGCATACTGTTCCTGGGTTTTCCACTGGTAGAAAATTGGAAGTCTGTAGAGTATAAAGCGATAAACCACGATATAGATGGTGTACACCGTGACGCAAATGGCAACTTCACGCCAGTGCGGGATTTCTCTTTCTGACAGCTTCCAGTTAAAGGTGATAAGAGCTGTATTAAGCCTGTTCAAGAAAATTCCTAATACAACAAGCAAGGCGCTGAAGCGAATGATCGGCAATTTTTTATGGTGTATCGCGTACGCAAACAGAGTCATTGGGATGATTACGCCAATCATGATCTCAACCAGGTACCATTGCCCGTATCCGGTGGTCAAATACGCCCATTTGTTGTCGTGGGCAATACTCATGAGTTTTATGGTGAGGTAGGTCGCCAGGCCCATGCTGGCGCCTTTGGCCAGTGAAACCGTTACACGGTCCAGGCTGTCCTTGAAGCGTTGGTCAAAACGCCACGACATTGTCTTGCTGGCAATGGTGCTGACTGTGATCACCATGCAGAGTCCACCGGGGATGGATGATACAAAAAAGTGTATCCACTGGAATGATGACGAGTACCAGAGAGGGTGAACTTTACCGGGGGCATAGGTGAAGAGCGCACCGAGGGCGCCTTGATGAAGGGTGGAGAGGATGATCCCGGATACGGTGAGCCCCAGGGTGATTTTCCTGATGGCTCGCACGCCTATCGGGAAACCGATCCATTCGAAAAAGCTGACTGATACCTCGGCTATCTGTACCGAAAGGTAGGTGGACACATGCCAGGCTACCAGAAAGAGCACTGCCGCCGGTCCGAATGACACCACCATCGGAAAGGGCAAACGCCAGGGCTGGCCAAGGTCAATCAGCAGAAAAACGACGGCGAAGAAGTATCCCAGGAGTCCGTTCAGGAGCCCCAGTCGCTCTATCGGTTCCAGGTCATGACGTCCAAAAACCTCGCAGGCGGTACCGAGCAGAAAGCCGGACGAGGAGAGCGGGACCATGCCGAAGAGGCCGAATGCGAGGAACAACCCCCAAGGGTAATCATTGGAGCTGTGCGTGACCCATGAGAGTCCGAAAATGAAACGGCCCAGGATGATTGGAATGCCGACTGCGAAAATGATTGCAATAATCCAGTTAAAGGGGTTGCGTAGGGCCTGTCCAATGTATTGCGGGAGTGTCAGGCCGAGAAAAAGCTTCTCCATGAAGGTCCATTTGCGATCAGAGGATTTCTGGGGAGAATTGACGGTTATTGCACCGCTTGCGATCAATTTTTTCATTTTTTGCCATCCTCCTGCTCAGAATGGTTATGGTGCTCATCTCCGTGGTCTTTGTTGCGTGTGGCGAGGAGGTGAATCCCGGAAAACAGCGCCGGCCATATTGTGAGAACCATCGGCACCATTCCGAGAAAGTCCTTGACGTTCGAGATAACCGGCTCGTTGCCGAGGGTCGTGTCAAGTCCGATCTGATCGTCCGGGACCCTGGAGAGGTAGAGCCAGCTGGTTCCTCCCATCTCTTTTTCACCATAAATATGGTCAATATAGCGGTCTGGTGTTTCCCTGATACGTTCGTGGCCCATCTTGATCAAATCGCTTCGAAGTCCAAATGTAAGCGCTTCCTGGGGACATATCTCAACACAGGCTGGCGGCTTTCCAAATTTGAGTCTCGTATGATAACAGAAAATACACTTTTTAATGAGCGGATCAAAAGCGCTTGAATAACTGTAAGCCGGGATATTGAAGGGACATGCTACCATACAGGTTTTGCATCCTACGCAAACATTACCGTTGTAAATAACCGCGCCTTCCTTGGTTTTAGTGTAGGCATTGACGAAGCACGATGTTAAACAGCCGGGTTCGTTGCAATGATTGCACTGCATCTTGCGGTAGGGAGGTTTTTGACCATCGTTTGTCTCATAACGATTGACTACCGTGTAGGCCTTTTCCGTAGTTCTGCGTTTTTCTTCAAAAACGGAGGTGTCGTCGAAAGGGACATCCGGTTCGGGAAGTTTTTGCTCCTTGTTACAGGCTGCCTCGCAGCTTCGGCAGCCGATACAGCGGGTCGTGTCAACCAGTACGCCCATTGCGTCGGGGTATCCTTCGAAGGATCCGACTGCCCAACTCTTGGATGGCGCACCAAGAGAGGCAGCAGCTCCACCTATCAGGCAGCCTTTCAGGAAATCTCTACGTTTCATGATATTCTCCTTCGGTTCGAATGTGCATTTAAACGTATATTTAGAAAGTCAGTGGCCATTGTGTTCACCCTTGGAGGGCTTGTTCTTGGGGGCATATGCACCGGAGTAATAAAAGGCGTCTCCCTCTTTTGTGCGTTGATGGCAATCCTGACATCCCATTGGCCCCTTCATATTTTCATGACAGCCAAGGCAGTTGCGGTGCATTGCTGCCTTCAGGCTCGGCTTGTCCTTATGATAAGTTTTAGGATCTTTTTCATGCATGGCGGTTGCCGAGAACGAATCAGTCTGGTGACATCCCTTGCAAGATACTTCCTGCGTTTCACTGCTGTTACGGTGACACCTGACACAGTTGGGGTCCTGCACTAGTGTGCCGGTCGTGTGGTGGTGACAGTTTGAGCATTCCTTCGTCAGCTGGATGTGCTTGGCATGGTTGAACGTAAATGGTTCATACAGTTTGCTTTGAGTGTTCAAAATAACCGTATCCGGAACGGTTATTCCCCGGCTTGTGTCTGGCACGGCTGCTAGAAACAAAACCACCAATACTCCGGCGAGCCAGATCCCTTTTGTTTGCATAATACTTTCTCCTTTATATGCTAGTTTTGCTCTAATCGTTCGTATCTCAGGTTGTTCCAATGCGAAATGTGTGTTGAGTGTATGACAATTATTTTTCCCGTAAAGGATCGAGCAATGAAACGTGGCCTAGTGGCCGGCATCGGAGTTATTGTCCTCTTCCTTTTTGTTTATGTAGCGATAAAACATCGGAAACCCTACAAAGAAGCCTATGCAGATCAGGTATTCCATGCTTTTGATGTACGTGTAGTAATCTACTAACGTGAAAACTTCTTTTACTTCGCCTACCGATGATAGATCCATGATGAGTTACCTCCCTGTATTCTTGTAAACTTTTAATAAATTATCTGCAATAATTTAGTTTGGATTATTTAGCTAGTTGTACTTGACGCTTTCAGTTTGTCTTGTTCTGCTGCTTGCGGCGCCTTTGATCATGCCGTAGAGCATTATGATCGCAGGTATGCACTGCATAACCACCACTAGTGCGCAGAATCCGAGGAAGAGCAGGATCAGTGGGCCACTAATGAAAACCTTGTTGGTTGCGGCCGATGAAGCAAAGGCTGCCGTGCTGGTCGCGAGGCTGAGTGCGGCTGCGCTGATTACCGTTGTCAGTGTCCGTTTCGCATTCATGGTTGTCTCCTCTTTTATGTGATAACTGCTATTGCTGAATTGATGATTTTTTGGTTCCGGCATCCGAGACCTTCACGTCGATAGATGAAAACATTTCCTTGAGAAGTCTTCCGATCAGCATGAGGCCTGGGGTGAACTGGTACAGGACAATCAATATTCCAAAGGCGAAGAAGAATAATGTCATGAACCCAAGACGTTCGACTCCCATACCGACTGAGGCCGATGCGTTTGATACGGACAGCAGCATGGACGGTACGATTATCGAAAAAGATTTCATGACATCCTCCGTCACAGAATTAAAGTGTTAAGCCTCTTGGTTATGTACGGTTGGCGTGCTCTTAAACTAATCTTTAGCACTGAGCATGCCAAATTATAATTATGTAAAATTAATGTTATAACGATTTGAAATTGCAAATAAAATTAAATTAATGCTCGATTGTTGCGGTAATTAAGGTCGCTTTGGGGGGGATTGGAGTATACAGACGGTATACAAGCGCACTACTGCATCGTGAAGACATGGCTTCCATAACATTCCAAATTTGCACATAAAAGCCAGATGCTAGCTTGGTTTTTATATGCATAGTTTTTCTATACACCTGGCAAGACCTCAAAAAGGCCTTATGTTGTAACTTCAGAGAGTTGCGGGGTATGATACGCAAAGCGATCTCAAAGCGGAGAAGGGAATTGAACCAGTCGTACGTCTAATCGGTATAGAGAAAGGTGTTTCCTGTTGAGCCGGGTAGTATTCGCTCGAAGAGGCATATATTCCGGTAAACCTGGCGCCGATGCTTCCAATTGATTGAAGGCGCATGCATGACGATAATTGCACCCGGTAATTAGACTGACTTTAATCCTGTTTTTTTGATAACCGGCTGGTATATATATTTATTTTGCTGCATTTGTCTGAACTCGTTTCAATGGCCCGCATGTAGTAATTCCAGACATTGTAGTGTTGAAGCCCGAGAACAACGAGTCCGGAAATGAACACCATATTGAAGTAATCTCCCAAGGCGGCAGAGATGAAGTACAGCAGGTAAAAGATCACCCGGAAGCACAGGTGAGTAAATGTATTACCCGGCGCCATCTCATGGTAGATCCTTCCGGCAATGCTAATCAGCGAACTGAGCGTGGATGCACCAAACACGCAATTGATAAGGATGACGGAAGGAGTCGAACCGAGTTGCTCCATTATGTCGGACGGCAGTGAACCGGCCAGGCTCTGTTCCTTGAAGAAAAAGGCGAACGCACTGGTGCCCAGGAATATCAACAAGCCCCATAGACCACTGCGTGAATTGTCATACAGATCATCCAGGGTTGCATCAGCGGATTGATTCAGGTTGCTGCAACCGGTACTCTTTCCCAAGGAAGTGTGCAGTCGT
>JAJYBH010000015.1 GCA_021779135.1 Deltaproteobacteria bacterium
AGGTCTTGTTGGCAGATTTCTGCCCCGGTCCCGGGTCTTTCGACCGTATTGACGGAATCCGGGTCGGCCTTGTCTGTGGCCGATAACTACTCCCCTTTAACTTACAGGGAAATATTAAGCACTGAGTCAGAGGATGTCAAGAGATTCTGGAAGAGATTCTGGAAGACATCGCTATTCAAAACGTCAAGCGGCAAGAAAGTGAATTTCCGGTCTGCTGCCCTAATGTGTCGAGCCAACATATATCTGTATCATATAATCACTACGGTTAGAATCCTGAAAGCGCGCTCTATCAAATTGTTCGAAATATTGTAACTTATTGAATCTTATTATCAAATGTGTGTGTGGGGGGGGATTTGGGTATATTTAATTCTGCAAGTACTAAGTTGTCATATTTCACTGTACCCAAAATACACATGTTGTATGTGTCACCAAGCGGAAGTAATAATTACAAAACACTTAAAGAGTGATATAGATATGTCGAGTAAATATCCAGTACCCGTGTTTTAATGGCTATCCGTAAAAAGTCGTTGATCTGAGTTTTCAGGCTCATTTCGTAGTTGTGCTGCTAAATCGTATAAAGTCGTTGACATGCCCCGTATGTGCCTATATAGTCAAATCGTATTAAGTCGTTGTTAGGAGCGCTTATGGCCCGGCGATCTTTTGAACAGTTACGAGCGTCGATCCTCTACAATGAAAGCCTTCATAAGATTGTAGACGGCGTGAACTATGGCGTAGACATTGATAAACTGTGCCGCCTGCTAGAGAGCGAATGCAAGCAGGCTCGCAAGAGAGCGAAGTAGGTTAATTCATGGGATAACCGCCATGACGAAACCCGTCTGAAACGCAGTAACATAAAAATATCCGGAATTATACCGCTGCGGCATATTCACCCAATATGGGGTGATTATATTGCAAATACAGCATGGGTTGTGTCGTTACCGCCACATATTTTGATTGAATTTGGTTGAAATTAAACCCGAAATACAATAATTAGAAACAAATAATCGCTGCGACATAACCCATAGTTAGACCAACAAAGAAAGAATAGAAAACGATGAATGAAAAACTGAAAATAATTGAGTCAAAAATTCTTACAACGGTTTTCTTTATTATTCTCTTGGCAGCAATTGTACTTTTTTCAATGGCAACATTAGCAACACTCAGAATTAATTCTTCCGCAGCCTATTCGGTTACATATTTTGCACTCTTAGGCGTAGGAGTGCTTTTTATCAAATACATCTATTGTTCTATGTTACGGGTTTATCAATATGCCGCACTCGTTATAACAGCAGCGATCAGTGGGTTATGTTTTATGTGGTTGCAATATTTGCACTGAGAAAGGTCTAACAACGGAATGCTGCGGATAAAGCCCGCAGATTCCTTGAACCGTTAGCGTGACCGGTCAGCTTGTTGTAACTGAGGTCAAGTCAATATCGGACGGGCTGGTCAAATTCGTCGGAATACGCAAGGAGAACATCTCATGGCAACTATTACAGATATAGAACAAATATCGGCATCTATTGCCCGTGAGTTCAAGCCGCAAAAAATTGTGCTTTTTGGTTCCCATGCCTGGGGGACGCCGACTCCGGATTCAGACGTGGATATGCTGGTGATACTCCCTTTCGAGGGCAAAGGATGGCGGATGGCAACGGCAATCAGAGAGAAGATAAAGGTCACCTTCCCGCTTGACCTCATTGTTCGCACCGAAAGCCAGATTGAAGATCGCCTGAATAAGCACGACTCCTTTATTTCCGAGATCGTTGAAAAAGGGAGAGTGCTCCATGAAGCCTGAAACAACGGAGTGGGTTCAGAAGGCCGAAGGGGATATGAACACGGCACAGCGGGAATTCGCGGTACAAGAGGAACCGAACCATGATGCCGTCTGTTTCCACGCTCAACAATGCGCCGAGAAATACCTCAAGGCCAAGTTGATTGAAGAGGGCTTGCCCGTCATGCGGACACATGACCTGGAAATACTCTTGGACCAGCTCTTGCCCTTTGAAGCAGGCCTGGCTGATTTGCTGCAGGCGGTCCGTATCCTGTCAGCGATGGCCGTTGAAGTTCGTTATCCTGGGATGGCTGCCGATGAGGATGATGCAGCAGAAGCCTTGCGATCGTCGGAAAAGATTCGCAATGCCATACGATCATCTCTCAACCTTTGATAATCGTACAATGAGACTGCAATGCCCAACAAACTGAATCTCTCCCGCTATAACATCCTCGGCACTTCCGAAACAGACCACGATCTCCATATCGATGCAGAAACAACCACCCCCCCAAGATCATGTCTTGCCTGTGGATCGGACAATATTGTTGGTGGAGGCCGCCAGGAAATATTGATCAAAGATACCCCTATGTATGGGAAGCGAGTCGGCATCTACGTTAAAGCCCGACGCATCCGGTGTCTTGACTGCGGCAAAACGCTCACCGAGCGGCTACCCGACGTTGCTGAAAGCCAACGAATGACCACCAGACTCTATCGTTGGATTGCCGAGAGATCCATAGACAAGACCTTTATCAGCATTGCCCATGATGTAGGTGTTTCAGAGGGTACAGTCCGCAAGATCTTCAACGAGTACACCGCTGAACTGGCTCGCACGTTGGTCTTTGAAACTCCTGAATGGATGGGTATTGATGAAATCCATATCATTGGTAAACCAAGGGGTGTCATCACTAATATCGAGTCGAACACAGTCGTAGACTTGCTTGTAGACAGAAGCAAGGTATTGATTACCAACTACTTCATGAGACTTGAAAACCGGCGTTCCATCAAGTGCGTCACAATGGATATGTGGCAACCATACAAAGATGCTGTGTATAGCGCACTGCCCCAGGCGTTTGTTGTGGTAGACAAGTTCCATGTCGTTAGAATGGCCAATGCTGCCCTGGAGGTAATTCGCAAAGGCATACGTGCCGACCTCACCCAGAAGCAAGCCAGAGGACTTATGCATGATCGGTTCATCCTTCTAAAGAGAGAAGACAAGCTCGAACCTTTCCAACGCTTGATATTGGAAACCTGGACTAAAAACTTCCCGGCCCTTGGTGATGCTTATCGGGCTAAGGAAGATTTCTTTGCTATTTACGATGCCATGACTATACCCGAAGCCAAGGCAGCTTATGACAGGTGGCAGAGAAACCTTTCCCCAACTATAAACGAAGCATTCAAGCCCCTTCTTACCGCGATGAGCAATTGGGAAACCGAGATCATGAATTACTTTGAGCATCCGGTGACGAATGCCTATACAGAGTGTTTAAATGGATTGATCCGGGTGATTGAATGCAGTGGCAGGGGCTATTCGTTTGATGCGCTCAGATCGAAGATTCTCTACACCGCCGGTGCTCACAAAAAGGTTGTGCCACCATTCCAGCGCAAAAGACCTTCTGATGCGTTCGAGAGATTCACTGGTTTCAGTTCACCAACATCTGATCGGCCCAGAGAAAAGAACTTTGGAACTGACATATCAACATTATTGCAAATCATACAAACAGGTAGTTCTTAAATCTTCATCAACGACTTTTTACGGAGAACCGTTTTAATGATCATAAGCTAAATGATCAGTTTCGGTAAATCACCATTTCACGAGCGCGCGTGAACTGCTCAATAGGGAGTTGGCGAGAAATTAAATGGGATCATACACAGACCTGTCAATATCAGGATACACATTTTTAGAAACGAAAAGCCGTGTCATTCCTGAGGTGATGACAATTTATCGTGAATCGGACAAGTGCATCTTTACTCAAAATGTACTTGACAGCATGGATGACGAACAAGAAACAGCCATAATCTATAGTTGCGAAACTAGCAAGGTCATTGATCGACTTAATGTAATGGGATTTTCTATTCGTCGTGCACGTAAAGATTTTGAGTCGATACGGCAATCTGAGCTTGAAAAATACGCGTCTTGGGCTGAAGAAGAGAGCGAAGCAGATTGGTTCTCAAAGGAGTGGGAATTATTAAAAACCCTTACCTTTGAGGAATATATGCAAGGACTCAACACTGTCTTAACAAGGAAACTCAGTGTATGGCCACTTGAGAACGAGCAGCGCGAGCAGTTAGACCCAATAGTAAATTATATTCTAGGAGGAAGTGAGGAATACTATTTTGGATTTCTCTGCACTGATATACGCTCCTTCTTGAGAATTGCATGTGAGTTGGTGGAACCACAGAGTAAGGTCGTACAGGATATTACAGAGTTGGTGTCTGCTGGCTACTACAGCGAAGATGAAGCGGTATGTAGTAGCGCCATCCTTGCCCTTACAGCTGGCCACCCTGAGAACTCATCACGAATTATACTTACTGAAGGATCCACTGATGCGGCAATATTGAGCAAGACGCTCGACCTTCTGTACCCACATCTTTCTGGCTATTATTCCTTCTTGGATTTTGGTGGTTCACGTCCTCAAGGTGGTGCAGGTAGCCTAGTTACAACCATAAAGGCTTTTGCAGCCGCAGGCATTACAAACCGATTGATTGCAGTTTTCGATAACGATACAGCTGCATTTGATGCTAGGCGGTCCCTAGATCAAATCCGTCTTCCTGCCAATATAGCAGTTCTCAATTATCCGGATTTAGAATTGCTCCGCAGTTATCCCACTCTCGGCCCAGGAGGGGCTTCGGTGCTTGATGTTAATGGGTTGGCCGCTAGCATTGAACTTTATTTAGGGGAGGATGTGCTGTCAGACGGGGGCACGTTTGCACCGGTCCAATGGAAAGGCTATATAGAATCTGTAGGCAAGTATCAGGGGGAGGTGATGCACAAGAGTCGACTTCACACGGCATTCCAGCAAAAACTTGAACGCTGTAAATCTGATAGAAATGCAATGGATTCAGCCGATTGGTCTGGCCTGAGATCAATTCTACAGGGTATTTTCACTGTTTTTGAATAAGCTAACTTGATGATATTCTTAGCATAAAATGCATACGCCTAACCATCGGATGGTGCGGTGAAGCCCGCATACCTCATAACCGTTGGCTGCATAGGAGCATAAGTTGCGTGTTTATTATATGACTTCGCTCGAAGTAGCGCTCAAACACATTATTTCTGAACAGCGAATGAAGGTTTCTCGATTTAAAGACCTGAATGACCCTTTTGAACTAACTTCTCATGACATCGGAGATAAGAATGTTCGAGCAAAACTTAGAGTCTTTATTGCAGAAGCTGACAAACGGTTCGGCTTAATCTGCTTCAGCGACAACTGGAAAAGTCCGGTCATGTGGGCACACTACGCAGATAAGCATGATGGGGTGTGCCTAGGGTTTGACATCTCTGATGGCTACCTGACTCCTCTCCAGTATGTGGATGCCCGCATCTTGCATATCTTCGACAAGAAAGTCCCTACCAATGATCAGTTAATTGACCAGATGCTTTACCACAAGGCAACAGAATGGAAATATGAGCGAGAAATCCGGGCAATTGTTCTATTAGATGGGCCACAACTCCCAATGTATCACATACCCTTTGGGCATGATCTGCAATTGCGTGAGGTAATCATTGGGTGCAGAAATCCGATGAGCCCAAGAGACCTAGAACCATTTATTCTTGCACAAGAAACCTCTGTCCAGATCATCAAGGCTCGTCCAGCTTTCAAGAAATTCGAGATAGTTGAGAATCGTAAATACAAGAGTGTATCTATCCCAGCTACAAGAGACTGCAGAAAACTGCACGGGATACCGCGGACAGGCCCTCGCTTCCTGATAGGCGCAGGTAAGGAGAGCAAGGGATCAGAAACAACATAAGGGAAATGGATTCCCAACGAGACCAGTGGACCCGGTCGCGATAAACCTGCGCCGGGTCACCGGCCGAGCCGTTGGACACCTATACCCGATTATCGCACGAGGAAGTAAATGAACGCTTATATTGCAGAATATAAGGGCAAGCCCACCGCCTACCTTGATCAGAATATTTTAGATCTTTTCGTCAAAGGTATCGCCATTGACTTCGCAGTGGCTCTTACACAGAGTTTCCAAATAGTATTTTCAGACGAAACATTGAAAGAAATAAGGCGCTCTGGTGATCACGCCCAAGATTTTCTGGTCGTATTGAGGCGGCTAAATGCACACCATCTAAAAAACTATCTTGAACAGCCAGGATTCATACCAACAGATCGAGCTACTATCACTGTATGTGATCCATTTGTAGCCTATGACCAGTATTGTGAAAATGTAGGTAGTTACCTCGATATTATGAAATCAATGGAGCAATGGCTATATAAGTTTTCTGGTGGACGAGTCGGAGATGGAATCGCTGAAATAAATGCAGAACAAAAAGCAGCCTTCAGAGGTCTTATGGGACAGATGCAATCCAGTGCCACAGTATTGGCTAACGCTATCCCAGGAATAGAAGAAGTTCTAAGGCAATGTTCTGTCCTAATGGAGCAACAATATAGTGATACCCTCAATGAGACAGAACGACTGATGAAACAGAATATTGTTGATGACAAATATTGGTCTGGGATAAAGGAATTTCGAAAAGCCGTGGACATAGGCCCAAAAGAACTAAATAACATTGAACCGCCGGGTGTGCTGCAGCAAATATGGGAGAGTTATCGGTCGATTCCGCCTTACTCCGATATGGAGATAACTATCGAGACCTTCTTTGGAGTTTCGAAAAATCCGATTTATCCAGACCAGCCTTACTTCAAGCACCAGAAGGTCACCGGAATTTACAACATGCTCAACACCTTAGGCTATTTTCCAGATTCCAAAGTACACAAAGAACGCAGGTTCGTAGCCTCCCTTAGCGACACAAGCCATGCTTCAATGGCCTCCTTCTGCAACTATCTTTTCTCAAGAGACGAGTACTTTGTTAAGAAAGTGAGAGCAGCATATGAGTTTCTTGAAATACCGACTTCAGTTCAGCTTGTAGTTCTTGAAAATGCATAACATGCCGCAAGAGCCGTTTCGCTGACGCTCTCGGCTCAGAGGTCGCACGGTTGGTCAGAAATAGAAAAAGGTCTTGAGGAGTGAATGTGCCTTCAATTGATGACGTCAAACCAAACGAACTACATCATTTATACGACTTGCTTGCTGAAGTTGGTGTCGATGTCAGCGACTGGCCTAATTATAATGGTTCAAATATACGGACTAACCCAAGATACTGTTATAAATGGTCATTTGTTGAGCCAAGGAAAGTCGTTGTTTTGTGTATCTGGTTTGAAAATATGAAAATTGAAGATGGTGTCATCTTCCAAGACAGGAATGTGCGGCTGTTAGCGCAAGCACTTGATGCACCGGCAAGTGGTCGAGCGCTTCAAATGGACCGTGATATTCATACAGCATGGGCAACAGGGCTACCTGTCCGCGCTATCATCTGCGACAAAAACCCAAACAGGCCAACAAGGGCTACAAAAAGAATCCTAGATCCTCTCCCTTGGTCAATAGCCTATTATGATGAGGCTACAGGGAAATGCAGATTAGTTAGGGGACTTGAATTACCTCGTTTTGTTGATCAATTCTCGATTCAGGAAATGGAAGCATCCGAAGCGAAACGTCGAGATAGAACTGGAACTGAACCTGTCAGAAAACCTGAAGTAAAGCAACGTGCCCTAGACAGAGCCCAAGGAAAATGTGAATTCTGCTGTGAAACGGGATTTATTACAGTTAGTGGTCAAGTGTACCTGGAATCACATCACATAATTCCATTTTCTGAAGGTGGCCAAGATATCGATGGTAATGTGGCAGCACTTTGTCCCAACCACCATAGACAAGCACACCATGGAGTTAACAAAGACATAATCCGTGAAACCCTCCAAAGAACATTGTCCGATATTGTCGTCACGTGAAATGTGTCGAAACTAATGAATGAGGCCAACCAGATAGAAGCAGCAGCCTAAAACCGCCGCTGTTCTGCCAAGCCGTGTGCGCCCAGCATGGCGCGTACTTATGGACCAGAACAGTAAGCCGGGTCACACTAGGCGAAGAAGAACCTGAAGAAGGATAGTATCGAAACATACAAAAAGAGCCGACCTCACTCAAGGGGCCGGCTCTTTGGTTTAAAAAAGGTCATCTTCTCCTGAGAGGCTACTACAAACCTTTCAGGTCTTTTTCTGCGGAGAACTTTCCGCTCTTCGACGCCGCAATCTTGAGTTCGGCGCCTGTCTGCGGGTTACGACCAATACGGGCCGCTCATTCAGCTACTGAAAACGCTCCGAAACCCGGGAATGTGATCTTGTCACCGGCTTTGAGTACCTCGGTCACCGTGCAGATAAATGCGTCGACCGCTTCGGCTGCAGCACTTTTGGTGAGTCCGTTTTTTTCTGCCATTGATGCTACAAATTCTGCTTTTGTCATACTGCCTCCTGTGTGGTGTTATGGGCTTGTGCCCAATTGATGAATATCATCCCTGTCTCAAAGAGTGGGCATACCATACACGAAAGTCGTTGAACCAGCAATACCGACCTATTGACAGACAGCTGAGATATTATGTATGGTGTCCATATGGATACCATTAGGCGAAAAAGAGATAACGCTCCCACCGCCCGACAGTTGCAGGTTCTGGAGTTCATCACGTCCTACCTGGATAACAATGGCTATTCCCCCAGCCAGAGGGAGATCGCCCAGCATCTGGGTGTCTGCAGCAATTTGCCCGTCTCCAAGCACCTGGTGGCCTTGGAGAAGAAGGGTTACCTCAAGCTGGATACGGTCAACCGCGGGATTGCCCTGACCGGTTCGGGCAGTAGATCCATCTCCCTCCCAATAGTCGGCACCGTCCGGGCCGGACATCTGTCGCCGGCCGTTGAGGACATTCAGGGCTACTTCTTGGTTGACCAACAGTCCGTCAAGGGCAAGGGTTGTTTCTTCCTGCGGGTCAGAGGCGACTCCATGATCAATGCCGGCATACTGGATGGCGACCTGGCCCTGGTGCATCCCCAGCCGACCGCAGACAACCGGGACACCGTCGTAGCCATGCTGGACGGCGAAGCCACCCTTAAAGAGTTCTTCAAGGAATCGGACCATATCCGCCTGCAGCCGGCCAACCCGGTCATGCAGCCGATCATCATCCGACCGGAAGACGGAGAGGTCACCATCATCGGCAAGGTCATCGGCATTCACCGTATCCTGAAATAATTATGGAACGTCTCAGGGAACCCATACGGATTGCCACTGTCTTTTCACCGGGCCGGCAGATCAAGCCGGTCTGGTTCGACTGGCACAACCGCAAACACACCATCCTGGAAACCTGCTATGCCTGGGATGTACAGTCGGGCAATACCAAGCTGAAGCACTTCTCGGTCAGAACGGAAGAAGCCCTGTACGAGCTGGTCTACAACACCAAGGAGCTGAGCTTGATGATCAATGGTATCGAGGTTAAGTGATGAGTGCTGACGCACCCCGCATGGATCTGCGACTGGCTGCGCTGGTGATCGGTGTCATCCTTTCAACGGTTGATTCCAGCGCGCTTAATCTGGCTCTGCCATCCCTGGCTGCCCACTTCGGGACCGATGCAGCCGCTGTTCAGGGTGCCGCATCACTCTACCTGGCTGGTTCGGCCATTTCCTTTCTGCCAATCTCAAGTATTGCCTCCCGTTATGGCACGGTCAAAGTCTACCGTATCTCGCTGCTTGCCTTTGCCATTATCTCCCAGTTCCTCGCCTTCTCCCCCAACCTGCACACCCTGCTGGTGCTCCGCTTTCTGCAAGGCATTGCCGGGGCCGGTATCGTCGGTCTGGTTCCCGGTTTGACTGCCGCCACCTTCAAGGTTCATCGCGGCTGGGCGCTGGGGATGATCTCTGCATCGGTGGCCGCCGGCACCCTGATTGGACCACCCTTGGGGGGCTTTCTGGTGGAGTGGTTCGGCTGGCGTTCCATATTCTATATTAACCTCCCCTTTGGTCTGCTGGCTTTGCTGCTCTCAAGCCGCCTGGACGAACTGCGCGGTGTCGGCATGCTTGAAGGATTGCGACGTGCCGTCCATGCCCCCCGCTTCATCCTGGCCCTGCTCTCCACGGTCTGCTTCTTCATCCAGTCCTTCGGCACCAATCTGCTCTGGCCATTCTATCTGGAAGCAGGCGGCATGACACCGGCGAGGGTAGGTCTAATGATGCTGGCCCCACCAATCATCCTCATGGCAGCCGGACCACTTTGCGGCCGTTTTTCCGACAGTGTCGGCTATGACCGGATAAGCTGGTTGGGAAGCATGGTACTGATGTCTGCTGCACTGTTGCAGGGGTTCAGCGGTTCGGTAGCCATTGGACTGGTCGGCATCGGTCTGGGACGGGCGCTGTTCCAGGCGGCCAACAATGCAGCCGTATTATCTCAGGCTCCTGAAGATACCGGCCCGGTGGCTTCGGGGCTACTCTCGATCGCCCGAGTGAGTGGCCAGGCCTTGAAAAGTCTGCTGGCCGGTACTATGTGGGCTCACCTGGAGCACGGCGGCAGCCGTCAGGCTTTCCTGTCGATCAATCTGGTTCTGGGTGGCATTGCCGCCCTGGCAGGGATGCTGATCATCGGGCGTGGCCAATGGGGAAAGAAGAGGCCGGCCAGTGCTTGAACGCACCGTCATGCACCTGGATATGAAATGTAGCCCCCATTTGTTACATCATCGTGACAGGGGATTGATTTGAAAAGGAACTTGAGAATCAATAGTCTCTTCACTTCATGCCCGATTGATGATGGAGATGAGCTGTAGGGGAGACTTAAATCGAATGACCCGAATCAACCTTCCTGTTTCCTTCACGGCCAATTGATGGCAATCGGCTCCAGCCCCCATTAATACTGGCTCTGTACGAGCTTACTCAAAATGCGTGACAAAACGTGACAAATTGAAAAGAAAAAAGCACCTACGGATTAACCGTAAGTGCTCAATTTTTATGGTGCCCAGGGACGGAATCGAACCGCCGACACGAGGATTTTCAATCCTCTGCTCTACCGACTGAGCTACCTGGGCGAAAAGGATTTTTCTTATAACGCGTCGCTGTGTAGCCTGTCAACAGGAAAGTTGTTTTTCTGCTATTTAGATGATTCGCGCTGCAACTTTATCGGTACGTAATTGCAGAAGGGCTCCTCTTCCATGTAGTCGCCGTGTACCGCATCCGCTCTGGCACGGCATCCCCCGCAGACATTAATGTACTCGCACTGTCCGCATTTCCCTTTATAGGATTTGAAGTCGCGCAGGTTGCGGAAAATCTCGGAGTTTTCCCATATTTCACGAAAAGGGGTTTCCTTGACATTGCCGGCTGTACGGTGAAAGTAGGAGCAGGGCTTGACGTTGCCGAAGCAGTCGATCAGGCAGATGGTCTGGGCAGCGATGCAGCCTTTGCCGCCTCCGGTGGAAAACGTCAGCGAACGCCGCTCGAATTTGACCCCTTCGGCCTTGGCTTTTTGGGGTACGATCCGGTAATAGTGGGGCGCGCAGGTAGGACGCATGAGAATGTCGTCTTCCAATTTCTCCTGCTGGTAGTGCCAGTCCAGGATTTCCTCGTAATCATCCTTGGAAATCAATTCGTTCATAATCTCTTCGCCCCGCCCGGTGGGCACAATCATGAACATGTACCAGGCAGTCGCCCCCAGGCCCTTGGCAACTTTGAAGGTGTTGGCGATGTCGTGCTGGTTGCGTTTTGTAAAGGACGAGTTGATCAGGAATTTCTGGCCGTTTTTTCTGAAAAGCTCGGCTGCCCGGACAACGCCCTCGAATGAACCGGGGCACTGGCGAAAGTTGTCATGGACCTCTGCTGTTGATCCGTCCAGGGAGAGCGAAACCATCTTGATGTCGGCCCGCTTCATCTTTTTGCAGACTTCATCGGTGACCAGGGCGCCGTTGCTGGCCATGCACATACGCAACCCGAGCGATGTGCCGTATTCCGCCAACTCAAAGATGTCCGGTCGCAATAATGGTTCACCACCGGATAGGACAATAACCGGTTTGGAAAAGTCGGAGATTTCCTTGAGGAGCTTTTTACCTTCCTCGGTCGTGAAGTCTCCCTCTGATGATGTCATTTCTGAAGAACAGCGGCAGTGCACGCAACGCAGATTACATTTTTGAGTGGTTTCCCAGGCGATCCATTTGGGGATAAATTCGGCTTGCATATGACTCCAGTCGATACTGAATGTGGGTGTTGAAAGCTTCCGAGCCCTTTTAAAAAGCCTACCCGAAAGGGCGGATAAACTCAAGAATATTTCAGGTTCACGCCTGACGAATGATAAACATCCCCAGCGGTTTGTTTAATAAGCTTGAAAGAGCCGATCGATTCTGCTATATACACTCGATCAAATGATCCCCCTTAACTTATTCGACGGTATTTCATGCCGTCAGGGCTAGGAGAGTAACATGTCCAATCCACAGATGGTCATGTACGAAGAAGAATTCCATGAGATAAATGTTGTGATCGAGCGCCTTCTTCAGGAAGCCAATGCGAAGGTCATCTTTCTGGTGGATAAGAATGGCCAGCTCATATCAGGCGTAGGGGATACGGAGCGCTTTGATACGACTTCACTTGCATCTCTGACAGCCGGAAACATCGCAGCGACTGGGGGGCTTGCCAAGCTCATCGGTGAAAAGGAGTTTTCCATCCTGTTTCACGAGGGCGAAAAAGATAATCTTCATATCTCTATTGTGGGTGGCAGGGTAATACTGGTCGTCCTGTTCGACAGTCGTTCGTCCCTCGGCCTTGTTCGCTTGAGGGTTAAAAAATCATCCGATGAGCTCTCGGCGATTTTTGACAAATTGCTTAAAAAAGCCGAGGACAAGGAGAAGAAGGGGACATCTGATTTTCCCTTTGCCGAAATTACCGACGACGATATTGATAATTTGTTCAGCTAGTGATCACGGGGTAAGCAAACGATGTCTTTTATCAACTATGCCTCTCGCGAAATAAATTGCAAAATCGTTTATTACGGCCCTGGTTTGTGTGGCAAGACTACCAATCTTCAGTATGTCTACCAGAAAACCGCGCCGGATGCCAAAGGCAAGATGATCAGTCTGGCGACTGAGACAGAACGCACACTGTTCTTTGATTTTCTTCCGCTTGCGTTGGGTGAGATCAGGGGCTTCAAGACCCGCTTTCATCTCTATACCGTTCCCGGTCAGGTTTTTTACGATGCATCACGCAAGCTGATTCTGAAGGGGGTTGACGGGGTCGTATTTGTGGCCGATTCCCAGGAAGAACGAATTGATGCGAATATTGAGTCCCTTGACAATCTGAGGTTTAACCTCAAGGAACAGGGATATGACCTGGACAAACTGCCGTATGTGATTCAGTATAATAAGCGAGACCTGCCCGGCGCCATGCCGGTAGAGGAAATGCGCCGCGATTTGAACCCGACCAATGTTCTTGAGTACGAAGCATGCGCCACAACAGGTGAAGGGGTTTTTGAGACACTCAAGGCAATCGCGAAGCTGATTCTGATCGATCTGAAAAAAGGAAAATAACTGCTTGATATATTGAACAAACTGCCCTGATGCAAGGGCCGTGTTAAGTTTGGAGAGATGGCCGAGTAGGTCGAAGGCGCTCGCCTGCTAAGCGAGTATACTGGGAAACCGGTATCGAGGGTTCGAATCCCTCTCTCTCCGCCACTTACCACCTGATCGGGTATTTATTTGAAGATTGCGGTGCCTTCCCAAACAGTGTTGTTTGTCCTGACCTTGCTATGCACGGTGTTGACAGGTTGTCAGCAGGACCAACAGCCCCCCCCCACAGTACAGTCAGGTTCCTTGAATTCCCATGCTGCCAAGAAGGTCGCGACTATTGTTGTCCCGCCGTTTGTCGCCGGCAAGTGGAAGGCCGTTAACATAGCTGTCATCGATAAGTCGAAAGCAGCCCAAAAAACCTACTCGATTCCCATTGGCGGCGAACTGGCCATTCCTGAAACCACTCTTGTGGTCAAGGTTGAAACGTTCCTGCCGGCTTTTATCATGGAAGGTCCAACGATAACCTCGGTCTCCAATGACTTGACAAATCCCGGGGCCAAGGTCCAGATTTCTGAAAAAGGGGCGGTCATATTCAAGGGTTGGCTTTTCTCGCTATTCCCAAACACGCATGCCTTTATGCACCCCAAATACGGATTTACCCTGGTTGATGTAGTCCCGGCCGACAAATAAACCGCCACACAAATTCTCCCCGACTCCTCTGTTTAGCGAGTCACCTCATTGCCAACGCTTCACGCGCCAGAAAGTCGCAGCGTTCATTTTCCGCGTGGCCGTCATGCCCCCGAACCCATTTCCAGGTGATCGAATGCTGCCGAGATGCGTCCAGAAGGGCCTCCCACAGGTCGCGGTTCAGCACCGGTTCCTTCTTGCTGTTGCGCCAGCCATTACGTTGCCAACCGCCGATCCACTCGGTCATCCCCTTGACTACATACTGGGAATCGGTCGTGATGGTGATGCGGCAGGGACGCGTCAACTGCCGCAGTGCCTCGATGACGGCGGTCAGTTCCATACGGTTGTTGGTGGTCTCGGGCGCCCAGCCGCTGATCTCCTTCTCCCGCCCTCCACAGCGCAGGATGGCGCCGTAGCCGCCAGGCCCGGGATTGCCGCTGCAGGCGCCGTCACTGAAAATTTCCACGCTGGTCATTTCAGGCTTCGCCGACATAGGCCCCCTCTTTCTTCAGCAATTCCGCAATGGCCTGCATGACACGTCCGACAATCAGGTTATGGGTTTCTTTGCAGTCCTCGAGCACGTACAGGTCGCTGAAGTCGAGCGCTGTACCGAAGACAACCGTGGCGGGTTGTCCAAAACCGGGGAATTTCCAGCAATTGAAGCCGATCAGGGCGGTGGGGATGACGGACGGACGGGTGTCGTAGATGATCTTGCCGACGCCGCGGTTGCCCGGACCCAGTCGGCCGTCCTTGTGGCGGGTTCCCTCGGGAAAGAGCATCACCTTCTGGTCCCTGAGCAGGTCGTTGAGCACCCCGGCAGCCTTGACATCCCGTTTGCGCCTGACCGGAAAGGCGCCCCAGGAAGAGTAGAGAAAGCGCTGAAACGGTTTCTCAAAGAGCTCTTCCTTGGCCGGAGCCCAGAGCATCTGCATTGGGTGCTGCCGGATGACGGCCCAGGGGAGAAAGATCGTCTCATAGGCCGAGATATGGTTTGAAGCCAGCAGTACTCCCCCCTTGGCGGGGATGTTGGCGGCGCCTTTGATGACGAAATGGTTGAGGGTCGAGGCATAAAAACCGACCACGTAACAGGAAAAGGTGACCCATAACCGTTGAACAAATGATACGCGCACAGTAGTGACTTCCTTGCAGGCTGCTCAGGGGCAGGTCTCTTGTGTAAATGTACCCGAAGCTTATACCACCTCGGACGGTTTACGGCAACCGCGAAGACCGGCTCTGGAAGAGCGGCTGAATAGTCATTGGAAAACCCAAGCGGTATTGTTATAGTAACAAATTACACCGGCCCTGAAAAACATTGCCGGATAAACATCAACCATTCAGGCATCTGACTATGAAATCCTATAACCGCACCACCGTCTTCAGCGGACTGGTCATCGACATCGAGCAGATGGAGGTGGAGATCGGCCAACGCGGTCGATATACCTATCAGATCATCCGTCATCCGGGAGGTGCGGCCGTCCTGCCGGTCCACGACGACGGGACCGTTTCCCTCATCCGCCAGTTGCGACCTGCGGTGGCAGCCGTCATGCTGGAGATCCCGGCCGGCCGGCTGAGCCCGGGTGAAGCGCCTGCTGTGTGCGCCGGCCGCGAATTGCGTGAAGAGACCGGCATTACGGCTGCGCAGCTGATCCCGCTGGGGTCGATCTACTCATCACCGGGTGTCTTCGACGAAATCATCCACCTGTTTGCCGCCACCGGCATTTCGCAGGGAGACGCCCAGCCGGAGGCGGATGAGGAGATCGAGGTTCTGCGACTGCCGCTGGCCGAAGCCCTGCAGATGGCTTCGGACGGGCGCATCAGCGATGCCAAGACCTTGGCGGCGCTTCTGCGCTGGGAGCTGCTGAGCCGTTCCGGGAAGCCGCGCCATGCCTGAATTTGCCGTAAGCGAGGAAAAGAACCGCTGGCTGCGGTTGAAGATGGCCGAGCTGCAGGTGCGCGAGGAGGATCTGCAGGAGAGCTTCGTACGCTCTTCCGGCAATGGCGGTCAGCACGTCAACAAGACCTCCAGCTGTGTCCAGTTGCGGCACATCCCCAGCGGAATCTGCGTCAGCGCTTCGCGGGAACGGAGCCAGTCGGTCAACCGCTTTCTGGCCCGACGGGAGCTCCTGGAGCGCATCGAGGCCAAGAGCGGCGTACTGACGCCGGAGATGAAACGGATTGAACGCCTGCGCAGGCAGAAAGACCGCCGTCGCAGACGAACCGTGAAGAAGGACGCATGATTACCCGCGAAACCTTGAAAAGACTGGAATTCGACAAGATCCTGGCCGAGGTCGCCACCCGCGTCCACAGCGACGTCAGCCGTCGGCGACTGCAGGAAACCATGCCGCTGGGCGAGTTGGAATCCATCCGCCTGATTTCCGGGAGGGTCGCCGAGATCCGCACCCTGACCGGATTCGGCATCGGCCTGCGCCTGACTCAGTTCGAGGATATCCGGCCCCTGCTGGAGACCCTGCGCCCGTCGGGAGCCTTTCTGGCGCCCCAGGAGCTGCTGTTCTTCCTCCCGGTGCTGCGGATCTTCTACGACGTCTCCCGCCAGTTCGGGCCGCGGAGCGATATTCCGTTGCTGAAGTCGATCGAGCCGCCGCTGGCCCCCTTCTCCGATATCCTTGAGCCTCTGGCGGCCTCCATCGACGCCGACGGCAGCATCATGGACAGCGCCTCGCCGAAGTTGCGTGAAATCCGCCGGGGCAAACGCTCCCTCTCGGCACGCATCCGCAAGAAGATCGAGGAGATCGTTCGCGACAGTAATATCGAGATATTTCTCCAGGACGATTTCATCACCCAGCGTTCCGGTCGCTGGGTCATCCCGGTGCGCATGGACTCCAAGGGGATGGTCAAGGGTGTTGTGCATGACGTTTCGTCCTCGGGTGAAACGGCCTTTATGGAGCCGCTGGAGATCATCCCCTTCGTCAATGAGCTGGAAAACCTGAATGCCGAGGAAAAGGCCGAGGAGATCCGCATCCTGCGGCAGCTCTCGGCCTGGATCCGTGAAGACGCCATTGCCCTCGGGGGTTGTTTCGAGACCCTGCTGACCCTGGACGGGCTCAATGCAATCGCTGCCTTTGCCGACCACTTCGGCCTGGAGGCGGCCCAGATGAATGCCGATGGCCGGCTGAGGCTGGCCGGGGCGCGTCACCCGCTGCTGCTGATGCTGGAGCGCCAGGGCATCCTCCCGCGGGTGGAACCGCTCGACCTGCGGTTGGGAGGGGACGCCCAGGCTTCGGTCATGGTCATCACCGGTCCCAATGCCGGCGGCAAGACCATCGCCCTCAAGACGGCCGGGGTGCTGACCCTGATGGCGCTGTGCGGCATACCGGTGCCGGCCGACGGCGCCCGCTCCAGTTTCCCGTTGCTGGACACGCTGCTGGTGGATATTGGTGATGAGCAGTCCATCGAAGAGAGTCTCTCTACCTTCTCCGCCCATGTGGCCCGCATTGCCGCCATCCTCCACCAGGCCGGTCCGCGCACGCTGGCGTTGCTGGACGAACTGGGGGCCGGGACCGAACCCCAGCAGGGGGCGGCCATTGCCTGCGGCGTGCTGCGCGACCTGCAGCAGCGGGGGGCTTCGGTTATCGCCACGACGCATCTCACCGAGATTATCGGCTTTGTCCATCGCTCCGAGGGCATGCTCAATGCCGGCATGGAATACGACGCCGAAACCTACACCCCGCTCTACCGCCTGATCAGCGGCGAACCGGGGCACTCCCACGCCATCGCGATCGCCCGGCGATTCGGCATGCCCGAGCGGGTGATCGCTTTTGCCCGCGAGATGCTGGGCACGGCCGGTGCCGATTTCACCTCGCTGCTGGCCGAGCTGCACCGCAAGCGGGAAGAACTGGTCGAGTCCCAGCGCCAGCTGGAGCGGCAGCAGGGTCAGCTGCGTGCGAGGCAGCAAGAGCTGGATGCCCGGGCCGCCGGCATGGAGCAGGCCCGCCGTGAGGTCAGGGAAAAGGCCTGGGGCGAAGCCCGCGAGCTGATCTCCGCCAGCCGCCGCCGCATGAATGAACTGCTGGACGAATACAAGCGCGAGCGGCGCAGCGAGATCATCGACCAGCTGCGCCTCAGCGCGGAGGAGATCACCGCGCAGCTCAAACCGCTGCCGGGAGATGCCGCTGAATTTGTGCCCCTGCGGGATGTCCAGCCGGGCGACAGCGTCCATGTCCGTTCCCTGGGGCATAACGGCATCGTGGTCCAGGTCGCCGCGAAACAGGGCAAGGTGCGGGTCAGGGCCGGCAGCATCGAGCTGGACGTAACCCTGGCGGACCTTTTCGCCCCGCTCAAGAAGGGCAGTGACAAGAGCCCGAAGGCTGCCAGGGGCACCTGGAAGGTCGATGCCGGCGACGACGGAGAGCGCGAACTGAAGCTGATCGGCCTGCGGGTCGATGAGGCGCTGGACCTGCTGGAGCCCTTCCTCAACCATGCCTCCCTGGGCGGCCTGCGCGAGGTCCGGGTCATCCACGGCCTCGGCACCGGCCGGCTGCGGGATGCAGTGCGGGAGTTCCTGGCACGCCACCCGCTGGTGGATTCGTTCAGGGGCGGGGAACCGCATGAGGGGCGCGATGGGGCTACAGTGGTGAGCTTGCGGCAATAGAAAAAATATACCTGACTTCGACAAACCTGAACCAACATTGGATTGTTCACGCGGAGTCAATTGGGTTAAAAACGTAACTCTATAGATTTAAACATAAATTAGTTTAATTAGTTTTTCTCTGCGTCTCTGCGTGAGACCGTTTTAGATTTATGGGAATTTTCTTTTGGAGGTATTTTGGACCATTTCATCGTCGACATCAGCGAGCAGGAGATCAAGCGCGAGCGTGACAAATCCCGCGACCTGCGGCGCAGCCGCTGGTGGCAGAACCGCCTGGCGCTGGGGCTCTGCCACTGGTGCGGAGGCAAGTTCCCGCCGGAAGAGCTGACCATGGATCATGTCATCCCCCTGGCGCGGGGGGGCAAGGCCTCCCGCAACAACGTCGTGCCCTCCTGCAAGGAGTGCAACTCACGCAAGAAGTACCTGCTGCCCATGGAATGGGAAGACTATCTGAACAATCTCGGAAAAACGGAGTAACTGAAGCTATGAATCCGATCAATAGCCGCTACAAGCTGGTCATCTACGACTGTGACGGGGTCCTGCTCGACACGCTCGAATCGAACTATATCTTCTACGACAGCGTGATGGAATTCCTGGGGAGACCGGCCCTGGACCGCTCCGACCTGAAGGCCCAGCGTGTCCTGCACACCTATTCCTTTCACAATGTCATGGACTATTTTTTCGCCGGTGATGACCGCCGTGACGAGGCCTGGTCATTCGCCAAGACCATCCATTACCGGGATCTGGCCCCCTTCATGAGGATGGAGGAGGGGCTGATCGAGACCCTGGACCGGTTGAAAAGCAGCGTGGCGCTGGCGGTCTGCACCAACCGGGCCACCTCCATGGAGATGATCATCGAGGACTTCGGACTGAGCGGATATTTTTCCTGCGTGATGACCGCCTCCCAGGTCAGCAATCCCAAACCGCACCCGGAACCACTCTTAAAGGTCCTCGATCACTACGGCATCGAGCCGGACGAGGCGCTCTTCGTGGGGGATGGCGAAGTGGACATGCTGGCGGCGCGGGATGCCGGTGTGCCCTTCATCGCCTACAAATCCGACCTGCCGTCGCTGGCCCGCATCCAGCAGCACACGGAGATCTTCCGGCATCTCTGACCGGCCGGGGGCTGCCGTTCCTTGCCCCCGAAGCGTCCATATTTATTGACCTTTCCCGCCGCACTGTGCTATAAATATCCACTTTTTTCTCCGGTATCCGAGATGGTTTTCCACAGGGGGCTTCACCTATGAGTCACCTATTCCTGATGCGCCTGGTATGCACTGCCGCAGTGATCATGCTGCTGGGCAGTGTTGGTATAGCCCGGGCCGACCGTTTTGACGATGACCTGCTGGCCCTGATCAACCGCTACCGCTCGACGAAGGGGTTGAAGGCGCTGGCCAGCTCTCCGCTGTACAACGATCTGGCCAGGGAACACAGCCGAGCCATGCAGGAGCAGGACCGCATGAGCCATGACGGCTTCGAAGGGCGATTCGACCGCGCCGCTGCCGCGGGCGCCCGCAGCTGCGTAGAGAACGTGGCCTGGAACCACCTGACGCCGCAAAGCCTGTTCGACGGCTGGCGGAGGTCGCCCGGCCACAACCGCAACATGCTCGAGAAGAAAATCAACCGGGCCGGGATCAGCAAGGCCGGGCCGTACGTCACCTTTTTCGCCTGTTACTAATCACTAACCCATCCCCTAGAGGAGGTATGAACCATGTTTAAAGGAAGCATCGTAGCCATCGTGACCCCGTTCAAAAGCGGAGCTGTCGACGAAATGAAACTGCGTGAGCTGGTGGATTTCCAGATCGAGAACGGGACCGACGCCATTGTGGCCTGCGGCACCACCGGCGAATCGTCCACCCTGGATAACGAAGAGCACCTGAATGTCATAAAGATCGTATTCGATCAGGCCAAAGGGCGCGTACCGGTCATCGCCGGCACCGGCTCCAATTCCACCGCCGAGGCCATCAACCTGACCCGCGAGGCAAAGGAAATGGGCGTGGCCGGCGTGCTGCTGGTGACCCCCTATTACAACAAGCCGACCCAGGAAGGGCTCTATCGCCACTACACCGCCATCGCCGATGCTGTCGAGATCCCGCAGATACTCTACAACGTACCGGGCCGTACCGGAGTCAACCTGCTGCCGGAGACCGTGGCACGCCTGGCTTCTCACAGAAATATTGTCGCCATCAAGGAGGCCACCGGCTCCCTGCAGCAGGCCTCCGAGATCCTGGCCCTGTGCGGCAGCCAGATAGACGTCTTCTCCGGCGACGATTTCATCACCTTTCCGATGATGGCCTGCGGAGCCAAGGGGATCATCTCCGTGCTGGCCAACATCATGCCCAAAGAGGTCGGCGACCTGACCGACGCCTTCTTTGCCGGCGACCTGGAAACAGCCCGCCAGCTGCACCTCAAGACGCTCAAGATCGGCAACGCCATGTTCATGGAGAGCAACCCGATCCCGGTCAAGACCGCCCTGGGGCTGATGGGCAAGTGCTCGGACGAGGTACGTCTGCCGTTGTGCCCGATGAGTGCTGCCAATAAAGAGAAACTTGCTGCGATCATGAAAGAGTACAAGCTGGTCTAAAAACGTTGAGTGATGAGGGATAAGAGACGAGGGTAAAGACGGAGAGTTTTTGCCCTCATCTCGCAACTCTCATCCCTCACTCAAATGAGGTTTTTATGATAAAAATAGCCGTCTGCGGCGCTGCCGGACGTATGGGACAGCGCATCATCGTTGCAGCAAAGGAAGCAGGATGCACGATCTCCGGCGCCCTGGAGCGTCCCGGGCATGAGCTGATCGGCCAGGATGCCGGCCTGATCGCCGGCTGCGGTAACCTGGGAGTCGCCATCAGCGACGACCTGAACAAGGTGGTCGAAGGGTGCGATGTCCTCATCGACTTCACCTCCCCCAAGGTCTCGCTGAAGAACCTGGAGGTCTGCTCCCTCAAGCGGAAGTCGATCGTGATCGGCTCCACCGGTTTCACCCCCGAGGAGCGCGCCCTGGCAGCCGAACTGGCCAAGACCATCCCGGTTGTGCTGGCCCCCAATATGTCGGTGGGGGTCAACGTCTGCTTCAAGGTGCTCAAGGATGCGGCCAAAATCCTGGGGGACGACTTCGATGTGGAGATCGTCGAGCTGCACCACAACAAGAAGAAGGACGCCCCCTCCGGCACCGCCGTCCGTATGGGCGAAGTGGTGGCCGAGGCCTTGGGGCGCGACTACAACAAGGTGGCCAATTACCACCGCGAGGGGATCTGCGGCGAGCGCACCAAGGAAGAGATCGGCATGCAGACCGTGCGAGGCGGGGACATCGTTGGCGAGCACACCGTCTATTTCATCGGCCAGGGCGAGCGCATCGAGATCTCCCACCGCGCCATGACCCGTGACATGTTCTCGCGCGGTTCCGTCCGTGCGGCCAGGTGGGTGGTCGGCCAAGCACCGGGCATCTACGACATGCAGGATGTTTTGGGATTGAAATAATTGACATGGGCGGCTCAGGCCGCCCGAATTTTATATAATAACGAAACTGGAGGAATTACCAAAGATGGCAAAGATCAACGACAACTATCTGAAGCTCAAAGCTGGTTACCTGTTTCCGGAAATCGGCCGCCGCGTGCGCGAATTCAGTGCCGCCAACCCTGACGCCAAGGTCATCCGCCTGGGCATCGGCGACGTGACCCGTCCGCTGGCACCGGCCGTGCTGAAGGCCTTCCACGCAGCAGTGGACGACCTGGCCACCACCGACCACTTCGCCGGCTACGGCCCGGAGCAGGGCTACGACTGGCTGATCAACGCCATCATCGAGAAATCCTACCAGCCGCTGGGTGTCTCCCTGAAAACCGAGGAGATGTTCATCTCCGACGGCTCCAAGTGCGACTGCGCCAACATCCTGGACATCTTCGCCCTGGACAACGTGGTAGCCATCGGCGACCCGGTCTACCCGGTCTACAACGACACCAACGTCATGATCGGCCGCACCGGCGAGGCCGACGCGAAGGGGTACTACAAAGGCATCGTCTACATGCCCTGCAACGAGGCCAACGGTTTCATCCCGTCGCTCCCCACAAGCAAGGTGGACATCATCTATCTCTGCTTCCCCAACAACCCGACCGGCGTGGTGGCCAGCAAGGCCGAGCTGAAGCGGTGGGTCGACTACGCCATCGCCAACGACTGCGTGATCTTCTTCGACGCCGCCTACGAGGCCTTCATCACCAACCCGGAGATCCCGCACTCGATCTACGAGATCGAAGGGGCCAAAAAGTGCGCCATCGAGTTCCGCTCCTTCTCCAAGACCGCCGGCTTCACCGGCGTGCGCTGCGGCCTGGTGGTCGTGCCGGAAGAGGTCATGGGCACCACCAGCACCGGCGAGCGCTACAGCTTCAACAAGCTCTGGCTGCGTCGCACCACTACCAAGTTCAACGGCGCCTCCTATCCGGTCCAGCGCGCCGCCGCCGCGGTCTACTCCGACGAGGGGTGGAAGCAGACCAGGGAGATCATCGATTATTACATGGAGAATGCCCGCATCATCCGTGAAGGGCTGCGGGAAGTCGGCGTGACCTGTTTCGGCGGTGTGGATGCCCCCTACATCTGGCTCAAGACCCCGGGCGGGATGAGCAGTTGGGACTTCTTCGACAAGCTGCTGACCGAATGCAACGTGGTCGGCACTCCCGGCAGCGGTTTTGGCCCGAGCGGGGAAGGGTACTTCCGGTTGTCGGCCTTCGGCCATCGTGAGAATGTGATTGAGGCGGTGGAGAGGATAAGGAAGAATTTGAAGTAGATTAGAAGGGCACCCGTTGCGGTGCCCTTTTTTTTATCGACTTGCGCTAACATAACAAATATGTTACATAAATATATAGCGTGGACAATTGAATATTACAGCGAAGACGTCAGGCTTGAGATTGCGGCCATGCCGGTTGGCATTCGGGCAGCTTATGTCCGCCTGACTGAAATGCTGGAGAAGTTCGGGCTTGATCTCCGCATGCCCCATTCGCGGGCCATGGGAGGCGGACTGTTTGAGTTGCGCCCACGAGGCAAGGAAGGGATTGCACGGGTTTTCTATTGTACGATGGTTGGCCACAGGATTGTCGTGCTTCATTCCTTTATCAAGAAAACCCAGGAAACGCCAAAGCGGGAGTTGGACGTGGCACTGAAACGACAGAAAGAGGTGTGTGGATCATGAGTACAAAATCCCCGACCAAATCACATCAGCAGATGGTAGCCGAGTGGAAGCAGGACCCGGAGTTTGTGGCCGTCTATGATGAGTTAGAAACCGAGTTCACCCTGCTGCGGGAATTGCTACAGGCGCGCCAGCGGGCCGGCCTTACCCAGGCCGATGTGGCCGAGAAGATGGGAACTAAGGCCCCTGCCGTTACCAGGCTCGAAACGGCGCTTTCAGACAACAGGCATTCGCCTAGCATTGCCACCTTGAAGAAGTATGCCCAAGCGGTGGGGTGCAAGCTGGAGGTTCATCTGGTACCGGCAAAAGTGGTTTGAAAAGTGAACACTATGAAAAAGGAAGCTTCTGAAAATATAGTCATGGTCAAAGGGGTCCCAAAACTGACAGAGGCGCAGCTTGAAAATCTGAAGCGTCTCGCTGAACGCCCGGATGATGAAGTTGATTATTCAGACATACCGGAAATCACCGACTTCAGCGGTTTTGAGGTGGGTAAGTTCTACCGCCCCATGAAAGAGGCGGTCACGGTCAGGCTGGACGCGGATGTTGTCCATTGGCTCAAGCGTGATGGCAAGGGGAAACCTACGGCAGAAACCTACGGGGTCAGGTCTTGAAATATAAGCAGAAACCTACGGGGTCAGGTCTTGAAATATAAGTATTTGGTGTTATAGAAACCTACGGGGTCAGGTCTTGAAATATAAGTATTTGGTGTTATAGTCCACCCATGGCTCGCCCATTACGCATAGAATTCCCCGGTGCCGTCTATCACGTTACCTCTCGCGGCAACGCTCGGGCGGACATCTTCGACGATGACAACGACCGCCAGCTGTTCCTCTCCATCCTCGGCCAGACCGTAAAGCGCTTCAATTGGCTCTGTCACGCCTACTGCCTGATGGGGAATCACTATCACCTCATGATCGAAACCCCGGAAGGGAACCTTTCCGCCGGCATGCGCCATTTAAACGGCGTCTACACCCAGGCATACAATCGGGTACATCACAAGGACGGGCATGTTTTCAAGGGTCGGTTCAAGGCTGTCCTGGTGGAAAAGGAGAGCCACCTTCTTGAACTCTGCCGCTATGTCGTGCTGAACCCGGTGCGTGCCCACATGGTTGAACGGGCAGAACAGTTCCCATGGAGCAGTTATCTCCCCACTGTTGGCAAGGCTGTTGTGCCGGAGTTTCTCACGACGGAATGGGTCCTTGCCAATTTCTCGGCTTCACTGGCGGAGGCGCGCCGTCTCTATCGTGACTTTGTGAAAGAGGGGTTGGTGGCCAAAGAGACTCCATGGGAGAAACTCTCCGGGCAGATCATCCTTGGGACTGAAGGATTTATTCTGCAGGCAAAGGAAATGATCGGCGGGCGGGAGGAAATTCCCGAGATACCTCGAACGCAGCGCCATGTGGGGCGTCCCGCTGTTGCAGATTTATTCTCGACGGAAACGAATATTACGAAGCAGGAGCGTAACCGCATGATCCGTCACGCCTATGGTGTGCATGGCTACACGCTCAAGGAGCTAGCGCAGGCACTTGGGGTTCATTACACGACGATCAGCAAGGTGATCAACAGTAAAAACTGATATTTCAAGACCTGACCCCGCACCCCATCTGACCCCGCACCCCATGCGGCGGGAGATGGAGAAGAGTCGGAAGGCGGCTTGATTGTCGGTGGACAAAAACCTACGGGGTCAGCCAAAAAGGATACGTGCGTTAACGGTGTCGGTATTTTGGTGCATTTCCCGTGATTACGTTCCTTTTGTATTGGCTTGACAATCGGTAATTAAATGATATTCAATATCAATAAAGAGTAGAAAGTTCATGGCAGAGGTGCAGGTGGAGATAAGGCAGGCTATCAAGAGTAATAGGGTCAAGTGAACAGATACTATCTTGCTTTGCTTGCGAGAACCTCTGCTCGGATATGGGCAGAAGAAAGGAGAATGCCCAGGAAAGGAGAATAGCCATGAATCCGCATTGGAAATACCCCCTCATGGGACAATGGTTTTCTATAGCCGTGCTGTTCCTGCTTTTTGCCGGTTCCAGCAGTTTTGCCAGCACCCTCGTAACCCAGATCCCCCTTCCCGCAGCAGATATCCCCAAATACATAGATCCGGTACCAATCTTCGGACCAGGTGGCATGCACCGTGTTGACGGCACCAAGCCGGTGACGGTGCGAATGGAAGAGTATGCCCAGCAGGTCCTGCCCGTGGTGGACGCATCGGGCAAACCGACCGGTTTCGGCAAAACCAAGGTCTGGACCTACAAGGTCGGGAATGCCCCGCTCTTTTACCCGGGAGTGACGCTGGAGGCCAAACGCGGCATTCCCACCAACATCACCTACGTCAACAATCTGCCGGGCTGGTCCGAAGGCGGCTTGGTCGAGGGACTGCTCACTGTTGACCAGACAATTCACTGGGCGGACCCGTTTGATACGATGTGCGCCCTCGATCCCACCGGCAGCGGCTGTCAGGGACCGTACTTGGCCGCCGTGCCGGCCGTAGTCCATCTCCATGGGGCTGAAGTCCAGTCGGATTTCGACGGGACCCCCGACCAGTGGTTTACCCCCAGCGGGCTGAACGGCGTGACATACCGCAGCTATGACCCGGGTCTTACGGACCAATCTACAACCATCCCTCCTGAACCCGGAACAGCGGTGTACCACTATCCGAACGGCCAGGAGGCCACCACCCTGTGGTTCCACGATCATGCCCTGGGTGTCACCAGGCTGCATGTCTACGCGGGACTGGCGGCGTTTTACCTGATCCGGGACAATCGGGATACCGGTCGTATCAATAATCCCATTGGGCTGCCGGCAGGAGACCGGGAGATCGAACTGCTGATCCAGGACCGCCAGTTCGATACCTCGGGGCAATGGTATTTCCCCGACGGCAGCAACACGGGGCTCAACGGCACACCGCCAAATCCGTCCATCCATCCCTTCTGGATTCCCGAGTTTCTGGGTGATGCCATAGTCGTGAACGGCAAGAGTTGGCCATACCTGGAAGTGCAGCCGATGCGTTACCGTTTTCGCCTTCTCAATGCATCCAACTCTCGCTTTTTCAACATGTTTATCCCCGGGGGACCGCCTTTCTGGCAGATCGGCACAGATGGCGGATTCCTGGATACCCCGGTCAAGGTCACGCAGCTGTTGCTGGCCCCTGCCGAGCGGGCCGATGTGATCGTCGATTTCTCCCGGTACGCCGGACAAACCCTGACGGTGATGAATGACGCCAATGCGCCATATCCGGATGGCGATCCGGTCGATCCGGCGACCAATGGCCAGATCATGCAGTTCCGCGTTGCCCCGAACCATGACACACCTGGAAATGGCCAGCTCCGTTTCGGCAGCATGCTGTCTTCAGGAGGCCGGATCGACAGGACCTGTGATCCGGCAATCAGCGCGTGCAAGTTGCGGGCACAGCCAATTATCCGGCTGGCCGAGGGAATCAACGGCAAAGGCAGAGGCGGCAAGGGCGGCCCTGACCTGATCCGGCAGCTCACCCTCAACGAGGAAGAGGGCGCCGGAGGGCCGGCCATGGTCATGCTCAACAACACCCGGTGGAACGGCCAGAAGAACGGCTTCGGTACGCCGATCAGCGGTGCGGAGCGGCTCTATGGCACCCCATCCCCCAGCATGCACGACACCTATGCAACGGAACTTCCACGGGTCGGCTCCACCGAAGTCTGGGAACTGGTCAATATCTCGGCTGACGCCCACCCGATCCACCTGCATCTGGTGCAGTTCCAGCTCATCAACCGTCAGAGCTTCGACGAGAATGCCTATCTCGCTACGTACGCAGCGGCCTACCCCAATGGCGTTTTCACGCCCGAGGTGGGACCGTCCAACAACTACCTGACGCCCAACGGCGACGGTGCCGTTGGTGGTAACCCGGCAATTTCGCCATACCTCATCGGGCCGGTCCTGCCGCCTGACAAGAATGAAGCCGGCTGGAAGGATACCATCAAAGCCTATCCCGGCCTGGTAACGCGCATCGCAGTGCGGTTTGCGCCCCAGGATATCCCGGTGGGCGCAGTTGCTGCCGGCGACAACCTATTTCTGCACCGCAGGAGCAACCCCGCGTCGGCTTTTGATGCCACCCTGGGGCCGGGATACGTATGGCACTGCCATATCCTGGACCACGAAGACAACGAAATGATGCGGCCGTATGCGATCAGGCCGTAGGACAGGTGTGCGCCGGGGAGGAATACAGTTATCCCCCTCGGTGTACTCCTGAAGTACGGGGTGGCATGTGGTGATAGTGAAAGTCAGAGAGGAGAAAGGACGCACCCATGAAATACGCAACCTCAAATCGAATCGCTCTTTTGGCACTGGTCCTTGTTGTGAGCCTAGGCTTGGCAACCGCCTATGGCACCCAACCCGCCCAACCGCCTTCCGGGCCGGTGAGCGGACAGCAGGAACAGATTATTACAGTCATCGGTGTAGTGCTGCATGACGCGCGTGGCTATTTTATTCGTGGCCATGTTCCGGCGGAGGTTTTCCGAATTACCAACCCCAATCCCGCAATGCTGGACGGAATCGTCAAGTCAGGCCAAGGTGTCAGGCTGCAGGTGCGCAGCATGGTAGGGGATAATGTGGCGATAGTGTCCATCGATGGGGCACCTTACTGATATAGTCTGATCAAGACATGAAAAAAGCCGGTCTCATTGCTGAGACCGGCTTTTTGGGAAAAAGGAGGAGAAATCGAGCGGACGCCCTGTTGGGTGATGTGGTGTGGATAACCTGGGGCAACCACTTCGAGTCTGTAGGGTCACGAGTCTGTAGGTAGAGTAGAGAGCAGGGTGATACCTGCTCTCTACTCTAACAGATTTGTGTGACGGTATGTGCGTAAATGAGGAATACAGTTGAACTTGCAAGAATGGCAGAAAGACGGGACTGCCCCCGGACACGACCTTTTTCTTACAGAGACATCTATTGGTGTGCTATTCTCAAGCCTTCGTGAGGTTAGATGACCCAAAGGCAATAAACAAATGACAAAACGACGGGTAAAACTGGCTCGTAAGTTCAAGGTATCTCCGCACCTTTGGCAGCGGCGCCTCGTTTTCTGGGGGGGGGCCGTGATGGTGGGATGTGTTGCCTCCCTCTTTTCTCTCGGAAGTGAGTATGCCAACCATTTCTTTCACAAGATATTGGAAATATCACCCTACCTGCCGCTGGCCATTACGCCGATAGGGCTGGCAACGGTCGCGTACCTGACCCGGAAATTTGTCCCGGGCGCCGCGGGAAGCGGCATTCCGCAATGCATTGCCGCCATCTCTCTCGAGACAAATGAGGAGCGGAGTAAGTTGCTTTCTGTGCGCATCGCCATCGGCAAAGTGTTTCTGACCCTCTTGTCACTTCTGTCCGGGGCTTCGGTTGGCAGAGAGGGTCCAACTGTCCAGGTGGGTGCATCAATAATGTTTTTCATGTCCCGTTTTGCCCGATTTTCGCGTATCGAGCTGGAAAAGGGGTTGATTCTTGCCGGCGGTGCTTCGGGGGTGGCCGCGGCTTTCAATACGCCTCTGGCCGGGATTGTCTTCGCCATCGAGGAGATGAGTCGATCATTCGAGGAGCGGACCAGCGGCACCATGATTACCTCCGTGGTCATCTCCGGTGTGGTTTCACTCTACTTTCTTGGCAATTACACCTATTTTGGCCGTACATCGGTATCTATTCCGCTGAACGCCAGTTGGCTGTCGGTTGCTGTCTGCGGATGCATCGGCGGGGTGCTGGGAGGGATTTTCAGCCGCCTGCTGGTTTATTGCTCCACCAATGGTTTACCGGGTGTGACCGGAAAACTGATGCGGTCCAGGCCGGTACTGTTTGCCGGACTCTGCGGGCTTCTGCTGGCGGGCATCGGTTTGGCGTCGGGCAACCTCACCTATGGTACCGGGTATGCGGAAGCCAAGAGCATTATCGAGAGAACCGGGGAGGCTTCACAAGCCTACGGCCTCCTGAAATTCCTGGCATCGCTGGTATCCTACCTGAGCGGCATCCCGGGCGGTATATTCGCCCCTTCGCTGGCAATCGGAGCCGGTTTTGGGCATAACCTTGCCGGACTGATCCCATACGCGACCCCCGGCGGTATTGTCATGTTGACCATGGTGGCGTATTTCTCGGCGGTCGTCCAGGCGCCGATAACGGCCTTCGTGATCGTTATGGAGATGACCGACAATCACACCATGATCCTGCCGCTCATGGCTGCTTCATTCATTGCTACCGCCGTCTCGAAGAAGTTATGTCCCCGTCCTCTCTATAGGACGATGGCAGAAGGGTTCCTCGGCAAGCCGAAAGCAACGTGATCTCTTCCAAAGGATACATGTTTTCTGGATGACATGCCGTCAGGCGAAGTATTCAGGGGACATCCTAACATAATTCCAGGGCGGCCAATCAGCCGCCTCTGTTGTTTCTCTGATTCTCCCCTGTCCGCCGATTGTGATCGCAGCCATTTAGCTGCTACACTGACATGACAATGAAGCCATTCCTCACGTACCGGATATTCATCCTCGGCATGGTCTGCGCAATCTTCGGCGCCTTTACCCTGTTCCTGGTCATCGGTGGCATGGTCAGCCTGTTGTTCCGCTACTACATCATCCCGATCTTGCGGATGTCGGAATCGAGCAGGTGCTCCCCCACTTCCACGACTTCGTCGAGGGGCGGGTCAAATGTCCTGTATGGATTCCTGCCGGGCTGCAGTCTCCTCCAAAGGCCCACAACCGCTCAGATATCACCTGCCAGCTGAAAGAGCCTGGCAATAGCCATTCCCTCCATGTATGTCACCAGATGACGACCCAACGTAAGTTTTCCGCATCCCGTTTGCCGTAACAGGCGTACAATAAAACAGTAACAAAAAGTATGTCAATACACGTTACAGCGTTGGTACGGACCCGGCAGGAACGGGTGGAAAGGAGTCAATAATGTACGCAATTATCGGAGCAACAGGGAATATAGGGAGCCGGGTGGCGGACATCCTGCTCAGTAAAGGTGAGAAGGTGCGGGTCATCGGCAGGGATACCGGCAGATTGCAGCAGTATGTCGACCGGGGAGCCGAGGCGGCGGCCGGGGATTTGCAGGACACGTCGTTCTTGACAGGTGCCTTTAAGGGGGTGGAGGCCGTTTTCGCCATGATCCCCCCAAATTATTCCGCTCTCAATTTCCGCGCCTATCAGGATGTCGTCGGCCTAAGCATCGCCACGGCCATCAGCACTGCCGGCGTCAGCCATGTGGTGAACCTGAGCAGCCAGGGAGCGGATTTGCCCCGGGGCACCGGGCCGATCCTCGGACTGCGCGATCAGGAAATACGGCTCAATGCGCTGCACGGGGTGCAGGTGCTCCATCTACGCCCAACCTACTTCATGGAGAATCTTTTGGCGAATGTGCCGCTCATCCACGAGCACGGCTTTGCCGGTTCGGCGGTGCGCGGCGACCTGAAATTCGCCATGATCGCCACGGCCGACATTGCCGAACGGGTTGCCGGTCATTTGCTGGCCCGGGATTTTACCGGCTCGTCCGTTAGGGACCTGCTTGGCCAGCGTGATCTTTCCCTGCAGGAGGCGTTCACCATCATCGGCCGGCGGATCGGCATCCTCGACCTCGCTTATCGTCAGTTCGGCTATGACGAGTTCGGCCAGGCGCTGCTCGATATGGGGATGAGCCGTGACGTGAGCCGGCTGTTCATCGAGATGAGCGATGCCCTGAACCGCGGGCTGTTCGCGGTCAACCGGCCGCGGAACGCCGACAACACCACGCCGACCACCATCGAGACGTTCGCCGGGTGGTTTGCCGAGGTCTACCGCGGCGCGGAACTGCGCCGCGCGGCCTGAATGGGCCCGGGGACAGGCTGCGTGGTAACGAAACAGGCTGTCCCCGCTGCCATCCCCTGCCCTGAGGGATTCCCAGGACAGTATCCTTCCTGCATAATGCGGCTCTGTGGCCGCATTATTTTTTTTTGCAACATGCTGATACGGCCTGCATCCACGCCCGCCCCGGGCTCTGATTGTGACGGTGGCCGTCAGCGGCGGCGGGGGGGGGTGTAGAGCTGGAGAATGTGGCGGTGACGGGCAATCTGACGGTAAGGGGGGGAAGTCGGCGGGTGCGGGAGGTGACGGTGCAGCGGGAGAACTCTCCGGGGGAGGTTGTTTTTACTCCGGCAAGGCCCAGATACACACCTGGCCCCAGATGCTCCCCATGTCGCGATGGGTCACGATCCGATGTTGTCAGAGGAATCGTGGCTTTCAGAAGAGGAGCGAAGCGTGTACCGGGATCTTGCCGGCATGGGAGACGGTGATACTGATAACGCCATTCGCAAAGCCGCCAACTCCAAAGGCCCTTTTGGCCCGAAATCTTTTGTTGGCCGGCTGGGACTGCTGTTGAACCAGGTACGCAAATCGAGAAGACCGGGCCGGCCATGGAAGAAGAAAGCGTAGTTTGGCTAGTATTATTTAATTATATGTTTCCAATTGACTGCAACCAGAAGAAATGACATACTTTGGCCGCTCAATGACAACTGGCAGCAAGACGAGCCCCGTCGAGATGCGCGCACATATTTACCCCCCGCCCATAGTGGTGGCGATGGGAGATCACATGAATACTGCAGGCAAGAAGGAGGTCAAATGAAAGTAGTAAAAGGGTTCAAGCTGCTTGGTGTTCTGGGTCTGGCGTTGGGTGTTTCCCTGATACTCGGTGCAACTAACCCCGCAAGCGCAGAGAGTCCGGCCAATGTTACGCTCACCAGCAGCGACTGCGTCAAATGCCACGCCGGCCCCTCCGCCGACATCGCCAAAGACGGTGCCGGTCACAAGAAGATTACCTGTCAGGACTGCCACACCGGTCACCGCCCAGAATCGAAGAACAACATCCCCCTGTGCAGCCAGTGCCACAGCGGCAAGAAGCACTATGAGCTGAAGGGTTGCCTCGGCTGTCACAAGAACCCGCATGCCCCGCTCAATATCATTCTTGCCCGCAACATTACCGATGCGTGCCTCACCTGCCACACACAACAGATGGCGCAACTCCGCGAATTCAAGAGCAAGCATACTAATCTGTACTGCAGTACCTGCCACGACGTACACGGGAAGATCCCTGCATGTACCCAGTGCCACAAAACGCACTATGCCGAGCAGAGTGCGGCTGACTGCAAGAAGTGTCACAAGGCGCACCAGCCGAAGAATGTGGTTTATGGCAAGGACATCCCCAACAAGGATTGCGGCGCCTGCCACAAGAAGGCTCTTGAGCTCCTGAGCGCCAGCACCGTCAAGCACAAGTCACTTGCCTGCGTCTACTGTCACCAGAACAAGCACAAGGTGGTGCCCAAGTGTCAGGACTGTCACGGCGTGCCTCACTCGGCTTTAATGATGGCCAAGTTCACCAAGTGCGCTGATTGCCACACCATCGCCCATGACCTGAACCACTGGTCGACTACTAAGAAAGAAGAGGTCAAACATACCCGTCGCACCAAGAAAAAGAGGTAGTCATCCCGATTGACTGGTAACAAAAAGGCTTGCGGAATAAGATTCCCGCAGGCCTTTTTTATTGTTGCTGTCGAAGCTCATGCGCTGAACCCATAAGCTGGCGCCATTCTGGTATCCCCCTGACCACAAAGTACTCCCACTCTAATCTGGCACATTGGAGTTCCGTGGACAGTTTGCTTGAATTGCGGCTAACCGGCCGCCTCCAGAGTTCGGGACTCAGCTGGCACGCCCTCCAGCCTGTTTTATCCCCTGCGCCTGCCGATGGCGATTGCCAAAATCGGCACGGTTGTAGCGACGCCGACCAGAAAAAGGGTCCAGCCGATCGATTTCTTCTGTTCCCTGCCCAGACGGTCACTTAAAATCAAGGCAGCACCCGCACCGAGTGCTGCCCTGGTGCCGGCAATGAACGCCAGTTCCGGCATGGATAGATATGTCTTTTTCATCTGTTGCCTCCTTTTGCGTGCAAAGAGTGGCCTATCGCCGGGACAATACGGTAGTCGCTCTGGAAAACCAGGTTGTGCAGGTCGGCGCTCGCAATCGCCCGTAGCGTAGGCAACTCGGCGGCGGCATCAGCTGTGCTGAAGACGTTGAGGGGCCAGACCCCCACACTCCCGCCGCGCAGGTGCGGATGGTGAAAGGCGTGGCCGAAGAACGCTTCCAGAGTGACGGGGGGGATGCCCGCCTGCGCCTGTTCCGGCCAGCCCAGAGTCCAGATTGCTGTGCTGTCGCCGTTTGGCGATCTGATGATGCCGCTATAAGTGACGGTGCCACTCCCCAGCAGCAGGGCTTCGTTCATCTCAGCCAGGGTCTGGCGGCTGAAGGGGTCGAGGTAGCCGACGGCAGCGGCAAAGAGCTGCTCCTTGTCGGCACGGCTGACTGCTCCGTCGCCATGGGTGCCGTCACGCAAGTCGGCAAAATGCCTCAACAGCCCACGTAGATAGAGCGGAGGCTGGTCGTTTTCGCACGATTTCGTGGTCATGATCCCGCTCTCCTGGTGTCGCGCTGACGCCTTACAGTGTTATTATAGCCTGTATTTGAGCATGTGCGAAGACAGGTCTTCGCAATACGGGGAATGCCGGCTTCATACCGAATTATGAAGCCGGGAATTGACAAGGCGAAAGGCTTCCTTTTGACAGGTATTCTGACCCCGTTCGTTTTAGCAGTTCCGGGTCAAGGGGTTTTGACAATTTTGGTATAGAGATAGTCGTTATTGGCAACCGGTATGTGGCAGCCGAAGCATTCGCTGACGAAACCGGCATCCTTGCCGTAAGGCTTCAGATCGTTCCCCACAAAACGGGCAAATCCCCAGCCTCCGGTATCCTTGTACTTTTTAGAGTCTTTGACCATGAACTCTACCTGCGCAAATGCTCCCGGCTGGGTAGCCAAGGGGAAGGCCGGATGTTTAACCGCTTTCCAGGCCACCTTAGCCAGCACGCTGCCGTCCGGGAGAGGCTTGGTGCCGGCATGCAGTGCTGCGATGGCAGTCTGGTTGCCGGTGATAATGCGGATTTGCCCCTTGTCTTCGCGGTATGAAGGAGCGATTACCGTCCAGGACATGTAGTCAGGATAGAGAGCAATTCCGTTGGGTGCCACAGGCCGACCGTTGGCCCCAACAGAACCTGCAACCAGCAAGAGTGCAACACCAGCCAACACGATTTTCATCATAAAAGCCTCCTCGCTTTAAAATTACGCATACGCATAATAGTAACAGTTATTTGACTGGTTACAACTGGAGAAAATTCCGGGGGGCGGCATGTCTATTTAATTCAAAATGGTAGCCAGTTATACTTTCTTCATATCTTACATGTCTCTCGCATTTCGCAATCAACAGTACTAAAATTAATTATGACTGTATAGTACGGGAGGTGGTTGAGATGGTAGACATTATTCATCGGATCGGAATCAAGGCCCCTGTAGCTCAGGTCTATAACGCGCTGACAACCTTGGAAGGACTGGGCCACTGGTGGACCGAGGAGGTTCTGGGCGATACCCGGGTCGGAGGAAGGATCGACTTCCGCTTTCGCACGAAAACAGGCGAGCTCCTGGGCGGAGCGGTGATGGAAGTACAGGAACTGGGCGAAAATAAAGTTGTTCACTGGCGCTGCGTAGAGGGGCCCGAGGAATGGGTTGGAACAGAGATCACGTTCCAACTGTCAGAGCAGGACAACCAGACCATAGTCCTCTTCGGCCACAGGAAGTGGCGCGAGGCGGTTGAGGCGACTTATCACTGCAGTATGAAGTGGGCCACATTCCTGTTAAGCCTGCGTGAGTATGTGGAAACAGGCACAGGAAAGCCCGCGCCGAATGATCTGAAAATCGATAACTGGAATTAGTATCTCCATTCCGGAGAATTCGGGGTGGCACAATGCTCGATAAATTCAAAAGGCGGCCAATCGGCCGCCTTTTGAATTGTTATCCCCTGGTACTGGGGATCTAGCTGCCTACGTTTCGCTCGACATCCTGGCCACAAAAAACCCGCCTCAGGCGGGTAAAAATACAGTTCATCGCAGTATAAACTATTTCATAGTATTGATGCTACCTGATCTGGCCGCGCAGTTCTCCTCCCGGGTATTTGTCCGTGTGTACGTTCACATAGGTGCTACCCGACTTGATGAGCTTGACCAACTCCGTGAGCGGTTTATCCTTCACGCTTCCAATCAGGTCCTTCTCGGTAAGTATTCCCGCGGCCAGCACTCCGCTGAACTTGCCTTCTTTCTTGGGACCGGCAAAGAGGCCGGCAAGCGGCGGACCATCTTTCCCTTTTTTACCCAGATGGATATGGGCCGCGGTGACGTTCTCGATATCAGTGACAGTCAGTTTATAGGTTAACTCCTTACCATCCTTGCTTAGCTTGAACTCCGCCTTCCCGGTAGCTTGTGTCGTTACCCGGGGGACGGCCTCCCTGCCGGAGAGCTTGGCAGTGAAGCTGCCCTTTTCAGCAGAGTAGCCGAAGGACGCCGTACATACGACTGTCAGCAGCGCAACAAGCGCATAACCTAGTCTTCGCATTGTATTGCTCCTTTCTCGTGACTTCGTACTACTCTAATTATCTCACCACAAATCAGGAAGAATAACAAGCAGGGTTTAGCGGGATCAAGAGCTATATCTGGCCGATTTTACGAGGTTTTGTCGTCCCGTTTGTGCTGCCTTTTTTAGCTTTTGGGTATGCAGAACGAGATGGAGTACACTGAAAGCATGCATGGGCAATACAAGGAGGTGTCACCATGGCAACGTCACGTGGAAATCAGTTGGCTCAGGAAATACTACAGAAGGTAGCTGCCCTGAAACAGGTGTGCGAGGGAGTGGACGAGAACCAGGCCTCGCGCGCTCCGGCGAACCGGTGGTCACCCAAACAGATCCTCTCTCACCTGTGCGGTCCCGAGGGGGAGGGGCACCTGCAGTTCCTCAGGGCCTTCGTCAATAGAGATATCCCGCTGTTAGATCTTGATACCGAGAATCCGTTTTTCAGCGAACATCGTGCAGCCATGAGCTTCGAAGAGCTTGTCGCGGAGTGCGAGCTGAATTACCGGCGGGTAGCCAATTTCTCAGCGGAACTGACCGAGGAACAACTGGCACGAACAGCGCATATCCCGAAGCTTAAGGATTCTCCGCTGGGCGAGTACCCCACGCTTGACGGGATGATCGGCGCCCTGGGCGATTTCCACGTCCAGTTTCATACCGATCATCTGCGCGAGATTCTGGCGGCTCTTGAAAGTTAGTGGCGCTTTGGTGGGCAGGCTTGCTGCAATGGAATCCATAGGGCGGAGTGGAAACAGGCACAGGAAAGCCCGCGCCGAATGATCTGAAAATCGATAACTGGAATTAGTATCCCCCTTCCAGCCATCAGTCGATCTTGAATAAAAAGAGGCCAAGGGACGCATACCCTTGGCCTCTTCGTTCAACTATTGATCGATTGCTTACAGCTTAACATCCAGCTCATTCTGGACAATCTGCTCACGAGACTGCTTCTTCCTGATCAGCACCAGTTCACCGCTACGGGTTTTCATGACTGCACCCGGCTTGCGGTGCGAGTTGTAGTTTTCCGGCGACATGCTCTCGGAATAGGCGCCCGTGCCTCCGATGACCACAAAGTCGCCGATTTCCGGTTCGGCGATCATGACCGGTACGATGTTGCCGTCGTTATCGAGGCGCACCGAGTCACCGCTTTCACAGCAGCGCCCCACGACCCCGAATGATTTCAGGCTTGCCGTCGGCGTCTGGTCATACTCGCTGGAGAGGAGCGTGCCGTCCTGGCGCACGATGGCAATGGGATGCTCGGAACCGTACAACAGCGGCCGGGTCAACAGCTCCATGCCGCCGTCGACGATCAGGAAGTTCAGCTCGTTGGTCAGCTTCTTGTCGATGATGCGGGTGACAATGTGCCCCGAGTTTGCCACGACAAAGGTGCCCGGTTCGATCTCCATCTGCAGTTCGCGGCCGGTCACGGCCTTGAACTCCTCGATCCGCTGTTTGGCATAGGCACCCAGCGAGGCGATGTCGGCCTGCTTTTCCCCCGGCATCCGGGCCACCTTGAGTCCCCCGCCGAAGCTGACGGTGGTGGCATCCGGGAAATAGGTCCTCACAAAGCCCAGTTCGCGGTCGATGTTCTCCCGCCACTTTTCCGGGTCGCCTCCTGAGCCGATATGGACATGCACCTGGGTGAAACGCAGGCCCAGTTTGTCAGCCATGTCTTTGACCTTCGGGACATCGTTCAAGTGGACGCCGAAGCAGGAGTATTCGCTGCCGGTGTCGCGGGTAGCGCTCTCACCGCCGCCGGTGGCTCCCGGATGAACCCTGATGGACAGGTCCAGGTTGATGCTTTTGGCAAAGTCGGCAATCAGTTGGAACTGGGTCATGGAGCAGACGTTGTACTTGAGGCCCGCCCGGATCATCTCCTCCAGTTCGGTGCGCTCCTCACCGGCAGGCACCTCCTGGGTCGTCAGCATCATCCTGCCATAGGGGATCCCGGCGGCAAAGGCACGGGCCGCTTCATTGATTGAAGAGCAGTCCAGATCCAGTCCCTTATTGGTTACGACACGCAGTACCGTGCGATCCGAGTTTGCTTTCATGGCGTAACGGACATGCAGGCCGTAGGCATTGGGCATGTTCAACAGTTGGTCACAGCTGTTTTCTATGTATGCCTGATCATGCAGATAGACCGGCGTCCCCCACTTCCGGGCTATTTCCGGAATCAGCGCTGCGTCCAGTTTTGTCGGACCAAAGTATTGCATTGTCATGCTTTCAACCTCACAAATTTGATATGAGCCCCATTCCCGATCCCCTTGGTACGTAAGAAAGGGACAGGGCAGGGTGAAGGGGTTGCACAATGTAGCATTTTCAACCGGCGCGGCGCAACATCTCTCTGGAAGTTTGTTGCGCAGTGATGGAGTTACGGGAACAGTCGATTTAATTCACAAGAAGGCCAACCGGGATATAACACACCAGCCGAAGTGGGTAGTCGAGTGACATGTATTAATGCTTGCCATGTGTTGATATGGCCGGTAAAGATTAAAACCATGCACTTCAAGGTTTCCCCCTATATCCTTCTGATTCTGACCACACTATTCTGGGCCGGCAATTTTGTGCTGGGCCGGGCGGTGAACGCGGTTATCCCCCCGATCACCCTATCGTTCTGGCGATGGGCCCTTGCACTTCTGATTCTTATGCCGTTTTCCATACGGCACCTGATTTCCCAACGGTCCCTGATCCTGAGGAACTGGAAGAACCTGGTTGTTTTCGGAATACTGGGGATTTCCTGTTTCAATACCTTTGTCTATATCGGCCTTCACTCCACGACCGCTACCAATGCGTTGCTGCTGAACTCAATCATTCCGGTGCTGATCGTAATCATCTCAAGGATATTCGCGGCAACACCGGTCTCACGAACTCAGGCCACCGGCATACTGATGTCTCTCGTGGGAGTTGTTACCATTATCTGTCGGGCCGATATCGATCGATTGCTGACCATGCGGATTAACGGAGGGGATTTGTGGGTATTCCTGGCGGTAATCTGTTGGGCTATTCACAGCTTCCGGCTGCGGTTGCGTCCTGCAGAACTCCATCCGTTGAGCTTTCTCTCCGCAATCATCGCCATCGGACTTGTATTCATATTTCCGTTTTATCTTTGGGAGATCAGTCGTGAAGGCGGGATTACCCTTAATTTCGTTTCCTGTGCAAGCATGCTGTACGTAGGCGTTTTCCCATCGGTACTGGCATATCTCTTCTGGAATCAGGCTATTGTCGAACTGGGACCAAACAAGGCAGGACTGTTCATTCATCTGATGCCGGTCTTTGGGACCATCCTGTCTATTGTGTTTCTGGGAGAGTCGCTTCAGCTATTCCATGTGGTGGGCATCTGTCTGATATCACTCGGTATTTACATGACTACTGCACGCCCGGAGCTTGATGCCGAGTAACTGCAAGGCCAGCGACAGCCTTTTGGGAGGTGTCTTGAAATACGAAAGCGCCCCTATTAAGGGCGCCCGGT
>JAJYBH010000016.1 GCA_021779135.1 Deltaproteobacteria bacterium
GGGTCAGGCAATTTCTCGAACTGCACCGCACCGAAGAGGGGATCATCCTTGATGCGGAACGGCGTCTTAACCTGCTGCGAAGGAAGTAAACCGAGGGAAATCATGAACAGTCTGCTTGACTACAAGGTCCTTATCCCGCTTGTGCTGATACTCGGCTTTGCGCCTTTTTACCCTCAGCCGCATATCGTGGAGAAGGTCAGGATGCTGCTGGCCGGGACGCTGAAAAAGCCGATCGATATCTTTGACCTGTTCTGGCACGCCTGGCCCTTTTTCTTGCTGGCCTACCGGATTGTGCGGGATATGAGCGCCAAGGCGGGATAAAATGTGTGAACGTACCGATCCTCGGTTTTAGTGCTGTGTAAAAGCCAATTTGTCCATACGGGAGATAATGCATGAAGATGCGGATTGTAGTAATCGGAGCAAATGCTGCCGGAGCCAAGGCAGCCTCGAAGGCGAAACGGATCAACCCCAAAGCCGACATCACCCTGATTGACAGGGGGAGTTTCATCTCGTACGGCGCCTGCGGAATTCCCTATTTCGTGTCCGATACCGTGGCAGACGTGAAAGCGTTGATGAGCACGCCTGTCGGTGTTGTCCGTGATGCCCACTTCTTTAACAAGGTCAAGGGGGTCATTGTCAAGACACATACTGAAGTCATGAGCATTGACCGTGACTCACGGGTGGTTCATCTCCTTGAAAGCACAACGGGAGTTGGCTTTTCTCTTGAATATGACCGTTTGATACTTGCCACCGGAAGCTCACCGTATATCCCCCAAATCAGCAAGGTAGACCTGGGCAACATCCTGTCCGTCAAATCCATCGAAGACGCCGAGTTACTGAAGAACTGCGCCATTTCCGGTGACACGGCCTGTATCGTCGGCGGCGGTCTGATCGGCCTGGAAACCGCGGAAGCCTTGCAGCAAAAGGGGATGCGGGTGACGGTCATCGAAATGCGTGATCAGGTTCTGCCAGGAGTTCTGGACCCGGAAATGGCATCCCTCGTCGAAAAGCACCTCAGGCAAAAGGGTGTGACGGTCATGACGAGTTGCACGGTAACCGGATTCAAAGGCAGTACAACGGTAGAAGCGGTGTGTATTGGCGACCGGGAACTGCCCGCCGGCCTGGTTGTCCTGGCCCCTGGCGTTACCCCCAATATCGGGCTGGCCCGGGCCGCCGGTCTCGACATCGGCACAAGTGGAGCAATCGCGGTTGATGCGCGGCTCTGCACCAACGATCCCAATATCTATGCCTGTGGTGACTGCTGCGAGACCACTCACCTGATAACCGGGAAAAAGGTCCATATCCCGCTGGGGAGCACTGCCAACAAGCAGGGCCGGGTGGCCGGGATCAACGCCGCCGGTGGTGAGGCGACCTTTCCCGGCGTGCTAGGCACCAGCATCCTCAGGGTGTTCAGCATCAATGCCGGCAAAACCGGCCTGACAGAAAGCGAGGCGCGGGCCAATGGTTTCGATGTCGAGACCGTCATCTCACCGGCCCATGACAAGGCACATTTCTTTCCCGGCGCAAAACCGATTGTCCTCAAGCTGATCGCCGACCGGAAGACGGGCAGGCTGCTCGGCCTGCAGGCAGTGGGCGAAGGGGCCGTTGACAAACGCCTCGATGCCGCGGCCACAGCCATTACCTTCCAGGCAACCGCCGAGCAGCTGTCGCAGATAGACCTGGCCTACGCACCCCCCTATTCAGCTGCCATGGACAACCTGATCGTGGCGGCCGATATCCTGAAAAACAAACTTTCCGGCCACGCCAGAGGCATCTCGCCACAGGAGGTAAAACGCAAATTCGATGAGGATGACGACTTTATCCTGCTGGATGTCCGTTCCCCGGCCGAGCATGGTGAAATCGGCATCGAAGGGGCGAAGTTGATCCCTCTCGGCATGCTGCGGGAAAAACTGGAAGAGCTTCCCAGGGACAAGGAGATCATCACCTTCTGCAAGATCAGCCTGAGAGGCTATGAAGCACAAAAGATCCTCGACGCGGCTGGTTTTGAAAATACGAAGTTCATGGACGGCGGCATCCTGGCCTGGCCATATTCACTCAGGGGCGCCCTGTAAGCGATTGCTTCCGCTCAATTCATGCTGCCCGACACCGCCGGTATGCCCGGTGCATCCGGGCGACGCTCTGAAACAGGCATTCTGAATGTCGTTACGCCGTTGTAATGGAAAGGGGAAAGTTATGGAGATGAAGATCACGTTTCCGGGCGGGAAGAGGGTCAATGCGGAGATGGGCGATATCGTCATCCCGACGGACCAGCCTCAGGAAGATGGCGGAGAGGGAACTGCGCCGACTCCCTACGCGTATTTTCTGGCATCCCTCGGCACCTGTGCCGGGATATACGTACTCAGCTTTTGTCAGCAACGGGGGATAGCTACCGAGGGGCTGTCGCTCATCCAGCAGATGGAGTTCGGCGTTGACGCTGACGGCAGGAAACGGCTCTCCCGGCTGACCTTCGACATCATGCTCCCTGCCGGTTTCCCGGAAAAATACCGGAATGCCATCGTAAAGGCGGCCGAGCTTTGCACGGTCAAGAAGGTAATCATGGACCCGCCGGAGTTTGTGATTAGCGCGCACATGACACAGGCGCGGTGAACTGTCCTGCGAAGCGGTATCGTCTGCCTGTAAACACTCCGGAAGTGCCGGAAACAGGTAACAGTCGGCATGAGACAGGTGATCAACGCAGAACAAGTCATCAGCGGTGGTCATGCAGCAGGTGCAAGGCAGGCTCACTACGTGCAATATTTGCACGATATAGACTGCGCGACTACCAACAGATTTATGAAATAACCTTTAACTTCAGCAAGATATGGTTTTGGCACGTATCCTGATACTTCCTGGGTAGCACCAATCAAACACAGGAGGAATTAATCATGAAACCACGCATCATCACAATGGCGGCAGTAATGGGGCTTTTGGTTGCAGTGAGCGCAGGGGATCTGCTTGCGGCCGGACGCGGGCAAGGCGGAGGAACCGGTGGATTCGGCATGCAGAATGGAACCAGGGTCAACCAGCAGACGAGAATCGGGAGTACAACCGCCACACGTCCGGCTGATTCACAGCGGCGCGATGGTACCTTTCTGACCACCGGCACAACAGCCAATGGATCAACCACGCGTCCCGGCAATGGTAAAGGGCTTCAGGATGGCTCGCGTCTCACCACGACCACGACTGTGGCTCCGGTAACCGCACAGTAGGATTTCGACCCTGATCCCGGCCGGGGCGCGCTCCTGCCGGGATTACCGCAACGGGGAAGTATTCAATGAAACGCAACCTCCTTATATTCATGTGTGTGGTCCTGTGCCTCTGGCATCGACCGGCATCGGCCTTCTGGGGCAGTGATTCAACGGATGCGGCCAGCGGCCTGGATGTGGCAGCCGGCTTCGACGTCAACACGATAACCAGTATTGCCGGCACCGTAACCTCATTGCCGGAGCGTAAAGGCCAGGAGCAGCATACCGTGATGGTTGTGGCGACAAACCAGGGTGCCGTGACTGTCGTGCTTGGGCCTTGGTGGCACTGGGAGAAGCAGTCCTTCAGCATTTCGAAAAATCGGGAGATTGCCATCACCGGCTCGCTCGCGCAGGGGAAAGATGGTGCAATGTACCTGTTTGCCCAGCGGCTTGAGAACCCGGAAAGCGGAGAAACCTTGACTCTGCGTTCCGATTCGGGCAAGCCGCTCTGGTCAAGGAACGGATCGGGAAATCGGAATGGAGGCGGCCCGCATGGCGGGATGGGTTCACGTCCCGGTGCCGGTTTCCGTGGTGGCACGAGAGGTGGAATACGGTGACGGTATCGAAGTAACAAAATGGTTCGGAGATGTTTACCGGACCTACACCACAACCCTTGACCTGTACGCTTCCCGTGGCATTGCCGACAGCAGCCCGGATTTTGGTGGCGGTACTGCGATCATCTACTCGTTTTGACTATGCGCAAGACCACTCGTCTATTACTCTTTATCCCGCTCTGCTTTACCGTGCTGGTCGCGTGGTTCGCCTGGTCTGCCTATCACGCCGCTCCGACGCTCGCCGCTGAAAACCTGCGAGGCGCCGGACTCTCTATCTCTGCGGCAATTGAACAGTTAATGATTGCCGACCCGTCATTCCGTTCACTGGCGCGCTATACGACCCCGGACATCGCCTACTTTGCGCTCATCGACCGGCAGGGGGTTATCCGCTTTCACACCTACCAAGGTCTGATTGGCCAGCCGTTTTCCGGCGATGTCCGCTATATGTTATCCAACGGTATTTCCGAACAGCGAGAGCGTCTCGGAACCGGCGAAGAGGCCTATCTCCTCCGTACAACGGTTCACGCCCGGCACAACGAATATCTCCTGACCCTGGCGCTGCACACCTATCGTGCTGATCAGGTCATCCGCAGGGCAAATACCGGAGTTACCATTGTAGCAGCACTTACCATTGCCCTGTGGGGATTGACTCTGCTGACCCTCGGTATGTTTCGGCGGGAAGAGCGGCATCACCGGGAGATGAATCGACGTGAGGAGCTGGCGCGCCTCGGGGAAATGGGCGCGCTTATGGCGCATGAAATCCGCAATCCTCTGGCCGGCATCAAAGGCTTTGCGCAGCTTGTGGAAACTGACGATGACATTGAGCAGGCACGAAAGCATGCTGAAAAGATAGTTGCCCAGTCCCTCAGGATGGAGGCGCTGGTCAATGATCTGCTCGCATTTGCCCGTGACGACCAGGGAGAGCGGCAAACAGCCGAGCTGTCGGAAGTGATTCAGGAGTGCGTCGTGCTGGTCGGGATAGAAGCTGCTGCCCAGAATGTGACCATTAAGGTGGATGCTCCCGTACCGCTCAGGGCTCATGTGGTAGCCGACCGCATCGTTCAACTGCTGTTGAATTTGATGAAAAATGCCCTGCAGGCGATGCCTGATGGCGGTGTGCTTACGATCGGGCTGAGGCAAAAGAGCACTACCGCGCATATCAGCGTCAAAGACAGCGGTAGCGGCATTGCGCCGGAGCATCTCCGGCACATCTTCGAGCCGTTCTGGACCAGCAAGGCGCAAGGGACAGGTCTGGGTCTGGCGTTGTGCCGGAAAGTGGCGGAAGAGCATGGCGGCGGTCTGTCAGTAAAAAGCAGTCTCGGCGCCGGATCCGAATTTATCGTTACCTTACCGGTTGTCAAGTAATACGGGGTATTGAACCATGTCGTCTGCCACCATACTGATTGTCGAGGATGATGCGGTCTTCCGGGAGCTGTTAAGCACAATCCTTGACAAAGCCGGGTACACCGTGGCAGCTGCTGTGGACGGCGGTGAGGGTCTGCGTCGCATCCAGCGGGAGCGCTACGATCTTGTCCTGTGCGACCTGAAGATGCCGGTACGAAGCGGGCTTGATCTCTTCCGGGCAACACGGAGTGAAGCGCAAGCGCCGCTGTTTATCTTCATAACCGCCTTTGGCCGCGTAGATGAGGCGGTGGCGGCCATCAAGGAGGGGGCCTTCGATTTTCTGTCCAAGCCGCTCAAAGATCCGGCCAGCCTTCTGGCTATCGTGCAGAGGGCTCTTGAACAGGTCAAGCTGGAACGGCTGACGGCATCCCTTCAGGAGATTGAAAAAGCTGGACTCCCCCCGGAGGATCTGATCTTTTGCGGCCGGGCCATGGAGCAGGTCAGAAAACTGGTACAGGATGTGGCCCGTACCTCCGCAACCGTCCTGCTGCATGGTGAAAGCGGCACCGGCAAGGAGCTGATAGCACGGATGGTCCATCTGGCAAGTCCGCGCAAGTCGGCAGCATTTATCCCGCTCAATTGCGCCGCCATACCGGAAAACCTTCTGGAGAGCGAGCTGTTCGGTCATGAGCGCGGTGCTTTTACCGGAGCGGTCCAGGCCCGGCAGGGCAAGTTCGAGTTGGCGCAGGGCGGGACCATCTTCCTGGATGAGATCGGCGAGATGCCGGCCCTGCTGCAGGCAAAGCTGCTGCGGGTCCTGCAGGAACGGGTCTTCGAGCGCCTGGGAGGGACACTGCAAATCAAGGCGGATGTGCGCGTGATCGCCGCATCCAATCGGGATCTGGCCACAGAGGTTGCCGGGAAGCGTTTCCGTGAAGATCTTTATTATCGTCTGAATGTCTTCCCGATCAGCCTGCCGCCACTGCGTGAACGGCTTGACGCCATTCCGGGGCTCGTCCGCCATTTCTGCGCCCGGTTCTCGGCCGCCTCCGGTCTTCGCCGTGCTGCCGGCATCTCGGCCGAGGCGATGAAAATCCTGCAACGCTACTCCTGGCCCGGCAATGTCCGGGAGCTGCAGAATGTCATTGAACGGGGCGTCATCCTGTCGAGGGGCGAAATAACGAGCGCCGAGTTGCCCGCCGAGCTTCTGGCCCGGCGTCCGCTTCCGGACGACGGCACAGGGATACTCAAGCATCGCGAGAAAGAAACCATCCTGGCGACCCTGCAGCAGTTCAAAGGCAATCGTCGCCAGACAGCCGCAGCCCTCGGCATCTCACTGCGAACCTTGCAGTACCGGCTGAAAGAGCTCGATCTGCTGGTCAAGGAAGATCGAAATTGAAAACACGGGAACGGGTGGTTTTTTCAATTCATCAACATCTACTTCACTCAGTCGCCGGGTCTGACCTGGGAGCGGGTGCCCATGGCTGCCGCAATGTGTACAACGTCAGACGGGGTGATTCACAGCTCTCTCCCGGTGAATTCAAGGAATCGATTGAGAGTTTGCCTGATTCTACCGGTTAGCGAGTTGGCTCGTCGTCCACCGGCTGCTTCAGAAGCCGCGATGACGGGAGACCAGATTTGCTTGACCGTATCCAGCGCGACATTCTTTCGCGTACTTTTCTGAGCGTACGTGTCGGTGATACCGCAGCAGAGGGCCCTTCTCCATTCCGCCTCACTGCTTGATTTCCATTTATTTTTGAATTCGGCAAAAGTCAGTTGATCGCCAAAATTCATCTCACTCACGTCGATGGCCGTTGCCTCTCCCTGCTGGTTGCGGCGCACGGCTTCCACATAGGCGACATGCCAATAATTGCTGATGCTGAATATGGCAACGTCGCCCTCGGCAACGTCAGAGATGTCCTTGTTCTTGAGTTCTTCAATTTCGTCGGTATTCAGGGGGATTGGAAACAGCGGGACGATTGACTTGATGTAATCGACACAATAACCGCCCTTTTTCATCCAGTCGTCACAGTCACAACCCGCATAGCAGAATGTGTTCATCATCCCGAAAATTATAACAGCTGCAACCAGTACAGAAAGACGTCTCATGCGGCAATTTCCCATAGGCCTTTATTCATCAAGTCCTTGATCCAATGATTCTTGTGTTCAACGTGGCAGGTATTAATGATGTGCGGATTCCGGTATATATTGGGTGAGCACAACAAGAGATGATACGACATTATTACAAACTTGGCCAGAGCGATCTCATTCCGGACTCGTGCAAGGGGAGGATTATTGCGTCTTGCGGTCCAGGCTCCGGTACTGGATCGCCTCGGCGATGTGCTGTTCGCGGATGTTTTCAGAGCCGTCAAGGTCGGCGATGGTGCGGGCCACCTTGAGGATGCGATTGTAGGTGCGGGCGGAGAATCCCAGACGGTCGGTGACCAGTTCCAGCATGCGGTTGCCGGTAGCGTCCAGCTCGCAGTGCTTCTTGATGAAGCGCGGCGTCATCTGGGCATTGCAGTGGATCCGCGTCCCCCGATAACGCTCCAGCTGGATCTCCCGCGAGCGCTCGACCCGTGCCGCGATTGCGGCGGAGTTTTCCGCTTCGCCCCGGTCGGCCAGCTCGCGGTACTTGACGGCCGGCACTTCGATGTGGATGTCGATGCGGTCCAGAAGCGGGCCGGAGATGCGTGAACGGTAACGGTGGATGGCGATCGGCGTGCAGCTGCAGGCGTGGATCGGGTCGGACAGGTAGCCGCAGGGGCAGGGGTTCATGGCTGCCACCAGCATCACCCGCGAAGGATAGGTCAGAGAAACCAGTGAACGGGAGATGGTTACGCGGCCATCCTCAATCGGTTGGCGCAGAACCTCCAGGACGTTTTTTTTGAATTCCGGAAGCTCGTCCAGAAACAGGACGCCATTGTGGGCCAGGGAGACCTCACCCGGCTTGGGCGTGGTGCCGCCGCCGATCAGGCCCACGTCGGATATGGTATGGTGCGGAGAGCGGAAGGGTCGCACCGCCAGCAGGGCGCGCTCTTTTTCCAGCATGCCGCTGACGCTGAAGATCTTGGTGGTTTCTATGGCTTCGTCGAAGGACATCTGTGGCAGGATCGTCGGGATGCGCCTGGCCAGCATGGTCTTGCCCGAACCGGGAGGGCCGATCATCAGGATGTTATGACCGCCACTGGCGGCTACCTCCAGGGCGCGCTTGGTGTGCTCCTGCCCCTTGACTTCGCTGAAATCCTCACCGTATTCGCAGCCGCTTGAAAACAGCTCCTGAAGATCGACGCGGCAGGGTTCGATCCCCTCGCGACCGCTCAGGAACTCGACCACCTGTGCCAGGGTCGTGGCGCCGATGATTTCGAGCCCCTCGACCACTGCCGCCTCGGGAGCGTTCTCGGCCGGCAGGACAATGCCTTTCAGTCCGGCGCGCCTGGCTGCCACGGCCATGGAAAGCGCCCCGCGAATAGTCTTGAGGCCGCCATCCAGAGAGAGCTCACCCAGCAGGCTGTACTGCTGCAGGAGAGCCGGTTTGACAACACCGGTGGCAGCCAGGATGCCGATGGAGATGGGCAGGTCGTAGGCGGCCCCCTCCTTTCTCAGAAACTTCTTTACTTGCAAATTAAAACATCGATAATTGCAAATGAAGAATAAATTTCGAAAAGAGAACAAGGGGTACCAAGTGGATTCACTCTTCGGCAAACCTCCCGCACGCAGGGTTCGGCCAAGTAAGTGCACGAATACGGGTTTCCATTCCTCCCGTAAAAACGGTCGAGGTGGCGATAGTGAGTCGATTCTGGAACATGATTTTCTGACCCTTCTGGAGTTTGACGATCGAGTCGAACGGTATGATGTACAACCGATAACTCTCCGTTGGGTCGTTGATGGTAAGCAGTTCATTTATACCCCTGATGTCTTGGTAAAATACACTGACGCTGCACGCGCCGTCAACAAATCACTTAAGCCAACATTATATGAAGTAAAGCCGCATGGGGTTCTGAAAAGAGACTGGGACAAATTTAAACTGAAATTCCGTAAGGCGCTGTCCTGGGCCAAAGAAAATGATGCGCGTTTCAAGATCATTACTGAAAAACAAATCCAAACACCCTTCCTGGACAATGCTAAATTTCTAAATAAATTTCATTGTTCTACGTTCCCTCAAATAGCCATTGAAGATCGAGAAGAAAATTACGTTCTCCGATCCCTTTTCCAAACTGGCGAGACCTCAGTAAAAGAACTATTGGCCTACATGTCTGAGGCCAAGTTGCGGCAAGCCGAACTTATCCCATGGATCTGGCGTCTGGCCCTCGAAAAAAAAATTTCTGTTGATATGGACAAGCCACTCACCATGGTATCCCGAATCTGGCTGAATGGAGATGGATATACAGGAGGGTCGGTATGAGTAGAGTTGTCGCTGTTGGCCCAGGCTCTATTGTCGTTTTCGAAGGCAAGACATTTTGCGTAAGGAAATTTGCTTCTGCCGACGAGGTTTTGGCTGAAGATATCGAAAACGGGGAAAGTACAAAATTACCGATTTCGATCGTAGCTTCAAGTCAAGGTGAAAAGATTGGACTGGCCGTTCCTGACCTTGCGACGGTTTCAGCAAAAACTTGGCGGGAGGGTATAACTAAATATAAAGCGATCAGGCCCTTGTTGGAAATGTGGCCTCGCCCGACTGAAAAAGTTCAGGCTGTTGCCGACAACTTACTGGTAGATTTGTCAACAGTATATCGATGGATAAAGCATTTTGACGAAACCAGAACAATTATCAGTTTGTTTCGAAAAAAGCGGTCCGACCGAAAATCAAAAAAATTATCTCCAAAGGTAGAAGAACTGATTGTTGAGGTGATTAATTCTTATATCCTCACTAAGCAACAATTGAAATACAAGCTTGCACACCGTGAACTGGAGCTTGCATGCAGAAAAGCTGGTCTTAAGACTCCGCATCTGAATACGTTCATAAAAAGAGTGAAAGCCATTCCTGCAGTAATCGTTGTCACCAGAAGGCGAGGTGAAAATGAGGCGCTGCCATATCGTCTCATCAAAGGGCATTTTCCTGGAGACAATTATCCATATTCTATAATTCAGATAGATCATACCAAACTCGATATAATACTCGTAGATGAAGTCGATCGCATCCCCATCGGCCGGCCGTATATCACGCTAGCAATAGAGACATTCAGCAGGATGGTTGCCGGTTTTTTTATTTCATTTGACCCGCCTGGCACACTTGGAACGGGTATATGCGTTTCCAATGTCATTTTATCAAAGGACGAGCTTCTCGGTAAGTACGATTTGAATTACCGATGGCCATGTTTCGGTATCCCTTCTGTCATACATCTAGATAACGCAAAGGAATTTCGTGGCAATACCCTGAAAACGACATGCAATTATTACAACATCGATCTTAAGTTTAGGAAAGTTAAGCGTCCGAACTACGGTGGCTATATTGAGCGTTTGCTTGGAACTCTGTTGGCAGAAATACATGCATTGCCTGGTACCACGTTCTCGAATCCTAAAGCCCGTGGAGAGTACGATTCTGAAGCGAATGCCACCATGAGTCTTGGAGACTTCGAAAAATGGTTGATAACCCTTATTTGCGGTGCATACCACAACAGGGTCCACTCCGAATTAGGGATGTCGCCACTGGAGAAATATGAGCAAGGTATTATGGGGACTGATGACACTCCGGGTATCGGATATAGGCCGGTAGCAGTTGACGAACACCGCCTTAGAATTGATTTCCTTCCCATGCTTTCAAGAACGATACAACCAAGCGGTGTTAATATTGACCTGATCAATTACAGTGCTGATGTATTGAATCGTTGGGTAAGCTCAAAGGACTCTTCCGGTCGTAAGGGGCGCAAGTTCATATTTCGACGTGACCCTCGGGACATCAGTTATCTACTGTTTTATGACCCTGACGTCGAGGCACATTATCGAGTGCCTTATAGCGACACGACCCATCCACCTATGACGTTGTGGGAATATAAGGCATTGCGGCGTCATCTGAAGGCCATGGGTAAGGCCAGTGTCAATGAAGAGGACATATTCAAGGCGTTCGAAGACATGAAGAAAGTCGTTGACCACTCGAAAGTGCTAAAGAAGCAAGCGAGGATAAAAAAAGAGAAGAGTGCCAGCGCTCCCCCGCCCCAAGCTGCCGAGAGGGATACAGAGCCCAAACAAGAACCCAGCTTCCGAAGGGGGAAAATAGTACCATTCGAGCTTGAGGAGTGATTGTGGATACCTTGCTAGTTGAAGCTCAAGAACACCGGATTGCTGAAGTTCGCAAAGATTTCTGGGTTGGTTATACAACTGCGAAGAATATCCTGGCAGACCTTGATGATTTGATGAACTATCCAAGGAAAATCAGGATGCCAAATCTTGCCATCATTGGAGACACCAACAACGGTAAGTCGTTCATTCTGGATAGATTTGTGGCAAAGCACTCCAAGCCTTTTGATCCAAATGAAGAGAACACAACTCTTCCAATCGTTCATATACGGCTTCGTGCAAAGGCTGACGAGACCAGATTCTATAATGCAATTCTGTCTTCGTTATTTGCAAGCGGGCCAGATCGGGAATCAGTAGACTCAAAACTCGATCGCATACATCGTCTCCTCTTTCAGTTGGAAACACAGGTGCTTGTCGTCGATGAATTTCAACACTCAACCTGTGGCACAAAATCAAAGATCCGGGAGCTTCTTAACGCGGTAAAAAATGTTGGATCCGATCGTAAGATGTCAATTGTCATCGGTGGCACTCCTGAGGTCCTGAATGCTCTCAGTTCTGATACCCAGATAGAGAATCGATTCATACCTCGGCACTTGAAAAGATGGTGCTTAGATGACGAGTTCCTGTCTCTTCTGGTTACAATACAAATTAAGCTCAAACTGAAAAAGCATTACGACTTAACTGATGAATCCATTGCCAAGCGGCTACTCATTCTATCAGGTGGCATCATTGGGGACTTGGTGGATTTGTTGGTATATCTTGCCGTGCACGCGATAAGAACAGAAGCCGAGGCCATAACAGAAAAGATGTTGAACATTGAATATCTGAAGCAAATTGGCTGGACTCCGCCATCTCAACGAACGAAGTATGATAGATGAAAGCGCGCCTCAACTATGGCTTTTCAGGCCAAAGCCACTTGATGATGAGTTGCTGTCATCATGGCTTGTTAGGTGCGCGTATGCCAATGTCCGTAAATTGCACTCATTTTGCACAAGCACTTGGGGGACCAGACATCATTTCTGGGAAAGAGATCTTGACCGAACAACCGATATCCGGCTCCTTGCCGTATTGGCTGAGAGCACGAATACGGCAAGAAGCAGAGCATATTCGACAACGCTAGCAGCATATGAAGGTTTGCTGTTCGAGAGGTTTGTTTCAAGCGGCGGGCTTCCATGGGTGATGCCTATAGTCAAGAAGGGGAGGAAGCGGTTTGGGTATGGAATGCAATTTTGCCCCAGATGTCTTGCTACCGATGAAGTCCCCTATTACCGAAGGTCATGGCGACTATCATGTTTTGTTGTGTGCCCAGTCCATGGTTGTTATTTGCATGACTGTTGCCCCTCCTGTGGGGCTCCAGTAACGTTTCATCAAGGCGACTACGGAGAAAAGGTACTTCCCTATAACATTACGGCGACGGAATGCAATAAATGCAGGCTTGATCGCAGGTCAATCCAGCCGGTCCAATGCAGCGGAAACGAACGTCAAAATCGCCTTATGGCGCTTCAGACGTCATTTGCAGATGCCATCCGAACTGGTTGGGCACTGCAACCAGGTGGAACAGAGAAACATATCATGGCTCTGTCCTATTTCAGTGGGTTGCATGACCTCGTGCGCGCGTTGTGTTCAAGAAGCAGAACAGGCCGATTGCGTGAGGGATGTGAAGTTGAAATGGGTATTGAGGACCTTGAGGCTGAGTTGAGTATCATTGGTGCGTTCGATAGTTTCAGGTTGAAAGAACGGACAAAAGTCCTGAAGATGGCTGCATGGTTAATTGAACGTTGGTCTGATCGTTTGATAGACATTGCGCTTGAGGCCAACTTGGCAAGCTCGTATTTCTTCAGTTACAAGGCTTCTACGGCATATTGGTTCTATTCGGCCATAAACGAAAATCTGAACAGATCGCATTATCATCCGTCAATACAGGAAATTAAATCCTGTAAATCGTTTCTTAAATCCAATGGTTTGTTGGTCAGCAAGAACAATGTTCATCGATGGTTGGGCAGGTATTTTGTGGATAAGAGGAGGTATGTCCTCAGGGAAAAGAGTGGTGATCGCCATAGCAATTAGCTATTGGATGTTTGGCCTCTACAATTCATCGTCATCTGTGATTTGTATGTTTCCGTCGTCAATAAGAGAGGAGATAAGTGGATGCCCAGTCAAGTGCCCCATTTTCATTAGGTTCACTTTTCACTGAGATGAGACTGTGTTATATCAAACACTAGATCATTTATTTTATTGGCTGAAATTTCGCACTCCCAAATCACGATAACCCTCCAGCCAGCAGCTTCCAAAGCCGCATAATTTGCTTTATCTCTCTCGACATTCCTCATTAGCTTTTCTTCCCAAAATTCACGACGCGTCAATGGAATACGGGCTTGTTTGCAACCCTCATGAAAATGCCAAAAGCATCCATTTACGAACAATGCAACTCGACGGGAAGGGAAAACGATATCTGGAGTCCCCGGTAAGTTTTTGCGGTGGATGCGGAACCGTAGGCCGGCCTTATGGAGGGAAGAGCGAACGAAAGTTTCCGGAAATGTGTTCTTAGAGTGAACCCGTGCCATTATTTCAGATCTGGTCAACGGAGGGATATTAGGGCACTTTTTGTTTCGTTTCATATCTGATCCACTGTGTAAAGCAAATTGGTGGTTGAAATTCTCCTGGTGTTTGTACTAATTATATGACAAATTGGGTATATTACTATGGGGGGGTTAATGTCGAGGATTGCCGATGGAACTTAAATTACCAACCCCAATTCGTTTCGTTGATGTCTTCGCGGGTTGTGGGGGCCTGTCATTAGGTCTCCTCAACGCAGGCTGCGAAGGCGTTTTTGCGATAGAAAAAAGCCCACTGGCCTTTGAAACATTGCGTACTAATCTTGTCGATGGCACTAATCACAAATTTAACTGGCCGACATGGTTGCCGAAGCAAGCGATGACATGCGAAGAACTGTTAAAGGAGTATCGGAAACAATTATTAAAGCTGAGAGGTCATATCGATCTTATTGTGGGCGGTCCTCCTTGCCAAGGTTTTTCGACTGCCGGTCGACGTGATCCTGCCGATCCTCGAAATAGAATGACCGAACAATATTTGGATCTGGTGGAGCTGCTTAAGCCCAGTTTTCTGGTCATTGAAAACGTGGCGGGCTTCAATATGAGCTTTGAAGGGGAAAATTTCAGTGAAGCCTTAGGAGTTGAAACAGAAAAGTCGACATACTCCGAATATGTGGCATCTCGGCTAGACGGATTCGGCTACCATGTCTCTCGTGGCATTGTGAACTGTGCTGATTTTGGAGTCCCTCAAAATAGATTGCGGTATTTGATGTTGTGCGAGCGGAAGAGATCAAAAGTGGTACCTCAGGACTTACGCCGTTTGCTTCAGGAAAGTAGGCTTGAGTTCCTTCTTGACCATGGCTTGCCCACAGACCGTTTCACTACAGTAAAAGAAGCAATAAGTGATCTGGAAATAACGGGGAAAGAGCTGATCCCAAACGAGGAACCAGGTGGAAGGAGATTCAAAGAATCCAAGTACTGTCACCAAGTTGGAAAGACTGCTTATCTCAATTTGATGCGAATGGGAAGTGGGGATGAAGCTCCAAATAGCAGGCGACTTGCTAATCACAGGGTTAAGACAATTGAGTATTTTAAACGCGTACAATCAATTTGCCGGCCAGGATTTTGTATGTCCATGGAGGAGCGGGCCATGGTGGGGACAAAGAAACATTCGACCACGGTGTTGAATTCAACTTGGCCGTCTCCGACGATAACAACGCTACCGGATGATATAATCCACTACAGTGAACCTCGGATACTGACAGTAAGGGAACATGCAAGGATCCAGTCGTTTCCTGACTGGTTTGCGTTCCAAGGTAAATATACAACCGGGGGCAAACAGAGGAAGCAGGAATGTCCCCGATATACGCAAGTTGGAAACGCTGTGCCGCCTTTACTGGCCACTGCTATTGGGAGGTTGATAAAGAAACGACACTTACAGATAGCGACGCGTCCAGTAAAGGATAATCAAATAGATTCATAAATGGCCGCTCCCATAGTCAGGTTATCAATCATTCCAGTAATCGCATTGCAAGCAGGTCACGCCATTCTCCCGCCACATTTTGACAACTGATTCCCTGTCATCGACTACGAAAGCGATCTCTTCTCCTGACGCTCTTATCTCGTTGAGGATCTCCATCTTAATGATGTGATCCTCCCGTTTGTCTCCATCGATTCGCATAAACAAACGTTCAGCCTTCAATCCTTGAAAGGATATCCAACGGGCGCTTACTTCCCTGTAGCGCTCGGGGCGGCCGGTCACGACATACATTGAATAAAGGCGAGATGCCTCAAGTACCTTGTACAATTCGACAATTGGGGGATTGGGGGGGTCTGAATCCATGTCTGCAAAAAAAGCATCCCAGGCTTTGGGGGTCTGCTGTAAAATTTTTCGCCGCCTGCTTACGTCTGCAAGTGTCCCGTCCAGATCAAATATTACGACTCTCGTTTTATTACTCTTGTCCAATGGTTGGCACCTTTGTCAGGATTTCCGCTAAATGTAACCGGTGGTCACGAAGACGTTTGCGGAGGTCAAGGGTTCGAGCGTCGTCAAAGGGTTCGGGCACTCCCTCGTCGGGCTCAAAGGTATATACGCCACCATTGTTTGTTGGGCATTGATGCGCAAGCGCGTTCCGCCATTTGAGAAGGAACTTGATTTCCTCTATGATTCCTTTCGCATCGGAAAGGGTTTGATGTTTCCCACAAAGGCTTGCGGCCGCCTCGACGCGACTGTAGCTGTCGAATTCACGGAGGCCTATCAGGCTATCGAAGTTTTTAGGTTCAAGTTCCTCCAACGACTTTATTGCCGCATAAACATTTTTCAGCAACTCATTGTCCTGGTCTTGAACCAGCTTTTTCACAGCCTTTTCCCTTTCCAGCATCTTTTTGAATATTTTCTTATGGTGCTTCTCCTTGTCGACTGCGCCAAGACTTTCATGTAGCTTGAGAAGCAGGCCGGAGAGTTGATGGTCGATATCCGCGACCCCCGCCATAACAATTCCCCTCATATTGGCAACGTCGACCACCTTACGTACGGTCAAATCGAAAACATCGCAAATTTTTCTTATCAATACCTCTTGGTCTCGATCTGAGAAAAAAACACCTTCGAGTTCCCTGTCGGCAGCGAGTCTTCTGAGGGTATGTGTAGGACTGCCAGAATAAAAGATTACTTCCGTGAGGCAGTCGTGTTCTCGAACAGATTTGATAACATCGTCCCCTGTTTTACCGCTTCCGTCATTTTCCGTGGCATCTCCATCATGTTGGTTGTCCTCGGTTATCTGGTAATCGATAACCATCAGGTCGTATGCGTTTCCATCAACTTCTAACGCAATGTCCTCAGGGGATGTTTTGAAGGTGATGTCGAGGTCAAAACCCTGTTCCTGGACGTGTCTTAACAGGGTTGAACGGTCAAGGGATTCGATATATTCTTCATTGTCTTCAATCCAGATAATACGGTATGTGAGGTTCATTTTGTCAGCCTTATCCGCAGGGCAAACCCTTTTTCCGCCCCACGTCGCAATGAGATGTCGCCGTTAAGTTGGACCACGGTTTGCTTGACATGGTATAGTCCCAAGCCGGAACCGTTGGTAGTCGTAACGCCTCGTTCAAAAATTTTATCTGGCGGTTGGACCTCTTTTGAAAGCCCCGGGCCGTCATCCGTTATATCAATAAGCAATTCATTTTCTGATGGGTGGCTCAAGTGGACATCAAATCGTTTGGCTCGCGCCCTTGCGCTATTGCTGGCTAGGTTGTCGAACACAATTGCGATGTCGATGGGTTTGAAGCGCATTTCGAATTGTTCCAGGAAATCGCGAGTGACTGCAACCCTGAGGTTCTGGGCTGACGTGTCCTGTGCGACGTTCAATAGGTATTCTTGAATGAAAGTAGCCAGGTCTGCAGTAATCGTCTCCGTTTTTAGCCTGAAGTTGGCTTTTGTTGCAAAATTGGTGATTGCGATGATCTTTCTGGTGACGTTCAGAGCCTTTTCAATCAACTCGGAGGCCTTGCCCACATTCGTGCCTTCCTTTAGCTGGGTCAAAGCCTGGTCAAGGAAACCCTTGAGCGAATGGCCGCATATTTTTGATTGATGGTGCAGCAATAAAAGCTGTTCATGATCAGTTCCGGCCATGAGACGTGAAAACAAGATTTCAGACTGCTGAGTGGCTACTTGAGATTGAAGGTTTTTTTTGGCCTGTGCGATGTTTTTGGCTGCGCTTGTCAAACGTTCAACCTGTTTTGTTTTCCTGTCTACATCTTTTCGTGCCTTTTGCAATTCGGATTTTTGACGATTGAATTCACTTTGTATCCTGTTTAACGCCAATTTGACGTTTTGGCCGACATTCCCATCAAACGAGTTGAATTTATCGAGAATGTGGCTGACTTCTTCTTCCCGTTCACGTGACAAGGCGTCGAGTACGTCCGGGGAAATTTCCAACTCCAACGTTCGCGCAGGGGTTGCGCCGACAATCCTCAGTACATCCAGGGCAATTCGCCTTCGCTTGCTATCGCCAGACTCCTTGTAGACTTCACTTTCAGGCATTTCCTGATCACCAGGAATCACCCCAGTCCTTAGTTTAACTCGAATTGGTTCCGGAACGGAGTCCCAATCGAGTCCATCTACGACGAATCTTTCAAGCTTGGTCAGGAGCTGTATGAAAAAACTATTGGAACCACGAGCAAGCTGAATGAATGATTGGTCCCGCACGACTCCTTCACGGTTTGAAACGATCCGGAATGAGTTGTCGGTGTCTTTGACGTTGATCAATCCGAGGAGTTCCCGGTTGGCCAAATAGCGGGTTGTGCCTTGGCTCTTCCTTACATCGAGTTGCAGCCAGTCGTTGTTCCGATCTCCATACGGCGGTACGCGGTAGCCGTTGACAAACAGGAATACAGCTCCAAATTCCACCAAGTTGAGACCTGTTTGGCGTTTAAAATATGCTTTTTTGTAAGGATTCATGTAGTGGAGCACTACGTGTATATTTTTTAGCTTGTTGAGGTCCAGATTTTTTTCCACTAGTCGGTAAATGCGATTCCCGTCATGGAACATCTCTGTTGTAATTGTCTCTCCTAGGGGGTCAATTCTCGATTCGATGTATGTTGTGTTGAATTTTAATTTTGTGAATATTTTGTTTTCAATAATGCCATTAATTTGATTGTGCAATGCCTCTTTGCCGTCTTGACGAGATTCGGCCTCTGCAACAAGTTTTATTTTTACGCTCCCTTTGTCGAATACGGCTATTGGGTTGACGAATCGTTCGAGATTCCTTTTAAGTAGCGTCAGTTTTTCTCGACTCCATTCCTGACGAAGGTCCGTAATTGCCAGCATCGTACCTACTTCCGGGGCATTTCTGCCAAGGAAGGCTTCCGCATCCTGATCTGAAACCTCTGCGACCGTGATATTTACTTTTTGAATTGTTGATTCTAGACGAACCTTGTTTTCAAATGCTGTCCAATCGACTGTCAGGTGGAGCAGTGGACCACCACTTCGTCTTGTGAACATGTCGAGTTTCCGGCCAAGCCTGTCACAGGCGAATCGACCAACCCCCTTGTTACCGGCAAGGACCCTGTCGCCCATCACGGAGTGTTTTTTTTCGGAATAGGCTATATTCAGCCACTTGTTTTTAATATCCAACATTGACATGCCGGATCCATCATCTTCTACGATGACTGATGCCCCTGATGCGGCAAAATGGATGCTGACGAGGTTTGCCCCGGCATCGATCCCATTTTTCACAAGTTCAACAACTGCAATGTTGTCATCGTTTATGAGATCTTGCCCAATAATATTTTTTAGATCTGCGTGGGTTATGAAGTGTAGGTTTTGGGGTTTGGCCATATTTTTTTCCAATTCGTTCCAAAATAATGCCTGGGCAAAGTATAGACCGCTCGTCACGCCCAGATTTGGATAGGGTCATCATTTCTTAACAGATGGACTGCGATGTCCTAAATCGCTGTATTGTTATCACGCACCAATGTAATATACCATTTGAGTGAAACATGCCATAAAGGAATGTCACATGGGATATTTGAAGGATATTAGGACGGTGCTATTCATATGTGTCCCGAATGGTACCGACCGGGGCAATTGCCAATGCGGCTTGACACTTGACGAGTCATTAGTCAATATTGCCTGCGTTGGAACCAAGCTTGGTCCGAGTTAACCATCCTAATAGATTATATACGGAGATCGATATGAGTAAGGAAGCAAAAATACATGAGCTGGTCAAGTTGATTGGTGCATTTCTACCTTTGCCAAAATCTATCGAGCCTTTTCCTGATATAAAACACAAAACCATAAATAAGCTAGCTGAACAAGCGGCAGATTTATCAAATGACTTGGATCCAGTAAAATTACCACCCTATATATTTGATCCAACTGCTCCAGAGATGCTTGGGAAAGTCACAGCGTGCGCATTGCTGCTGCAAGACAAAAATGCATTGGTTGATTTAAGGGATAATCGTTTCTATGGTGCCGGAATATACGCCATTTATTTCAGGGGCAGTTTCTTCGCATATTCTGGGTTGTCAAACACGGAAACACCAATATACATTGGAAGCGCCGAACCGGCGAACAAAATGGCGGGAGATGTAAGGAAACAAGGCCAAGCTATTTGGAAAAGATTGTCGGAACACGCCAAAAGCATTAGTAGGGCGGGCAACATTGAACTTGAAGATTTCGAATACAGATACTTAGCTGTCAAAAGTGGCATGCAAAAGGCGGCTGAGGACTATCTCATCAATCATTTCAAACCGATTTGGAACAAAGAGGTGAAAATTTGCTTTGGTTTTGGAAAGCACGGGGATAGTGCAGAAACTCGAAAAAACAAACGGTCTCCCTGGGATACTCTTCACCCTGGGAGGGATTGGGCGGATGAGTCCACTCATGACCAAAAAGGTGAGAGCATGATAGTAGATGCCATCAATATGCATCTCAACAAGTTACCGCCTATAGAAATCGTCGATTTCAAATCACTGCTATTGCCAGTCTGACGGAGGTTATCATATATAATTGCGTCCATACGACAACGTCCTATCTTTCCTCTTTGATTTCGCCAGTCCCCCAGCCCCGAGTACGCCAGTAATAACTTCGGAATCCAGTTCAACAAAAATCGTACAACTTTTCTGTTTATGACATGTTTTGTCGCATGGTCATGTTATTTAGGCTAACCGAATTATATATTTTATGTCTATGGAATGCTGCAAGCCCGGATCGTCTTGTACTGCTTGACTTTTTAGTGTAAATCTAGTACGTATAAATAACCGCGGAGTGCCGCGGAAAACCGCGGAGGACTCGGCGATGGGAAAAGATGGGAAAAACGCAGTTCGAGTGACGACGACGCTGACAAAAGATCAAAATGCATCATTGGAAAGACTTGCGAAGAAAAATGGTGTCAAAAAAGCATGGTTGGTCCGTAGGGCTGTCGAAATGGCTATCGAGGAAGCAAATGGTGGTCCACTTCTTCCGTTGAATATAGAATAGGAGGCGGTCTCCATGAGGAGTATTGAACTTTTTTCCGGATGTGGGGGGCTTGCGCTGGGACTCTCCATGGCGGGGTTTCGGCATGAGATGATGGTTGAGTGGAACAATGACGCCTGCTCGACTATCTTCCATAATCGACGTCTTGGTGTTGACCATGTTGCACACTGGCCTATCCGCCATGCAGATGTACGTGGAATAGATTGGAGTGAAGTCGGCAATGAGCTGCATTTGGTCGCAGGCGGTCCGCCTTGCCAACCGTTTTCAATCGGGGGGAAGCACACTGGTAACGAGGACTCGCGTGACATGTGGCCACAAGCCATACGCGCGGTTCGTGAACTGATGCCAAACGGATTTGTCTTTGAAAATGTAAAAGGCCTATTGCGCCCTGTCTTCTCCGATTACCTCAATTGGATAACCTCTCATCTCGCATTGCCGCATCTTGAGCGGGCTGAGAATGAAACATATCAGGAGCACCTCATAAGACTAGGACGCAATTTGGATGAAGCCGTTTATGATGTCAGGATATTGAAGGTGAATGCCGCCGACTATGGTGTTGCACAAAAAAGACATCGAGTTATCATTTTTGGTGTCAGGAGGGACCTAAACATCCCAATCACCCTCCTCCAACCCACGCATTCAAGGGAAAGACTCCTTTGGGATCAGTGGGTGACGGGGCACTATTGGGCGAGACACGGGATATCTGTGCCACCGGATAGTCAGATTCCGACTTCAGATAATTTGATGGTGCAAAAACTCAGAAAACAAAATACCCCGCCTGCTCATAGTCCATGGGCGACAGTTCGTGATGCCCTCCATGGACTCGGAGAACCCAATGGGAAGATGAATCATAATTTGCAAGAAGGTGCTCGCGTTTACACAGGTCATACCGGGTGCCCCCTTGATCAACCCGCAAAGGCATTAAAGGCGGGTGCCCACGGCGTTCCAGGCGGCGAAAATATGATGGTTCGAGACGATGGCACGGTTCGCTACTTCACAGTTCGTGAAGCGGCACGCCTCCAGGGGTTGCCGGATGAATATACGTTCCCCGGGTCTTGGACTGAGAGCATGAGGCAACTTGGAAACGCAGTACCGGTAAAACTCGCCCAAGCGGTGGGAAACATGATGGCGACGATGTTAGAGCAAGATGAGGCAATCCTATTTCGCAATGCGGCATAAATTTAGTCAACACTCCGGGATATTAACGCAGCAATGAATAATCAATCAGTGTAATTTACTTTCAACATCCCGCTAGGAGCATGCAAATGGAAATCATATCAGTCATCAACTACAAAGGCGGCGTGGGCAAAACCACGGTCACAGCAAACCTCGCAGGTGAACTGGCTTATCGTGGCAAAAAGGTATTACTACTCGATATGGATGCCCAATCAAGTCTTACCTTCTCATTCGTAACGCCAGACTATTGGGATACAGATTTGAAGGAAAACAAAACAATAAAGAATTGGTTTGACTGTATTAGTCAAGGAAACAAGACAATGCCACTTTCTGACCTTGTCATTAAACCCAATAAGGTAAATGCATTCTTATCAAGTAAAAATACTGGTGGCGCCATTGATTTAATTTCATCACACTTGGGATTGATAAATGTTGATCTAGAGCTGGCAACCTTGCTAGGTGGGGCCAACATGACCCAAACAAAAAGAAATTATATAAAAGTTCACGGGAAGTTGAGAAGTGAAATACAATCTTTTGCAGATGATTACGATATTGTCCTGATCGACTGCCCGCCCAATTTCAATATAGTAACGAAAAATGCACTGATTGCTTCAGACAAAATTTTAGTTCCTGCCAAACCTGATTATTTATCTACACTCGGGATAGATTATTTGCATGGAAGTGTTAACACTTTGGTAGGTGAATATAATGAATATGCTGAGACCGAAAGTGTAGCTCCTGAATTTATAGGCGTTGTTTTTACGATGATCCAAATTTACGGGGGTGAGCCCATTTCTGCTCAAAAGCAGTTTATCGCCCAAACTAAACGTTTAGAGGTAATGCCGGTTTTGAAAAGCAGTTTCAGAGAAAACAAATCGATATTTGCTGACGCTCCGCAAAATGGTCAACCGGTAGTTCTGAATTATTATTCAAATGGGACGCATAATGACGTCGTCAAAGAAATTGAAGCTTTTGTGGATGAATTTGTTGATGTTACAGGAGTATGAAATGAAAAATGAATTGATCATATCAAGATTTCTCGAAGAGATTCTTTCTGAGCTAAGGACCTTGTCTACAAACGATATTGATAAACTTGAAAGCGGTAATTATTCTATCTCCTTGAAGCTTGTAAAAAACAAAAATACCGGTTTTGATAATACGGCAATGATCCAGAAGGTGGAAAATTCTCAGGTCATGGAGCAACTTAAAAAATTGAAAACTCGTGACGATGGATATGCGATGCTGTCAAATTATCTTAAAAGTAAAAAAGAATTTGAATGCTTTGCTAAATCCTTGGAAATTTCCGTCTCAAAACTTGATAAGACGGAACAAATAAAAGAAAAAATCATTGAAGCTACCATCGGTGCAACACTTCGATCAAACGCAATACAGGGAAAAAAAGTGTAGCAATTTTAAAGAGGTCCCCATTTCATAATTAATGAAAAAGTAACAGGCACAAACGTGTTAGTTAATGCGAAGCTACTCCGTTGACCTGATCGAGGGGTTCGTCTCCATACTCTACTTTCGTAAAGTGCTTATCAGCTTTTTCTAGCTCATTAAAAAGAATCTGGTAATTGTCTTCAATGTCCTGAATTATATTGGGATCTTGACCACAAAATTTTAATAGGTTGTAAAGCCTCAATTTGGAAAATGCACAAATATCAGAGACAATCCTAGAACTATGACCAAGTTTGACCGCAAATTGTTGTTCTTCTGAGCGACCATAGCGTTCCCATACCATACCGACACCGTCTCCATCTTTGTGAATGAGGTGGCTGCTCATTCCATATCCATGAGCAAGGTGCGCAAGAAGCATTAATCCCTCAGAATTACTAGTAATGAAGCTTCTGGTTATCCCTGTAAATGACCACTTTTGCTCCAGTTGTTTTCTTTCTATTCTATTGCTGCAATTTTTTATGTTAGTAATTTCATCGTCAGTTAATAGCAACCTCTTAAACGGAAGCCATTCTGGAGAATCAGGGTTTTCAACCACGTCCAAGAAATTTCGTGCGCGGTCACTGTGCTTGATAGAAGCGTAATTGGGGAGCAACTCCCAATACTCCATTGCTTTTTCCTTTACTTCATCGGATTCGCCAGTCATAAGAAAAACATATTTTATGGTCCCCTCCATCACTGATCTATTAATAATGTCAGCATCCCATTCCTTTCCAGACTGAACAAGTATCAATGAGCTTTCACTACTTAGATGGCAATCGATAAATAATTGCGAATTGACAAACCGTATATATGGATCAATTCCGTCATAGTGCTGGTCTAGAAAAGGTTTTGCCACATCAAAGCACTCTCCAATAAAGTGGCTTGCTAGACCAGCCCATGTTTTAAGTATTTGTTCCATGTTCCCTCAATATAAACGTCTCAGGGTGTGCATCGGCTGCAGCGTTTGCGGCTATGGCTGGTTTGATTCAATAATCTTCTCATAGGAAGGTGGCTTCGCATTGCAACGAGTTTGTTGCAGAAGTTGCCCTATGGTTTTTGGGACATGAGAACCATTTTCATTTATGAGAACGGATTTATTACAGTCTCTGACTTTGCCACTGCAATTTTCCCAGATAGCTTGTTTTTTTCCATTTCAGAAACTGTCAGATCCAATAGAGCTTTAAGCTCTTTTGCAACCTGCACCCCTTCTTGATCTAGGGTTATGTCCAGGCTTCCAAAAATGGACACCCGGTCAAGTCGGTTCTCGATGGTCAAGTCACCGATCTGAAGAGTGTCAGATTCATTCTTGAATGGTTTGAACCCAGGCTCAGCCATGTTGCCGTCCTCGCTTTCTGCGTTCTTTGTAGGTCTTGGGTTCCGGAAGTGTCATGGCCCGGGACTTTATTTTTTCACTGATAGAGGGGAATAGATTGATGCCGGCCAGCTTCTCTAATTCCGCTATAGAAACTGTCAGAGGCTGTGCTTCGACAGCATTATCAACCAGATAGGCGCCAGCTTCTTGTCTGTCTGGGTCATAGACCGCCTTGTAGAGCTGGGTTGGCACAATGACCGCGCCACCAATCCGCTGCAAGTCCTCTCCCTGAAAGATTGGCCCGGTTACCACATAGAGACCTCCTCGCTCTCTGGTGAGTTTACGCACGGCCGACTCGACACCCTCCCACACTCCACGGTTATTTTCCGGCACTTGTGGTACCATGTTGGCCAGGGAGAAACATTCCTGCTGTGACCGGAAATCGAACATGTCTGCTGATGGTGCAACGTGACCACGGTCGTAGCCGGATCGGGCGTAGTGGTGGAGTTCTGCGCGCTCGGATACCGGTATTTTGGGATCAGGAAAGAACTTGCTCTGACGTTTGAGCCCCTTCCCTTCGAGCAATCGCATCCGGGTAAGGTGCTCGGCCGAGTACAGGGGCGTTCTGGTGATTCCAGAGTGCTTCAGTGCATAGCCGCTATAGCAGACCTCTCGGGTCTTGGCCGAAAGTTTTTGATTGATAAAGTCAGGGGCCGTGCCATCGGCAAAGTGTTCAGGACAGGCGGTTTCACCTGCAAAAACGGTTGAACACAGGATAGTCAGGGAAATTAGAATTGAGATAAACCGGGTGAACCTCATGGTGCCCCCTGAGGATTGATAAGTGAAGACAGGTTGCGTAATCAGTTTAACCAACCAGAGCAAGTTTATCGAGCAGGGTGGGAGACTCATCATGTTCGATGCGCTGCAGACCAGTGTCTGTTGGTGGGATGATGTACTCTGATACTTGGTAACAGGTCAGAATGCCTTCGTGGAAGGCATTCTGGAGAGATTGCTGGCGTTCCGGTCTGGATCGCCTCTGGATTCCTGGACACTCCAGAGTTATTAAAAATGACTCTAAGAGGACGCACATGAGGACAAGCGTTACGCAGAAGAATTTAAGCTAGAAAAAGTCAAGCTACTTTCAGAGTCTGGCCATTCAAACTACAATGTTGGCCAGTCAACTGCCATACCACCTAAAGCTAGTAACCAAGCGCCTCCAAACTGAGCTGAAGCGTGTCACCAAAGAACGAGACTGGAGCGTAAAAACTATATGATATTGAGAACTATTCAACCCACAACATTGTCAGAACAGTATCGTAGTCGCCTAATTTCACGGAGTATTCTAGTATTTCTCCACTTTCTGGTTGGGAGCCCGTAAACCATTCATCAGAAGCTACAGCCATGAATTCATCTGGAATCGGTTTTCCTGATAAGTTGTTCCTTGCATATGTGTTTGGCAATTTACCGAAATCAAGCTTATAGGCAAAATGTTGACTTGGCCTGAAATACCTCATCATGCCGTTTGCGGATACGACAAGCATAACTTCATGATCGGTAACATCAACAAATCTCGTAGTAGCGGCAGTAAGGGTGACATTATACTCGTATGCAAGTTCTGAAATATTATCAAAACCTGGATCAAGTTTTTTGCAACGGGGTTTGAAGATTTCTAGGGGCATTAACCATTCAGCAGCAAATTGGTTGGCCTCAATCTCTTGTGGCTTTTTGCTGTTGTCCATTAGGTCATTATTTGTGCATCTGAAGGTATTAATTTGTGAATGACTGGGTATGGTCACATGACCCAGTTCATGTGCAGCGGTAAACTGTTTTTTCCCTTCTTCAGGAATATTACTAGCAACCATCACACCCGTATTTCCGTTTAATCGCAGTGTCATCCCGAGGCAACCATCTAGTGGGCACTCCCGGTAACTAACATCTAGAAAGTCGAAGGCGGCCGTAGGCACAAACGGAGGAGCAATCAAACCTACACGTTTCCTGAGCTCAGATGCGTAGAATTCAGTTCCCACGAGCATTCAACCCTTCCGTTGTTTCAACATGTCCATCATCATCCGAATTTGTTCCTTATCCGATGGGGAGAGGTTTGTGAGATCTCTGAAAAGTAGTTGAGCCTCTGGATTTTGCAGCAAATCACTCAAATCAGTTTCCTCAGATCGTCCTACCAAATAATCTACTGAAACACTAAGTGCAGCGGCTAACTTAATCAGAACTCCACTGCTTGGAGTCCGTTCTTTTGAGAGAATTTGGCTTAATGCTCCAGGAGTGATACCAGCCATCTTGGAGAGTTGTGCTTGGTTGACCTTAAGGTCCTCCATCTTTTTTCGGATTTTGTCAGTCAGTATTGCCAGGTCAAGTGTCTCGCTCATAACCATATTGTATACAATCCAATCCTCTAATTGACAACATAAATATTTACAGCTGTGAATTATTGTCCTTGACTTGGTAGCTGACAGTGATTATATTCACAACTGTGAACATAAATATTCACAAAATAAATGTTTATAGAAAGGAGTAGAAGACATGGCAAAAAACCCGCCTACAAGAGATGGGCACAGACATGGTGCAGTGAAGGATCGAAGCCAAGTCTACAACCCGGTGATAGACCATTGGACCAAACGAGGACCAGATGGTAAGTTTATGGATCAAAAAGCCGATGACGAACCTTTTAAAGGGGTTCGTAAAGAGAAATGAACATCAGCAAGCGTTTCAAATCAACTTACCGGAGTGGAGATTGATCTATGGTTATGCCGATCACAATCTTGAAGGAAATCGGGCATCAACTTGATGAGGATATTTTTCCACGAATCAAGAACGGCGGAATTGTAACGCCCGGCGAATCCGCTACATGTTCACCATCTTGGGCAGAGGAGAATAATGATGAAAGACAAGGAAAGAGTAGACACCCAACCAGACCATGGCCAGGGCCCATCAGAGGGCAAAGGCAAACCGACAGACCACGGACGTCCGGTGCCGCCTCATCGTCCGTCAGCGCAGAGCTTCAAGCCCAGTACGAAGGAGAACTGACAGCGATATCCGAAGCGTACCCGGGGGCCAAAGTTTGGCACCAAACAGAAGGTCTCTGGTTGATAACAGAGAGCATACTTTTGCCAGGAATCTGGCAAAGGGCAGTCTTCCTCACCGGAATCCCCTTCGATCGGTCGCGCATTGTACGGAGCTGGGGATTCTGGATGGGGATGCCATTAAAATATCCAGAATGGATAGGCCCAAGACATACGAATATGCCAGACGGATCTATATGCGGATTTGAACCTACTGACGGAACATGGAAATTGGGTGACAATCTTCTCGTTCTGCTAGATCTCTATACCCTTTGGGCTTTGCGGCATCTTCACTTGCAGATCTTCAAACGGTGGCCAGGGCGGCAGGTTGCGCATTTCGTTCATGAAAGACTGACGGAGCTTAAGTCAACAGAACATTGCGGGTGTGGTTCTAACAATATTTACAGCGATTGTTGCCGAGACAAAGATCTTAGGAGTGACCGCGTACTGGAAGCTGTAAAATTCATCAGTGCCGGAGGCGCAATGCGTTTTCCCCCTAATGCCGTCATGAACTTTATCAATATACAAGATAACCCACCTAAAATCGATGAATTACTGCCGATGGTACAATTGATTTGATCCTGAGTGTGGGATGAATTCTTGCGTAACTGGCCGCAGGGTTAGCCGTTTAAGACCACATTGGTGGATTGACGTGGTTAATGCCGATGCCACCACGTTCAAGTCCCCTTGTTCTTCAGCCAAATCCTCTAATAACTGATTCGGTCGATTTTTGAAGTTAAATCCCCCTCAACAGCGAATCTGCAGAGAAAATACGATCAAGGAAGTGACCAGGCTTCAGATGCTCATTTTTCTTCCAAGAGTGTTTCAACTTTGACCAGGAATGTTTTGTATTGGTTTGCAAGTATGTTGCATTATTGGAAATACACTCCTCAACCGCAGCGAGGATATCCTCACCAGGCACTTCAGTATCAGGATTCCAAATCAAAAGTGTCGAGCACTCCCCTGAACGCTTCTGCTCAAACTCAATAAGATACTTAGTTGAAAATTCTTTCACTACTTTCGCAACGATAAATCTCCTACGTATTTCATTTGCCTTGTCGATGTATGCCCATGTTTCGTCATGGCCATGTTCGGGAAGGTTATAAATGGCACGTGGATCGTTGTCTTCAGGCTCCTCTTGGATTTCTTCGGTAAGTTTCAAAAAAGATACACTGGCGAGACCGGCAGCGTTTATCAATTGCAATGAAGCTTGAATTCGGCAGAATGCTGCAATTTCAGCAGAGTTTGCTGGATCCAGGCTGCCATCATCAGGTTGAATGAGTATATGATGGCGATCTGAACCAGATTCCCCTTGGCTACTAGTTGACCCCTCCGAATGAGTCGTAATCACTTCTCCGATGGCTGTGCCTCTCTTATTAATTTCCTTCTTTATAGCAACTTGCCTTACTTCATTGAAATGAGGGAATCTCTTAGCAAGATCATCATCATAACTCATCTCAACGCCCAAGTTTGGGTTAACTGCCCCGGTGTTCATCTTTACAGGCTGATCCGGAGGATTATTTACATAGATTTTAGCTCGACCGTTGTCACTGCCAGCTCCCCCATCACTTCCTGAGCCGACTGTAGAGATATGAGCTACAACTTTAAAGTTCGCTTTTCTGTTTGTACTAATAATTCTGGTGATTACTGTCTGCTTCCCAAATTCATTTTCATACTGCTTGAATGACGCATGGATACGGGTGTTCCCATCAAAAGGTGGAAATGCAACAAAAGGTCTTTCTGGTTCAGCCCTAGATATTATTGCTACTTGCTTTGGGATCAACTGTGCCCGCTTAAGATCAAAACCCTCAGATATAAAGTTTGCCAAAAAAGTTGCAGTGAGCTCCGTTACACCAAGACGTGGCTTTATGGAAACAATGCCTGTTTTCTTGTCAAAACCGGATTCTTTAGGGTCATAAAGCCAACGCCCAGGGTCAAGTATGCGATCGCTAGTCATGACTCGTGCGATATTTGAAGCATAGCAATAGAAAAATCTTAAAATTTCAGCACACGGAATTATGATACCGTGAGGATTGTTGTTATGATTGATTGCAAGTAAGTAGGAGTCTGCCTGAGGCTCTTTATAAAAGTCCCAGTGATATTTCATTGGGATTAGTAATCCCTTATCGCTCTGGTCAACCCTAGAAAAGGCTTCAATTTTGTTCTTCGTCAAATCAAGGTGGATGTCATCAGTACGATGGAGATGGTTTGGGAGAGCCTCGGACGGTATTAAATATCCATCTTTGAGAATTGCCTCAATGTACAGTACTGGGAATTGGCCGATTGGGAGTTCAGCACGTTTGTATTCAAGTGGGAGGGCGTATTCGTATTTCTCTGGACCGGCAAGTTTTCCTATGTAAACGTATATTGTGACGTTGTCAGAGCCATCATTCATTTTTGATAATCGACCAAACCAAATTACTTTCCAATAGCCAGCAAAATCGAGACATTTGAAGTAATATGCTTTCTTGACCGTATCTGCCATTTGCAATTATCGATAGTTTATTTGCACATATCGTTGTCGTTGGCAAATAGCGATGTTTCCGAAATCCTTTTTTATGTCGGCCGGGGCCAGGTTGGCGGTGATGCGGCGGGCGGGGAAGTCGTAGCCGGAATTTTTCAACGCGGCCCGCACGCGGTCCTTGCTCTCCTTGACGGCACCATCCGGGAGCCCCACGGTCGCAAAGGCCGGCAGTCCCGGAGCCAGATCAACCTCTACGTCAACCAGGATGGCATCAATGCCGATCAGTGCGCTGCTGAGGACTTTTGCGAGCATGATATACCTCCAATGTTGAATATTGAATTATGGGTTTTGAATTAATTCAAAATTCAACATTCAAAATTGCATTACTGTTTCAGCATGATGAAGCCCATCTGCCGGCCGGTTTCGCCGCTGTCCCTGCGGTAGGAAAAGAACAGTTCGTAGTGGCAGCAGACGCACATGTCAGATGACTGTATCCGGGTTGACGACAGGCCAGCTCCGATGAGCAGGTCGCGGTTGGCGGCTGCCAGGTCGAGGCGCCAGGTTCCATCGCCACTGCTTTCCGCACAGGTTTCCCAGGGAACCCCGTTCTGGATAAAGGCCTGCCTGACCGGCGTATCTACTTCGTAGCAGCATTTCCCGATGCTGGGGCCGATGAAGGCCTGCAGTTTTCGCGGGTCGCTCCCGAACATCGTCTGCATGCCCGCCACGGTTTTGGCGGCCAGCTTGGCCGCGGTTCCCTGCCACCCGGCGTGGATAGCCGCAATAACACGTTTCTCCGGATCCAGCAGCAGGATGGGGGTACAATCGGCCACACAGACCCCGATCATGACACCCGGCTGGTTGGTGATGATGGCGTCGCCCTCCAGGCCGAGAAAATGGCTAAAATCCTCATTGGGTTCGTTGATTACCAGGATGTCGCTGCCATGCACCTGCTTGACGGTGACCAGTGCATCCTGGGTAATGCCGAAGGCCCTGGCCAGCAGGCTTCGATTGCCCTCGATGTTGTGCGGCTGGTCAAGTGTGTTCGTCCCCAGATTGAGGGAGTTGTAGGGCGCGCGCGAGACCCCCTCGTGACGTGTGGTGAAGCCCTGTACTGAACATGCGGGACCGCTGAATCCGGCCTCGATGTAATGGATACGTCCCGATCGTTTCATCTGCATATAAAATCCTCTTTGCCCCGTTACTGTGTTGGATGCGATACGATCGCTGAAACAGACGGCATCGCACTAAAAATAGCTTTGCCTTCTCATCTGCTTTGCGCTTTAATGCCTGTGGCGTCGTCGATGCCACCAGACGTAGACCGCCACCAGGATGCTGCTGAACAGGAGCACCCAGGCCACTGCCCGGTGGGAATATTGCATGATCAGGTCCTGGTTCTCGCCGATGGCGAAACCGATCCCGGCCAGGATCGTACACCAGATCCCGGCGCCTGCCAGGGTGTAGAGCGAGAATTTGATGTGATTCATGCCGGAAAGCCCGGCCGGGATCGAGATAAGGTGGCGCACCACCGGCAGAAGCCGGCCGATGAAGGTTGATATCTCGCCATGGCTGAGGAAAAACTGTTCGACACGCTGGAACTTGTCCGGCGGGATCAGCACGTACTTGCCGTATTTGAGGATCAGCGGCCGCCCCAGGTGGTGAGAGACGAAGTAGTTGATATAGGCCCCTATCAGGCTGCCGAACGAGCCGCAGAGTATGGCGACAGGCATGCTCATCTTGCCCTGGTAGGCCAGATAGCCGGCCGGCGGCATGACCAGCTCGCTTGGTATCGGGATGACGGAGCTTTCCATGGCCATCAGCAGGAAGATGCCGGGATAGCCCATAACGCCGATGGTATCCAGCAGCCATTGAATGATAATATGCATTTAGATCTCCGCCGGGGTGTGAAAACAGGAACATCCCTTATACCCCAGGGCGGTAATTCCGGCAACAGAAAGTAACCATGAATATCCTGGAACGACTGAAAACAGAGGTTCTGACCGGCGACGGCGCTGTGGGTACCATGCTGTATGCCAAGGGTGTCAGCCTCGAAAGCAATTTCGAACACCTCAATCTTGTACGCCCCTCCCTGGTCCTGGAACTGGCCATGGAATACGCTGCTAGCGGAGCGCAGGTGATCGAGACCAACACCTTCGGCGCCAATCGCACCAAGCTTGCGGCCATCGGTCTTGGCCACAAGGTAGCTGAAATCAATGCCGCCGGGGCCCGTATCGCCCGTCAGGCAGCGCCACCCGGCAGCGGGATTCTGGTGGCCGGTTCGGTTGGGCCGCTGCTGCTGCTCAAAGGCGACGAGCGTGAGTTGTCCGGTGATGAAATGGAAGCGGTGTTCCGTGAACAGTGCCAGGCCTTGGCAACAGCCGGCATTGATTTCATCCTGCTGGAAACCTTTGCAGCCTTGCCGCAGCTTGAGGCAGCGGTTCGTGCCGCCCGTGAAACCGGCCTGCCGGTGTGTGCCAGCATGGCTTTTCTGGAGGGAGGGCGCAGCGGCGACGGTACCTCGGTGGAGTCTTTCTGCCAGGCCATGGAACGGGCAGGCGTCGATATGCTCGGGGCCAACTGCGGCGCCGGACCTTTGGAACTGGTCAAGGTCATCGGCAGGCTGGCCGGGCTGACGGGCAAGCCGATAGCGGCTTATGCCAACAGCGGCTTTCCCGAGTACCATGACGGACGCTATATCTACCGCACAACCCCGGGCTACTTTGCCGACATGGCCAGGGAGATGGCCGCTGCCGGCGCCAACCTGATCGGCGGCTGTTGCGGTACAACCCCTGAACATATTGCCGCCACGGCCCGTGCCCTGTCCGGGACCAGACCGCAGCCCCGAAAGCCGATGCCGGCCATCAGCATGGCCACACCCGCCGCAGCGGATACGCCCGGCCGCACATCATTTCTGGACAACTGGGGCGCTCGCAAGGTGATCACCGTGGAACTCGATCCCCCCAAGGGGCTGGAGTGCGGCAGGATCCTAGAAGGGTGCCGCCGCCTGAAGGAGGCCGGCGCGGATGCCATCAACCTGGCCGAGAACCCGCTGGCGCGACCCCGCATGGGCAACATCGCCCTGGGGAGTCTGATCCAGCGCGAGGTGGGCATCGAGGTGATCATCCATGTCACCGGTCGCGACCGCAACCTGATCGGCATGCAATCCGACCTGATGGGCGCCAGTCTGCTGGGTCTCCGTACGGTACTGGCGGTGACCGGTGACCCGGCCACCATGGGGGATCATGCCGGGGCCAAGTCGGTCTTTGACCTGCACTCTTTTACCCTGATCAAGCTCCTGAGCGACCTGAACAGAGGGGTGAACGCCATTGGCAACCCCATCGGCGGCGGGACCGGATTTACTATCGGCGCGGCCTTCAACCCCAATACGCGGGACAGCGCGCTGCAGGCCCGCCGTTTACGCAAGAAGGTAGACAACGGCGCGGCGTTTGCCCAATGCCAGCCGATCTATGATCCGGCCCTGTTCTTCGAAACGCTGGAGTTGACCCGCGACTGCGGCATCCCGATTTTACCGGGGATCATGCCGCTGGTCAGCCAGCGCAATGCCGAGTATCTGCACAACGAGGTGCCGGGTATCTCGGTGCCGGAATCCATCCGCGGTCGTATGAAGGGCTTGGAAAAAGAGGCCGGCGTACGGGAAGGCCTGGCGATCGCCAGGGAGTTTATCCAGGAGGTCTTTGACGCCGCCGGGGGCTTCTACCTGATCCCTCCCTTCGGGAAATACGAACTGGCCCTGGAACTGATCGACTATATACATTCGCTTGAGAGGACGTGGAAAAAATGAAACACTGCTATCGGATTATGATGATTTTTGTGATGGTGTCGCTCTGTTCGTGCGCGTATGCCCTGAAGGCTAAACAGGCCAACATCCGCGAGGAATTCAATCGGAGCATGAAAGAGTACAACAAGATGCTGCGCTGGCGCGATATAGAAAATGCCGGCATGATCTATCTGGACCCAGAATTGCGGGATGAATACATGAAGAGTGCCGAGGATATCAAGAAGCGGGGGGTTACCATCACCGACTACCGCATCCTGACCTCGGAGTGCACCCCGGAAAAAGGAACCGCCGAGGTGATTGCGGAGTTCGATTACTATGCGCTTCCTTCCAACCGCATCAAGACCCTCACCTATCACCAAAAGTGGACTTATCTCGATACCGAGGATAAGAAAGGCTGGCAGCTGAAATCCGGGCTGCCCCCCTTTGACTAGCCCCGTCGATGGCAGACCTGTCTGAACAGATAGTTGCCTTTTGCAGGTACCTCGATACGGAGCGGAATGTGTCACCTCACACCCTGGCCGCCTACCGGCTGGACCTGGAGCAGTTGGCGGCTTTCGTGGCCCGCGAAAGCGGTACGCCCACCCGAGTCGGGGATGTCGATCATCTGTTGCTGCGTCGTTATCTGGCGCAGCTGGGGAAACGCGACAAAAAGAGCACAGTCGGCCGGAAACTGGCCGCCATACGGAGTTTTTTCCGATATCTGGTGCGGCAGGCCGTGGTTGAAAAAAACCCGGCGGAATTGATTGCCACCCCCAAGAAGGAAAACCGCCTGCCGTTTCATCTGGATATCGACCAGGTAACCACCCTGGTCGAGGCGCCCCGGGATGCCGAGAGATACGCCCTGCGTGACCGGGCGATCCTGGAGATGCTGTATTCCTGCGGTCTGCGGGTGTCAGAACTGACCGGCCTGGCTATCGGCGACCTTGATCTTACGGGCGGGATGGTTCGTGTGCTGGGGAAAGGCAACAAGGAGCGCATTGTGCCGGTGGGGAGCCGTGCCGTGGAGGCTATCCGGAAGTACCTGCAGGGTCGGGGTGAACTGGGCGGCAGTGGACCGCTCTTTTTGAACACACGCGGCCAGCGGATCAATCGCCGCAGCGTGGCGCGCATCGTTGATGCTCATGTCTTGCGAATAGCCGCCTTCAAGCGCATCTCGCCGCATATCCTGCGGCATACCTTTGCCACCCATATGCTGGAGGGGGGGGCGGATCTGCGCGCCATACAGGAACTGCTTGGCCACGCCTCTCTTTCAACTACCCAGAGATACACCCATGTCGGCATCGACCGCTTGATGGAGGTCTACGACAAGGCCCATCCCAAGGCGCACACAAAAAAAGAGGGGTGAAATCGCTCACCCCTCGTGCCGGCCTTGTATGCGGACAAATTATCCGATCTTTATCTCGACGTTGTCCCCTTCGTTCAACTGCAGTTTTTTCTCTATGCCCGGCCCGACGATGATCGTGCCGTCAAACTGCTGGTCAATATCTTTCATGATCATAACCGGAAAGGTCCCGCTGGTGCCGGCTGTCGCGTTGATCAGGGTGAGCTTTTTGAAAGCGGATTTGTAGAATTCGCTTATGTAGGAGGAGGTCGGCTGGCTGACGGCGATCATGCCGAGTGAGTCGAAGCTTTTACTGGCATCGCGGTTGGCGAGATGGCTGATGCGGAGCCTGAGAATGCTGCTGTCGGCGGTTTCTCCGGCAATTTCGGCGATATTCGGGAGCAATGCCCCCAGTTTTTTCACCGCCAGTTTGAGGGTGATGTTCAGTACCGGCAGGTTGATGTTTTTGGTGCACAAGAGGCATAGCAGGGCCCCCGGGAAGGCCTTGATGATGATGCGTCCCTCGGCGTAGCGAAGATCAATGATATCGAGAGAACGGGAAATCTGAAGCCCTTGGGTGCATTCCAGAACGAGCCCGGCAGCCGAATGGAGAGATTCTGCATCGATGAGAGGGGGAAATGCATGATCTACAACAGCTCCGTTTTCATTGAAAACAGCACTTCCGATAACACCTTCAACACTATTTATGTGACGCAGGATGTCCTGCATGAGACCATCCTCCTATTTACCCGGCATCAAGGCGGACTTGATCTCGCCTTCCACACTTTCCAGGTTGAATTCAGGTTTGACGGCAATGCTCAAATAGTGTTGCCTGGAATCATACATCAGCAAGTGAAAGTCGCTGGTATGTACAGCGGCTGCCTTGGCGTCTCCCAGTCCTATCAGTTCGCCCAGCTGGTTGCCTATCCTGGCCAGAAAAAGGCCCTTGGCTGATAGTGAGGTTGCTTCAACACTGGTGTCTTGGAGTGGTGTGCCATTTTTGTCCAGAAGTACTGCGTAGGTGACGCCATTAATCTCCTGGAGACGTGCAGCGACCTTGCTCATGGTGCGCCGTGGGGTTACCGAAGGGGCGTTCCCCCCCCCTGAATCCGCGCCGTTGGCACGTTCCTCATCCAGTCGGCGCAGCGCTTCCAGTAACAGAAAATCGGTGCGGTAGTGAATGGAACAGGTGTTGGAGGTCATCTCCGGGTGGATATTGAAGTTCCCGCCAGGCCATTTGATGATCTGGTAGATGGCTTCTTCACCGGTCTCATTGCCCTGGACGGCGTGGATAATCTCGCCGTCGGCGAAATAGATGATACCTTCACTGTTGCCATAAATGACAGTGATGCAGCCGGTGTATTTGTTGTGGCTTTTGAGCTGGATGACATCGGTGAGGGAGAGCCCGGCAACCGCGCCTTGAAATCCATTTAAGTTGTCAGCCATCTGTTCCAGCCTGTTCTAGTCGAGGAATATGCGCACCGGCATTGGTGAGCAAAGCGTAATATATAAACCATACCTGCTCGATAAGTTCAAGTATGAAATGGAACCCGGAATATAAAAAACCCCGCCGGTTTCCCGGCGGGGTAAGAAGGAAATGGAAACAACCTTGATAAGGGTAAACAGGCTATTCGCAAAGATCCAATTTGATATCCCAGTTCTTGATCTTCATGGTGCCGTTCTTTTCCAGGTTGAGGTGCATCTTGAAGGCGCGATCCCACAGTTGCGGCTCGTGGGCAACCTTGCGGCGGAGGCATTCTGACAGCGCCATTTCATAGTACTCGGTCAGGATCGGCTTGTAATCCGGATGGGCACACTTCTCGATAATGACCTTGGCGCGGTCACGCGGGCAGAGGCCGCGAAGGTCGGCCAGTCCCTGCTCGGTTATCACGCAGTCCAGGTCGTGCTCGGTGTGGTCGATGTGTGAGCAGTGCGGCACAACGCAGGAAATGCCGGTCGGGTCGGTCTTGGAAGGACGTGATGACGGGGTGTGCATCATTTTCAGATAGCCGTTGCGCAGGAAGTCGCCGGAGCCGCCCAGACCGTTGATCATGCGGGTTCCGCCGACCAGGGTCGAGTTGGCATGAGCGTAGATGTCGATCTCGACCGGGGTGTTCATGGCGATGCAACCGAGACGACGGATCGGTTCCGGTGCATTGGAGATGGAGAGCGGCCGCAGTGTGATCTTGTCGAAGTATTTGTCCATGTTCTCGAAAAACTTCGGGAAGCCCGGTGTCGCCGAGAGCGAGAGCGAACAGGAAGAGGCGTGGTCCAGTTTGCCCGAGTCGAACAGGTCGAGCATGGTGTCCTGGAGCACCTCGGTATAGACGGAGAGGTTGTAGAACGGGCCCTTGGCCAGGCCGCCGATGACGGCGTTGGCGATGGAGCCGACGCCCGACTGAAGAGGCAGAAGGTTGTCCGGCAGACGGCCCATCTTTACTTCGTGGGTGAAGAACTCGATAACGTGGTTGGCAATGGCTTCCGAGGTGTCATCCTGCTCTGCGAAGGCGCGACCCTGGTCACGCAGCTTGGACTCGACCACGGCGATGATCTTCTTGGGGTCGCAGGGGATCGAGGTTGAACCGATGCGGGTACCGGCCTTGGTGATGCCCAAGATCTGGCGGTTGGGCGGGGTGCCGCAGGAGACCAGGTCGTGGATACCTTCGAAGGAAGGCTGGCCGGTGTTGACCTCGATGATGATCCGGTCGCACATCATCAGTATCTCGGGGATCACACCGCAGGAGGAGGTCGGCACCAGGCTGCCGTCTTCGGTAATGGCCGATACTTCGATGATGGCTAGGTCAAGTCTGCCGGTTGGTGCGTCCTTGGTGTAGAAACCGTAGCCAAGATCCTGGGCGAACAGGGAGAGGTGCTTGTCACCCATGCGGATGCGGCCTTCGTTGATGCCGGCAGCGATGTTCTTGCCGGTCTGGTAGGGCCAGCGGCGGTCAATCATGTCGTTGACTGCCCAGCGGTCTTCGGTCTCGGCGCCGACGGAGGCGCCGATGAAGAGGTTGAACTTCCACTTGCCCTGAAGGTTGTTTTTTTCAACATGCTCGGCCACGGCAATCGGAACAACTTTCGGGTAACCGGCCGGGGTGAAGCCTGACCAGCCAAGATTCATGCCGGGCTGGAAGAACTGGATCGTTTCTTCAGCGGTCATAACCTTGCTTAAAAGTGACTTGTGGCGTACGCGGTCTTGCAGGGTTCCATAATCTGACATCTGTCTACCTCCATGTTTGTATTTGCTGTCAACAGGCTCGAATACACGTCCTGAAATTCTCGAAAACGCCGAGGCAAGTCATTGATAAAACACGAATAAATCCCGCTAGTTATAATGTATACAAATGTAAGGATTTTAGTAAAACCGGATTTTACTCATCCGGGAATGCTTAGTCAAGATAAAAGTATACACAATATCTCGTTCCGTTTATGGATTCAGGGCAGCACTGTCGAAGTCGGCCGACCTGTTCAGTTTTCGTAGTCCACGGCCACGATGGAGGAACAGACCGATTTCATATGGGGAATGACTTCACCGGCGTGGTAGGGGTGAACCTGGTACGCTTGCAGATCTTCAATCGAGTCAAATCTCGTCAGAAGGGCGATGTCGTATGAGCGTTCGGAGCGGATAACATCGACCCCCGCCTCAAGGTGCCGCAGTTGACTGATTTTCCCCTGCATGCTGAGTAGTTTGTCACGTGTCGCGGACAGGTTTTCGGCGGTGGGATCGGCTAACTTGAACATGACGATATGTGTGACCATAGTGTGATTCTCCTTTACTGGCGTGTGATGTAAAAGTGGGAATATTGTTATATCGGCTAACTGTTCGAGGACGTCTCGTCAC
>JAJYBH010000116.1 GCA_021779135.1 Deltaproteobacteria bacterium
CTGCCAATCCGAGAGAGCATTTACGGGACTGGTTCCGGAACCCACTATGGCAAGATAGGTCAAGGTGCAGTCACCGGGCAGGTAGTAGGGCCACTTACCGGTGTCCTTCCGGAACAGGAGAACAGCCGTAGAAATGGATTTGCAATCCGCTTCGGCACGGGAAATTTTCGCCTCGTCGATCTGTCTGAAGATCATCGGCACCAGGATTCCGGCCAGGATGGCAATGATTGCGGCGACAACAATGACTTCTATCAGGGTGAAACCACGATTCCGTTTCATGCCGACTCCTCAGCTGCAATATTGAATTGCAAAGTCAAAAAGATTCCTGTTTATACAATATTCCCCGGCGCTTTGTCTCGAAAAATTCTATCGATCAGTTCAGTACATCGGCAATTTCAACCAAAACTTTAAAAGGATGGTTCCCGATGGCTGAACGAGCGCTGTCCGGCTGAGGGTGCCTTGGGGGTGACAATCCGGAATAATTTGTGGTATAGTGCCGGCAGATCAATTTCAAGGAGAGACGCACTGATGATGAAACCTCTGTTTGCAGTACTGCTGGCTGCTGTACTCCTTCCGGCGATGGTCGTTGCGGCGACGTTGCCGCCCCTGCCCAAGGGGTACACGGGCTGGAAAAAAAGCGAACGCAAGCTCGTGACCGACAAGAATTCCCTCTTCTACGGGATCCATTACATCTATGCCGATAAAAAGGCGCTGAAGGGGTACCAGGCCGGGAATAAATTCCCTGAAGGGAGCACGATTGTCGTTGATTATTTCAACATCAAGACCGGATCGGCAGGCGATGGACCCAAGAACATGACCGTGTTGATGCGCAAGGACAAACGCAAGAAAGAAACCGGCGGCTGGCACTTTGTCGGTTATGGCGCCGACGGCAAGCCGAGCGGACTTGACCCGGTGGATACCTGTTTCGGGTGTCACAACAAGGATGCGGCCCAGAAGGATTTTGTCATCTCGACCATCAAGGATTTCAAACCCTAGTCAGGATTCATGCGTGTCTGGCACAATGCCGGCATGTGTTCATGTCGGCATTTTTTTGTGAGCGGTGTTTTTTGAAATGCCGTTATTACTTTTTATCGGTTGAGGGTATTGCCATGCAACGCAGGGTGATGGAACTGCTGGGAAGATATTTTGCAGGCGATGCCCTGGCGGTAATTGTCGCTCACGGCCGGTCGGTGGCCGGGCTGTCACTGAAGGTCTGCCAGGTGCTTGAATTGTCTGAGGACGACTGCCGGTTCGTGGAGGAGGCTGCGCTGCTGCACGATATCGGTGTCTGCCGCGTCCGCGCCCCCGGGATCGGGATGGAGGGGGGCTTCCCCTACCTCATGCATGGCATCATCGGCCGTGACATCCTGGAGACGGAGGGGCTGCCCCGGCACGCCCTGGTCTGCGAACGGCACATCGGTGTCGGTCTTACCGTGGAGGATATCATCAGGCAGGAGCTGCCCCTGCCGCACCGCGACATGTCGCCCGTTACCACCTGTGAGCAGATCATCTGCTTTGCCGACCTGTTCTACTCGAAGAGCCCGGGCAGGATCAGCCTGCAAAAATCGCCGGAACAGGTCCGCAGCAAACTGGCCGGATTCGGTGAGGGGAAGGTCCTTGTTTTCGATGGCTGGATGGAGCGTTTCGGGGCCGCCCTTGACTAACTAAGTTCTTGCCTTTCAAGCATCTTTGCAGTATAAAAACGTTCCATTTCAGCCCGAATATACTACGTCCTCCAGGTGAGTCCCTTGCAGAAGCCCACGGCCACGATCGAAGAACTTCGCACCCAGATCGACAGTATCGATGACCGCATCGTCGAGCTCCTCAACGAGCGTTCACGGGTGGTGCTGGAAGTCGGCCGGCTGAAATCGGGCGGCAACCTGCAGTTTCACGTTCCCGGCCGCGAACGGCAGATCTATGACCGCTTGCTGACCGGCAACCCGGGGCCCTTTCCCAACGATGCCCTGCGGAGCATCTACCGTGAGATCATCTCGGCCTGCCTGGCCCTGGAATCGCCCATGAAAGTCGCCTTTCTGGGGCCGAAGGCCACCTTCAGCCATCTGGCCACCATGCAGCAGTTCGGCCTTTCGGCAGAGCTGGTGCCGCTCAAGTCGATTCCGGCGGTCTTCGAAGAGGTGGAGAAGGGCAAGGCGCTCTACGGCGTGGTGCCGGTGGAAAATTCCACCGAGGGCGTCGTCTCACATACCCTGGACATGTTCGTGGAGAGCGGCCTCAAGATCACGGCGGAGATCCTGCTGGAGGTCCATCATGACCTGCTTTCCCGCACCGGCCGGATGGAGGACATCAAGAAGGTCTATTCGCATCCGCAGCCGCTGGCCCAGTGCCGCCAATGGCTGGATGAAAACCTGCCCGGCATCCCGGTGGTCGATGTCGCCTCCACGGCGGCCGCAGCCCAGATAGTAAGTGATGATTATACGGCGGCGGCCATTGCCAGCGAACTGGCCGGCTCCCTTTACGACCTCAAGACCGTCCGCAGCCGGATCGAGGATCAGGTCAACAACTTCACCCGCTTCCTGGTGATCTCCCGCACCCCGACTGAACGCTCGGGCAACGACAAGACCTCGGTGATGTTCTCGGTCAAGGACGAGCCGGGGATACTCTGCCGCATGCTGGAACCGTTTGCCAAGCGGGGCATCAACCTCTCCAAGATCGAATCCCGGCCTTACAAGCAGAAGGCCTGGGAATACATCTTCTTCCTCGATCTGTTCGGGCATTCTTCCGATCCGGATGTGGCCATTGCCCTGGATGAACTTAAAGACTGCTGCCAGTTCCTCAAGGTCCTCGGATCGTATCCGCGGTCGATGTAGGATGGGAATGACGAGCACAATGATCGAACGATTGGCAATCATCGGCGTAGGGTTGATCGGAGGCTCCCTGGCCCGCGCCCTGCGCGAGGCGGGAGCCGTGAAGAGTGTTGTTGGCGTCGGCAGATCCCGCGCCAATCTTGAAGATGCACTTGCCCTGGGTATCTGCGACGAAATCACCCAGGACGCTCTCGAGGGGGTCCGTGGGGCGGACATGGTGTTCATTTCCGTGCCGGTCTGCTCGATTCCGGCCGTAGTGGCCGAAATCGCTCCGGCCCTGGCTCCCGGCTGCATCGTCACCGACGGCGGCAGCGTCAAGGCCGCCATTGTCCGGGAATGCGAGCCTCTCATGCCGGCCGGCTGTCACTTCGTCGGCGGACATCCCATCGCCGGCACCGAGCACTCGGGTGCGGCCGCTTCGTTCGCTACCCTTTACACAGGCAAGCGCTGCATCCTGACGCCGACGGAACGCACCGACAGGGCTGCCCTGGAGCTGACAGCACGTCTCTGGCGTTTGACCGGTGCTGATGTCTGTATCATGGAGCCGGGACATCACGACCGGATCTTCGCCGAAATATCTCACCTCCCTCATGCCGTGGCCTACGCCCTGGTGCATGCGGTGGGCACGGCCGACGTGGAGGGTGAGAACGTCCTCTCCTTCACCGCCGGCGGTTTTCGTGACTTTACCCGCATCGCCTCATCAGACCCGGCCATGTGGCGGGACATCGCACTGATGAACCGGGAAGCGCTTCTGAAGAGCATCGATGGTTTTTCTTCCAGTCTGGCCGAGTTGCGTCAGCGCATCGATCGTGGCGATGCGGTTGGCTTGAACGAGTTTTTTACCATCGCCAAGCAGTTCCGCGACGGGATCGTTTAAAAAGCTAAACGGCAATTATTTACCACAAAGACACAAAGTACACGAAGAATTCACGAAGCACATCAGTTGCAAGTATGAAATCTCGGTGAATTATTTGTAATTCCGGGTAAATTGTCCTTCGAGTTCTTCGTGACTTCCTGGTGAAAATTTTCATGATATACCGATTGATCGCAGAGGAGTACCCGTGAACACCATCACCATCAGGCCGGCGGCATCCGTCAAGGGCGAGATTACGGTCCCCGGCGACAAATCCATCTCGCACCGCTCCATCATGCTGGGAGCCATTGCCAATGGCACGACCAGCGTTCGCGGATTCTTGCGTGGCGGTGACAATATGGCCACCATGGGCGCCTTTCGCGCCATGGGGGTCAGGATAGATGACGATGGCGAAACCGTCGTCATCCAGGGCAAGGGGCTGCATGGCCTGAGCGAGCCAAGCGACGTGATCGACTGCGGCAACTCCGGCACCACCATCCGGCTGATCACCGGTCTGCTGGCCGGTCAGTCCTTTTTCTCGGTCGTCACCGGTGACCAGTATCTGCGCAAGCGCCCCATGAAGCGGGTCGTCGAGCCTTTGACGCGCATGGGCGCCCGCATCCTGGGGCGCAACCAGGGCAGCCTCGCCCCGCTGGCCATCAGCGGCGGCTCGCTGAACGCCATTGGCTACGAATCGCCCGTCTCCAGCGCCCAGGTCAAGTCAGCCATCATGCTGGCCGGCCTGTATGCCGACGGGGATACCTCCGTGCGCGAGCCGAGCCTCTCCCGCGACCATTCCGAGCGCATGTTCCGCCTGTTCGGGGCAACCCTGGAGACCTTCGACAGCGGCGTGACCGTCAAGGGTGGTGTCGAGTTGCAGGGGCAGGATATCACCGTGCCCGGCGACATCTCCTCGGCTACCTTCTTCATGGTAGCGGCCCTGATCACCCCCGGCTCCGAACTGCTGATCCGCAACGTGGGTGTCAACCCGACCCGTACCGGCGCCATCGATATCCTGCGGGCCATGGGGGGCGATATACAACTGCTGGACCAGCGTGAGCTGTCCGGTGAACCGGTGGCCGATATCCTGGTGCGCTCATCCCGGCTCAAGGGGTGCGCCATCGCCGGCAGCGTGGTGCCGCGGGCAATAGACGAGTTCCCCGCCATCTGCGTGGCAGCGGCCTGCGCCGAGGGGGTGACGACGGTTCGCGAGGCCCGCGAGCTGAGGGTCAAGGAGACCGACCGCATCAGCGCCATGGCCACGAACCTCAGGACTCTGGGCGTGCCGGTGGAGGAGTGCGACGACGGCATGACCATCAACGGTGTGGAACGGCTCTCCGGCGGCAGCGTGGAGAGTTTCGGCGACCACCGCATCGCCATGTCGCTGGCGGTGGCGGCCCTGGTGTCCACGGACGGCATTACCATCGCCGATACCGGCTGTGTTGCCACCTCGTTCCCCACTTTCTTCCCCCTGCTGGAAAAGGTTTCCCGTGGGTAGCGCCTCCGGCACGAGGGCGGATGGGCTGGTGATCGCCATTGACGGACCTTCGGGGGCCGGCAAGAGCACGGTGGCGCATCTGCTGGCCGAACGCCTGGGGTATCTGCAGATCGATACCGGCGCCATGTACCGGGCGGTTGCCTATCTGATGCATGTGGACGGGATAAACCCTGATGACCTTGGCGCGGTGGAGCGTTTTTGCAGACATATCGATATCCGTCTGGATCGCGCTGACGGGTGTCAGCGGGTAATTGCCAATGGTCGGGATGTGTCGTCCCAGATCCGCACTCCGGAGATGTCGCTGTTGACTTCGCGCGTCTCGGCGCTCCGGCCGGTCCGCGAAGCCATGATGCAGGTTCAGCGCAGGATGGGTGCCCGGGGGGGCGTGGTGCTGGAGGGGCGTGACATCGGCACGGTTGTTTTTCCGGATGCCGATGTGAAATTCTTTCTTTCCGCCTCTGCTGAGGAACGTGGCCGGCGTCGTTTTCAGGAACTGGCCGCCAAAGGTGAACATGTTTCCCTGGAGGAAACGATCGAAGCCGTCTCAATTCGCGATCTGCAGGACTCGCAGCGGGATCTGGCCCCGCTCAGGATGGCCGGGGACGCCATTGCCATAGATTCTTCCGGCAGAACGATCGACGAGGTGCTCGACACCATGGTGTCCGTCTGCATGAATACACTACACAGCGTGGGGAACTGAACCATGAAGATCATACTAGCAAAACGGGCCGGGTTCTGTTTCGGGGTCAAGCGGGCCACACAGATGGCATTCGAGGCGGCCGCCATGGACAAGAAAACCTACACCCTCGGGCCGATCATCCACTCTCCTCAGGTGGTCAACAAGCTTGAGGAGATGGGCGTCAAGGTTCTCGAAAACCTCGAAACCATGGAGTGCGGCACCATTATTATCCGTTCCCACGGGGTTGCCGCGGGGGAGATCGATGAGGCCGTGCAGAAGCAACTGGAGATTGTCGATGCGACCTGTCCCTTTGTCAAAAAGGCCCAGGAGCATGTCAAAAGTCTTTCCGAGTCTGGCTACGGCGTTGTCGTCGTCGGGGATGCCGACCATCCCGAGGTTCAGGGCATTGTCTCCTACGGCGGTGATAAAGTCTTTGTGGTCGGGTCGGGGGAAGAGGTCAAGAAGCTTCCCAAAATGAACAAGATCGGCGTGGTGGCCCAGACAACCCAATCCTTCGAAAACCTGAAAAACGTCGTCTCGGAATGCCTCCAGCGCGGCGGCGAGATACGGGTCTTCAATACCATCTGCGACGCTACGGCCGTGCGCCAGGAAGAGGCCAAGGAGCTGGCCTGTCAGGTAGACTGCATGCTGGTGGTGGGTGGTTTCAACAGCGCCAACACGCGCCGTCTGGCCGAAGTCTGTGCCGAACTCCAGTCCCGTACCCACCATATCGAAACCGCCGCCGAAATCGACCCGAGCTGGTTTGTCGGCGTCGAACGGGTAGGGGTGACTGCCGGGGCCTCCACACCCAAATGGATTATCGACGAGGTGATGGCCAGGATCGAAGAGCTTAATAAAAGCGATTGAATTATTATGGAAATGTGCTACATTATCACGCTTCAAACGCGATACCGGTAGTTATCATAGAAAGAAAAACGTCCAGGGGGTATGGTTTAATGGTTGATTTCAAACGGCTCGATACTGCAGACAACGGTGAACAGGAGGATTTGGATGCCGAGCAGCAGAGCAGCGAATTTGCAGATCTCTTCTCTGAAAGCCTCAAAGAGAGGCCAGAGAAGGATAAAATTATAGAAGGAACGGTTGCACGCATTGACCAGGAAACCGTGCTGGTGGATATCGGACTCAAATCGGAAGGGCATGTTCCCGCCGCGGAGTTCCGGGATGCAAATGGCGTAATGCAGGTGCAGGTTGGCGATCGCATCAAGGTCCTCATGACCAGGGAAGACGGCAAGAAGGGGTATATCCTTTCCAAGCGCAGGGCCGACTATCTGGCGGCCTGGGAAAAGATAGGCGACGCCGGCCAGGAAGGGGGCATCATCGAAGGAACCATCACCGCGCGGGTCAACGGCGGCTACACCGTCGATATCGGCCTGCAGGCCTTCCTGCCCGCTTCGCAGGTTGATATCCGGCCATCATCCGACGCCGACAGCTACATCGGCCTGACAGGCAAATTCAAGGTTATAAAGCTCAACCAGAAGCGCGACAACATTGTACTTTCCCGCCGCGCGGTCCTCGAGGAAGAGCGTTCCTCCGTCCGTGACGTCACCCTTGAAAAACTCGAAGAGGGACAGATTGTCGAAGGCATTGTCAAGAATGTAACCGATTACGGCGCATTCGTCGATCTGGGGGGCGTTGATGGACTCCTGCATGTATCCGACCTCTCCTGGGGGCGTGTCGGCAAGCCTGCCGATCTCCTCAAACCGGGCCAGCAGATTACCGCCAAGGTGCTCAAGTTCGATCGTGCCAAAGGAAAGATTTCCCTGGGCGTCAAGCAAACCCTGCCCGATCCCTGGATCGATGTGCCTGCCCGCTACCCGATCGGAGCACGTATCAAGGGCAAGGTTGTCAGCCTGATGGAATACGGCGCTTTCGTGGAACTGGAGGCCGGCGTGGAAGGCCTCATTCATGTCTCCGAGATGTCCTGGACCAAGCGCGTCCGCCGCGCCTCCGACATCCTCAACGTTGCCGACGAGATCGAAGCGGTCGTGCTGGGGGTCGATATGGGCAATCGCAAGATCTCCCTGGGCCTCAAGCAGATTTCCGAAAACCCCTGGTCCACGATTGCGGACAAATATCCGGTTGGCACGAAGATCGAAGGCCAGATCAAGAACATGACCGACTTCGGCATGTTCATCGGCATCGAAGACGGCATCGACGGACTTGTCCATGTCTCGGACATCTCCTGGACCAAGCGCGTCAAGCATCCTGCCGATGTCTATAGCAAGGGTCAGTTGGTCATGGCGGTTGTCCTCAAGGTGGATGTCGAGAACGAGCGGCTTTCCCTGGGCATCAAGCAGCTCGAGCCCGATCCCTGGAGTCTGGCGCCGGACAAGTACCGCCCCGGAACGATCGTCACCGGCAAGGTTACCTCGCTGACAGACTTCGGCGTGTTTGTCGAGCTGGAGGAGGGCGTTGAAGGTTTGATCCATGTATCCGAACTCTCCCGTGAAAAAGTGGCCTCCGCCAAGGAGTTTGCCGCGGTAGGCGATTCACTCGAAGCGGTCGTACTCAGCTGTGATTCGCGCGAGCGCAGGATCTCCCTCTCCATCAAGTCCATGCATGCCGCAGTCGAGAAGGCGGAATTCGAGCAGTACATGGGATCACAGGGCCAGGCCACATCCAACTTCGGCGAACTTCTTCAGCAGGAAATGGATAACAAGAAAAATAATTAACCGATAGTGCAGGAGATTGCCATGACCAAAAGTGAACTGATTGAAAAGGTAGTACAGACCAACGGCATGCTGAACATGAAGGTCTCCGAGATGCTGGTCAATACCGTCTTCGACTCCATCGAAGAGGCGTTGAGATCCGGTGACAAGGTTGAGATTCGTGGTTTCGGAAGCTTTACCATCCGGGAACGTACCGGTCGTGAAGCCCGCAACCCGAAGAGCGGCGAGGTAGTCCGGATTCCGTCCAAAAAGACCCCATTCTTCAAAACCGGTAAGGATCTCAAAGAACGGGTCAACGGCTAGTTATTTAATTCCGGCCTGTCTGGTACGAGCCCGAATGGTGGAACTGGTAGACACAAGGGACTTAAAATCCCTCGACCTGTGAGGGTTGTGCCGGTTCGATTCCGGCTTCGGGCACCAATCGAAATTCCAAGACTGTCTTTAATAGTCCGCACAAGTACAAAAGCCTCTGAGAAATCAGGGGCTTTTCTCGTTTTATAACCTCTAGCAATCTACTGGTGCCCGCAGCTGTTCACCCTAAACCGCACAATTGCTGTCAATCAGCTTCCAGCTTTGATCCAATTCGGTGTCCTAATTAACCCACCCCTTAACATAATATCGGTATGTTATGAGTGCCAGGTGGGTCAGCCTCGGCGCCCATATGGTTCAAATACCAAATCCGCTTCACACCCTCGGGGGCATCACCACCGGCTGACGCGGGATGGCAGTCAGGTGTACGCGGGACTGCTGGGTAAGGTGTGTTGAATGTCGATAGAGACCTGAATCATTCGCTAGCGCAACACGGCCTCGGCCATGACCTCGGCCACATCGCGGACCCTGACCCCCTCCGCGTTTACATCCTTGAGCCCATCCTCGAACATGGTCAGGCAGTAGGGGCAGGCCACGCAGATGGTGTCCGGCTTCTCCTGAAGGGCCTCGTTGACGCGGGTCAGGTTGATGCGC